>CAZZFT010000043.1:0-34557 GCA_964653555.1 uncultured Spirochaetales bacterium | reverse complement strand
CGGCCATGCTCTCGATCGCCCAGTCCTCGTTCACGGTGCCGACGAAGGTGTCGTCCGGATCGGCAACCACGCGGTAGTCGGCGGTGTCCGGGATCGCTCCGCCCGAGGTGAGCGCGGCCAGGCGCGCACCGCGGCGGCCGCGCAGGACGCCGTTCACGCGGTCGCGGTGCACGTAGGCGGCGCGCCGCCCGCGCCCGGTCTCGATGCCCGCGGAGACCAGATCGAGGACCTCCTCGAAATCCTGGCGCGAGAGCCCGGCGTAGGGTGCCGCGCGGCGCACCAGCGCGAACAGCGACTCCTCGGACCACGGCTCCGCGGCGCAGGCGGCCACGATCTGCTGGGCGAGGATGTCGAGCGGCGCGACAGGCGGCTGCACGCGGTCGAGCTCACCGCACCGGATGCCGCGCAGCAGCGCCCCGCACTCGACGAGCTCGTCGCGGGTGGTGGGATACAGGCGTCCCTTTGGCGTGGCGCCGCGCGCGTGTCCCGAGCGGCCGACGCGCTGGAGCAGCGTGGCCAGGGCACGCGGCGAGCCGAGCTGGCACACCAGCTCCACGGGCCCGACGTCGATGCCGAGCTCGAGGGAGGCGGTCGCCACCAGGGCCGCCAGCTCTCCGTCGCGCAGGCGCTGCTCGACGGCCAGGCGGCGCTCCTTCGACAGGCTGCCGTGATGGGCCGCCACGCGCTCGGCGCCGAGGCGTTCGGCCAGCAGGTGGGCCGCGCGCTCGGCGAGGCGGCGGGTGTTCGCGAACACGAGCGTGGTGCGGTGCTCCGATACCAGCGCGGCGATCCGATCGAGGATCTCGCCCCACTGCTCCATCGACGCCACGGCGCCGAGCTCGCTCCCGGGCACGCAGACGGCCAGGTCGAGGGCGCGGCGGTGCCCGGTGTCGACGATCTCGCAGCGCGGCGCGCCTTCGGGCCCGCGATCGCCGACACCCACCAGCAGCCGCGCCACGCGATCGATCGGCCGCTGGGTCGCCGACAGGCCGATCCGCGCTGGCCGCTGGCCGCACAGGGCCTCCAGACGCTCGAGGGAGAGCGCGAGGTGGGAGCCGCGCTTGTCGCGCGCCGTGGCGTGGATCTCGTCCACGATCACCGTGCGCGCGGTGCGCAGCGTCTCGCGACTGCCCTCGGCGGTGAGCATCAGGTAGAGCGACTCGGGCGTGGTGATCAGGATGTGGGGCGGGCGCTTGCGCATCGCGGCGCGGCGCGACGCGGGCGTGTCGCCCGAGCGCGTCTCGACGCGGATCTCGGGCAGCGCCAGGCCGCGGTCGGCGGCGAGCGCGCGGATCTCCGCGAGCGGCGCGAGCAGGTTCTCGCGCACGTCCACGGCCAACGCCTTCAGCGGCGAGACGTAGACGACGTCGGTGCCCTCGGGCAGCGGGCCGCGCGCGGCGTCGCGCAGCAGACGATCGATGCACACCAGGAAGGCGGCCAGCGTCTTCCCGGTTCCCGTCGGCGCGGCGATCAGCGTGTCGCGACCGCTCGCGATCGCAGGCCAGCCGCGCTCCTGGGGCTCGCTGGGTCCGAGCGGGAAGCGGCGCTCGAACCAGGCGCGCACGACGGGGTGGAAGGGAGCCAGCGCGTCCATCGGCGCGCGGGATCGTAGCCGAAGCGATCGTGTCCTACCGTCGGCGGGACCTCCGGGAGGCCGCCACGCTGCGCATCGTCTCGCTCCTGCCCAGCGCGACCGAGATCGCCTGCGCGCTCGGCTTCCGCGACGCGCTGGTGGGCCGCAGCCACGAGTGCGACTTCCCGGCCGGCGTCGGGGCCCTGCCCGCGCTCACCGCGCCGAAGCTCGACGTCCGGGCCGCCAGCCGCGCGATCGACGATCGCGTGAAGCAGCTCGTGCGCGACGGCCTGTCGGTCTACCGCGTGGACGCGGAGCGCCTGCGCGCCCTCGCCCCCGACGTGATCCTCACCCAGAGCCAGTGCGCGGTGTGCGCGGCCAGCCCCGCCGACCTGGAGGCCGCCCTCGGCGACTGGACCGGCGCGCCTCCCGTCGTCGTCTCCCTCGAGCCCGCCACCCTCGCCGACGTGTGGGAGGACTTCGAGCGCGTGGCCCTCGCGCTCGGCGCGGGGGGTCGCGGCCGCGCGCTCGCCGCCGGGCTCTCCTCGCGCGTCGCCGACCTCGGCGAGCGCGCCGGCCGCGCCGCCGCGCGCCCGCGCACCGCCTGCCTCGAGTGGCTCGACCCGCCGATGGCGGCGGGCAACTGGGTGCCCGAGCTGGTGGCGATCGCGCAGGGGGACCCGATCTTCGGCGCGACGGGCGCCCACTCGCCGTGGATCTCCGTGGCCGAGCTCGCCGCCGGCGACCCGGACGCGATCGTCGCCCTGCCCTGCGGCTTCGACCTGGAGCGCACCCACGAAGAGCTCGCGCCGCTGCTGGCGCGACCGGACTTCGCCGCCCTGCGCGCCGTGCGCGAGGGCCGCCTCTACGTCGCCGACGGCAACGCCTACTTCAACCGACCCGGCCCGCGGCTGGTCGACTCCCTCGCGATCCTGTGCGAGATGCTGCACCCGGAGCTGTTCGCGCCGCGGCGGCGGGGGGTGGGCTGGAAGCGGCTCTCCGCGCACCCGGGGCCCACGCTCGCTCGCTGAGGGCTCCACGCCCGCACCGACGCACGGTCGGCCCCTCCGGCCGAGCCCCCTCCTCCCGAGGAGGCCCACGCGCCCCGGGATGGAGGAGCGCCAGCGATCACCCGATGCCGTGGGCGAGAGGACCGCAGACGCGCAGTGCTTCGAGCAGCTGGAGTGTCGCCGCCGTCGTCGCCGAACGGTGAGAGGGTGTGGCGCTCGCCGATCAGCTCGGCGCGGGTCGCCAACTCGATGGGCCGCATGCGCCAGCCGAGCTCACCCATCAGCTCGAACACCGAGCCCTTGCGCGCCGCCAGGATCCAGCCGTCTGCGAAGGCGAAGGCCTGATCGGTCGCCGCGACCACGTGCTCCTCGCCGATGGCCATGCGCAGCTGCGCCAGCGTGGTCTCGTCGGGCACCAGCACGACGCGCACCGGGCGCTCGACGCGCCTGCGTCGCCACGACGAGGGCGCCAGATCGTTGGCGCCACGTGCCGCGGCGTCCTCGGCCGAGTGACGGGGGTCGTCACCGGGGTGACGCGTTCGGGCGGCGATTTTCGAGCGCGCCGCGGCGGCGGGCGGCTGGCAGCGGCTCCAGGAGCCGCCCCGGAGACTCGATGCCTCCGATCCTCGCCGAGACCTCGGAGGCCACCGTTCGACTCCGCGCGGCTTCGCCGCGCTCCATCTAGAGCAGCGCCTCCACGTCGGCGCGGATCTCCGCCGGGTCGTGGTCGAGGCCGAGGTAGCGCTTGGCGATCCGGCCGTCGGCGTCGACCAGGAAGGTGGCGACGGTGTGCTCGATCCCGCCGTCGGGGCCGCGGACGCGGCCTACGCCCCAGGCGCGCACCACGGCGTCGACCTCGTCGACCGGGCCGGTGACGAAGGTCCAGCCCTCGGTGTCGAGGTGCCTCGCCTCGGCGTAGGCGCGCAGCACCTCGGGCGTGTCGTAGGCCGGGTCGAGCGTGATCGACACCGAGTGCACCCGCGCCCGTGCGTCCTCGGACAGGCCCGCGAGCACGTCGCGGTGGAGGCCGGTGAGGATCGGACACGGACCGGGGCAGCGGGTGAAGACGAAGTCGACGAGCACGGGGCCGCCGCGCAGCGAGGACAGTGTGAAGGGCTCGCCGCGCTGGTCGACGAGCGAGAAGTCGGGCGCGAGATCGCGCGCGGCGGCGAGCGCGTCCGGGGCGGCGGTACCGCTTGCGCCTGCGCTTCCCGATTCCGACTCCGGCGCCTCGAGCCGGTCGATCTCGAAGCTCCCGTCGCGCCGGCGCAGGCGGAACTCCACGTACTGGCCGGGCTCGAGCCCCTCGAGCAGGGTCGGGTCGGCGACGTCGAAGCTCATCGTCATCGCGGGCATCAGTCCCTCGATGTCCCCGTGCTCGATCGTCACCTGCCCCTCGGCGGCGCGCACGCCGCGCACCACGCCCGAGGCCTCGAAGGTGTCGGAGCGCTGGCAGGCGAGCGATGCGAGCAGCGCGGCGAGCGCGAGCGGAGCGGCAACCCGGCGCATCAGTTCAAGGACTCCAGCAGCTGCCGCTCGAGGGTCGCGGCGTCGAGGCGGTAGACGCGGCGCAGGCTGCGGTCGAGGTTGCGGCTGTCGATCAGGTCGCCGAGGAAGCGCGCCAGGTCCTGATCGCCGTCGGCGCGCGCGAGGTAGTCGATCAGGGCATAGGACTGGAGATAGGCGATCTGTGCCGCGCGCGGTCCCATGCCGGCGAAGCTCGGCACCGACAGCGCCGCCAGTCCGTGCAGCTCGCCGGCGCGGTTCAGGCGCGCCAGCACCGCGCGTTGGCCCTCGGAAAGCCCGCGCTGGCCGAGCGTGCGCACCTCGAACCACTCGGCGGTGCCCTCGTTCACCCAGCCCGGGAGCACGACGGAGGGAGCCGCCGCGTCGAGGGCGGCGTGGACGAGCTCGTGGTGGAGCACCCGCGACAGGTCCTCGGTGAGACGCGTGTCGCCGCGGATCCGGATCACGCCCTGGTAGAAGCCGGCGGCCGGAAAACGGAAGGCGCCGCCGAAGTGGGTGTCGAAGACCTGCGGGTCGTAGACGACCACGTCGATCCGCCGTCGGGGCCGGAGGGCGAGCCAGTGGTCGAGGTCGTCGTAGGCGCGCTCGAGCTCCCCGAGCACCTGCTGCTCGAAGCGCCGGGAGCCGCGGAAGCCGCCCGTCTCGTCGATCGCGACGTCCTGGTAGAGCACGAAGTGGGAGGAGGTGCGCTGGTCGAAGTCGCCGTCGGCGCCGCGGCCGCCGGCGCAGGCGGGCGTCGGGGCGAGCGCCGTCCACGCCGCCGCCGCCGCGACGGCGCTAGCCCATCGGGTAGCGGATCTCACGGGAGAGCCGGTCGCATTCGGCGATCGCTTCGGCGGGCAACGCGGTCTCGGCGGCCGCCAGGTGAACGTCGAGCTGGTCCTCGCTCGTCACGCCGACCAGCGTCGAGCCGACGAAGTCCTTCGAGAGCGTCCAGGCCACGGCGAAGGTGACGGGGTGGATCCCGCATTCGGCGGCGAGCGCGTGGACGCTCGCGGCCATCGTCCGGGTGGCATCGTTGAGGAAGCGCTCGGTCATCGTCTGGGTGCGGGGGTCGTGGTCGCGGTAGCGCGTGAAGCGGGCGCCCTCGGGCCACGCGTCCCGGCCGTACTTCCCCGACAGCACGCCGCCGCCGATCGGGCTGTAGGGCAGCAGGCTCACCTGCTGGTCGCGGCAGAGGGCGGCGAGCTCGTCCTCGAAGCGGCGGTTGAGCAGGCCGTAGTTGTTCTGGATCGTCTCGTAGCGCACGGTGCCGTGGGCGTCGGCCATCCACAGGCTGCGCGCAAGCCCCCAGGCCGACTGGTTCGAGCAGCCGACGGCGCGCACCTTGCCGTCCTCGACGAGTCGGTCGAGCGCCTCGAGCGTCACCTCGATCGGCACGTCCGGGTCGGGCCAGTGGGTCTGGTACAGGTCGATGTAGTCTGTGCCCAGGCGGCGCAGGCTCGCCTCGACGGCGCGCTCGATGTGATGGCGGTCGAGGGCGGTCTTCCCCTCGCGCACCGGTCCGCGGAACCAGCCGCCGCCGGGGCCGGCCACCTTGGTGGCGACGATCACCGCGTCGCGCGGGCGGCCGGCGAGCCACTTGCCGCAGATCGTCTCGCTGACGCCGGCATGGGAGCGATCCGGCGGCACCGGGTAGACCTCGGCGATGTCGACGAAGTCGACCCCGGCGTCGAAGGCGCGGTCGAGGCAACGGTGCGCCGTCGCCTCGTCGGCCATGCTGCCGAAGGTCATCGTGCCGAGGCCGATCTCGGAGACGCGGATCCCGGTGCGACCGAGCGTGCGCTGCTTCACCGCGCGTCAGGCCGACGCGCTGGGACGCGACGACACCGCCTCGTGCCAACGCTGGAGGTTCTTCTGCTCGGGAGCGATCCGGATCCCGCTCACGCGACCGAAGTCGACGGCGACCAGGGCCGTGATGTCGGCGATCGTGTAGCGCTCCCCGGCAACGAAGGGCCGTGAGGCCAGCTCGCCGTCGAGCCATCCGAGGCGCGCGATCGCGTTATTCCGACACACCTCTCCGTAGGCCGGCACCTGCTCGATGCGTCCCTTGAAGAACTCGTGGGTGTTCTGGAAACAGCCGGCCACCTGCGAGAGCAGGTAGAGCTCCATGCGCCGCTGCCACATCTCCACGAACGCCTGGTCGGTGGCGTCGACCCCGAACAACGGCGGCTCGGGGTGGATGCCCTCGAAGTAGCGGCTGATCGCCACCGACTCGGCGAGGTGACGCCCGTCGTCGCGCTCGAGCACGGGCACGCCGCCGAGCGGGTTGCGCGCCAGGAAGGGCGGCTGGCGATTCTCGCGGGCGCCGATGTCGACCTGGACGGTCGGGACCTCGATGCCCTTCTCGGCGAGGAAGATGCGCACGCGGCGCGGATTGGGTGCCAGCTTCGAGTCGTAGAGCTTCATCGGACACTCCCGGGCGCGCGACGTGGATCGTCGTCGGCGACCGAGTGTATCCGAAGAGGTCCCCGATCAGTATGCGCCCATGGTGAAGAAGGAGAGCGCGGCGCGGCCGGCGGTCTTCAGGATCTCCGCGAGCTGCTGGAGCGTCTTCTCCTGCGCGGCCTGCTCGGGACACGAGAGCTCGAACTCCTGCTCGAGCTCGGCGATCTTGCCCTTGAAGCGCGCGACCCACACGGCGTTGCCCTCGCTCGCAGCCCGGGCCTTCAACGAGTCGTAGTGCACGAGCTGGTTGGCGATCTGCGCGCAGACCATCGGGTTGTTGCGGCGCTGGGCGGCGAGGCCGGCGGAGGGCGCGAGGCACAGCGTGACCGCGAGAGCGGCGATCGGGGCGAGGCGCATCGGGCTCCCTTCCTCCATCGGGGTGCCCTCCTATCGTCCTCCCGCGCCCGCGGGTGTAGCCCCGAGTCGGCCGGCGCCGGCGGCGCCCGGAGGGGAGAACCCGTGCGCGCCCGGGGACCTTCCCGCCTGGTCTGCGATCGCGTGAGCCGTCCGGTGAGCCAGGGCCATCACCGTCCACATCGGATTGACCGAGGGGCAGCGCGGGAACACCCCCGAGTCGGCCACGTAGAGGTTGTCCAGGTGGTGGCAGCGCCCCCACTCGTCCACCACCCCCCGCGCCGGGTCGCCGTGCATGCGCGTGGTGCAGAAGGCGTGGTTGCCGCCGAGCACCAGGTCGCCGGGCCGGAGGTCGCAGCTGCGCAGGGCGCGCGCCTGAGCCAGGGAGGTCATCTCGTCGGGCAGTCCGTGCACCCCGGGCAGGATCGAGTCGGCTCCGGCGGCGAAGAAGATCTCGGCGAGCCGGTAGAGCGCCTCCTTGAGGATGGGCAGGTCGAGGGGGTGGAGCTTCCAGCGCAGCACCGGGTCGAGGCCGCGGCGGCGCGGGACCACCTCACCCAGGGAGCGATTGCAGCTGGTGATCGCGTCCCACACCGCGAGCCGGGGCAGGTCGAGCAGACGGCGCTCGAGCTCGACGCCCGATCCGGGCATGCGCACCGAGAGCACCGCCGGCGGCGCCCACAGCGTCTCGAGCTTGAAGCCCTCGGCGAGGAAGTGGTGCGACTGGTAGCCCTGGGTGGCGCCGAAGCGCGGGTCGACGTCCTCGGGGAAGATCCCCATCACCGCCACACCCGGGTGGAACTGGAGATTGCGCCCGTTGTGTCCCGAAGGGCCGGCGAGGCCGCTGCGCTCCAGCAGCACCGGGGTCGCCATGCAGCCCGCCGCCAGCACGACGCAGCGCGCGCGGACCTCGAAGCGGTGCCCCGGCCGGCCGGTGAAGGGCGCCACCACGCGGCCGGCCACTCCGACGGCGCGGCGGCCGCTGGCGAGCACCTGCTCGACGCGCGCCGAGGTGAGCACCGTCGCGCCGAGGCGCAGCGCGTCGGGCACGTAGGTGATGTCCATCGACTGCTTCGCCCGCGGGCGACAGCCGGTGAAGCACTCGCCGCTTCCCCGGCACCCGCGCACGTTGCGCGGGATCGGCTCGCAGCTGACGCCGAGCTTCTCGCAGCCATCGCGGAAGAGCAGGTTGCGCCGCCCCTGCACCGGATCGGGCGTCGGCGCGATGCCGAGGTAGGCGCCGACCGCGTCGTAGTGCGGGTCGAGGTCGGCGCGGGTGGTGTGCTCGAGGGCGTAGTCGCCGCACCAGTCGTCGAGCACGAAGGCGGGAGCCCGGTTGCAGATCGCCGAGTTGACCAGCGAGCCGCCGCCGAGCGCGATCGCCTGCATCGTCGGCATCACGGTGCCCCGGGTCGCCCGGAGCCCGCCCTCGCGCAGGGTGCGCGCCATCGCGAAGCCGCCGTCCTGGACGTAGTCGGGCGGGGTGAAGGGCGGCCCCTCCTCGACCAGCACCACGCGCAGGCCGCGCGCCGCCAGCTCGCGCGCGGCCACGGCGCCGCCGGGTCCCGAGCCGACCACGACGACGTCGGCCTCCTCGCGGAAGTCGCGCTCGTAGTCCGCGTACGCCCGAAGGTCCACGTCGGGGGCGCTCATCGGGCGGCTCCAGGCGCGGATGCGTGCAGCGGGGTCCCGTCGCTGGGGGGCGTCAGGTCGCCGAGACCGAAGGCGATGGTCGCGCGGGACGCCCCGACGCGCGGATAGAGCAGGTCCGCCTCGCAGATCGGGCTCTCGATCGCGAAGGGGTCGAGGGCGAGCCGGCGCTGCACCTCCCGGTCGGCGAAGTAGCCGAGGGTGACGATCGCGCGCAGACTCGCGAACACGAGCCGGCGCGAGAAGAGCGAGCTGGTGCGCCAACCCTCCAGCACTGCGATGCGCGCGGCGAGGGGCTGGGCCGACAGCCGCCGCCGGCCGCGCCAGAGGCCGGGGCCCGGGAACACCAGCGTCGCGTGCTCGACGGCGGCGAACAGCAGCCGCATCAGGCGTCGCTGGCGCGGCGCCGAGGCGGCGACCAGACGATCGACGTAGGCGGGCACGCCGGCCTCGCCGCCCGAGCGGGGAAGCGGTCCGCCGGGCGGGAACACCGCCTCGGCGACGGCGGCGAGCAGCGCGAGCTCCCGCGGGCACAGGACGGCGCCCGGCGGCGCGGGGGGATGGCCGCCCCACACGCGCCGGGTGATCCACGCCGCGAGGGCGGCGCCGACGACCAGGGCGGCAAACCTCATCCGAGCCGCTCCCAGAACCTCCGCTCGCGCTCTCGGAACCCCTCCACCACCGGACAGTCCACGTCGAGCAGCTGGGTCGCCCGCTCGGGCAGCCGGTGGGGGCGCCAGTCGGGGAGCGCCGCGGTGCGCGGGTCGCCCTGCCGCGCAAAGGCGAGCCAGGCATCCTGCATGCGCCGCGACAGATCCCGGGCACCCGGGTCCTCGCCCGCGATGACGCGCGCCAGCTCGCTCTCGAGGGAGAACAGGAACGGCACCTCCAGGGAATGGCAGGCGCCGGCGAGCCCGCCCAGCGCGCCCGTGCGCCAGGTGAACACGTAGCTCCAGACCGATCCGCGGTGGGTGGCGGCGAGCTCCGCGGCCGGCGCCCCGAACCAGCGGTCGGTCTCGATCGCGAACCACAGCTCCGGCGGCTCGGTCGACTCGCCGCGCTCGCGACGCGCGGCGGTGTAGACCTCGATCGCGCGGTCGGCGAGGCGACCGCCCTCGGGATGCTCGCCCGGCAGCGCGCGACCGCAGCGCTCGCGCAGCGCGGCGAGATCGAGCTCGCGCGCCGTCGGATCGGCCAGGCCGTAGAACTTCCACTCCTCCAGATTGGTGCCCACCACGAGCGGCACTGGCGCCGCGCGCCCGGCGCGGATCGCCACGCGCGGCAGCTCCGACAGCACGCCGCCGTCGACGCAGGGCTGGAAGGGCAGCGCGTCGATCGCGACCCGCAGCGCCTGGGAGGTGCGCGTCTGCGCCTCCAGGACGTCCTTCGCCGCGAACCGGCGCAGCGCGGCGAGGTCGCCGGGGCGCACGCCCAGCTCGCCGGCAAAGGTCTCGGCGACGCGCCGGGCGGCCTCGGGCCGATGCGCGTTGTGGGCGGCGCCGCTCTGGAGGATCGCGCGCGCGAACAGGCCGCGCGCCGCCGGCGCCGCGAGCAGCGCCGCGAGGCTCATCGCGCCGGCCGAGCTGCCAAAGACGGTCACCGCGTCGGGATCGCCGCCGAAACGGTCCGCGTGCTCGCGCACCCACTCGAGGGCGGCGATCTGGTCGAGCAGCCCGAAGTTCGCGCTGGGCCCCTCCCCGGCGTCGGGGAGCGCCAGGTAGCCCAGCGCGCCGAGCCGGTAGTTGATGCCGATCACCACGGCGTCGCCGCGTCGAGCGAGCGCCGCGCCGTCGTACACCGACCAGGAGCTCGCTCCCACGGTGAAGCCGCCGCCGTGGATCCACACCAGCACCGGTCGACGGGCGCCGTCGCAGCCCGGAGTCCAGACCGAGAGCGAGAGACAGTCCTCGTCCCAGCGCTCCTCGTGGGATCCGAGCAGGCGCGCCACCAGGCCCGCTCCCTGGGGCGCGGCGGGGCCGAAGCGGGTCGCGTCGCGCTCGCCGACCCAGGGCGTCTCGCGCTCGGGGGCGCGCCAGCGCCGGGGGCCGGTCGGGGGGGCCGCGTAGGGGATGCCGCGGAACACGAGCGTGCCGTCGGACAGCCGCTCGCCGCGGATCCGGCCCGATCGCGTCTCGACGCACGGCTGCATCGAGCGGCACCGTAACACGCCGGAGCGCGCGCGCTCGGAGTGGCGCCCAGGCCGGCCGTGGCCGCGCGCCGGGCTCCGCGCCCACCCAATTTCACCGGCAACTGGGGCGTCAACCCGGAGGCGGGTCCTGCCGATATGGGAACCGCCGCGCACGCCGCGCGGGCACAGGGGAGACCCCGCCGATGACCGCGATCCCTCCGCGAAGCGCGCCGCGCGATCCGTCCGGGGCGGAAGAGTCCAGCGCGATGGCCGCCGCGATCATCCCGGTGCGCGGGGGCTCGGTGGGCATCCCGCGCAAGAACGCGCGGCTGCTGCTCGGCGTGCCGCTGCTCGCCTACGCGATCGAGGCGGCGCAGCGCAGCGCGCTGGTCGACGCGGTGTTCGTCTCGACCGACGACCCCGAGCTCGCCGAGCTGGCGCGCCGCTTCGGCGCCGAGGTGATCGAGCGGCCCGGGGCGCTGGCCGGTCCGGCGGTGACGCTCGATGCGGTCGTCCTCGACGCGGTCGTCCAGCTCGAGGCCGCGGGACGCCACTTCGACGACGTGGTGACGATCCAGGCCACCTCCCCGCTCGTGCGCCCGGCGACGATCGACCGCGTGCTGCGCCAGCGCCGCGAGCGCGGCGACGACACCGTGCTGACGGTGGTGAACGCGCCACACCTCGCCTGGGGCGAAGACGGGAGCGGCGCGCTGGTGCCGCTCTACGCAGCGCGCCGCAACCGCCAGGAGCTGCCGCCCCACTACCGCGAGACGGGCGGTGTGGTGGCCTGCCGGTACGACGTGCTGGCGCACGGCACCCGCTTCGGTGAGCGCGTCTCGGCGGTGGAGGTGGAGAAGGCCGAGGCCCTCGACATCGACGACCACTTCGACTGGTGGCTGGTGGAGAAGTCGCTGCGCCGCCGGCGCATCTGCTTCCGTGTGGCGGGCAACCGCGAGACCGGACTGGGCCACGCCTACCGCGCCCTGACCCTCGCCGACCGGCTGATCGACCACGACGTGCGCTTCGTGGTGCGCGAGGAGCACGCGCTGGCGGCGGAGCTGATCCGCGCGCGCTTCCACCGGGTGCAGGTCGTGCCCGCCGGCGGCGAGCTGGACGCGCTCCGGGACGCTGAGCCCGACCTGGTGGTGAGCGACGTGCTCGACACGGAGAAGTCGGAGATGGAGGCGCTGCGCGAGCTGGGCGCGGCCCTGGTGAACTTCGAGGACCTGGGTCCCGGCGCGGGGCTCGCCGACCACGTCGTGAACGCGCTCTACGACGCCCCCGCCAGCGCACTCGCGCCCAACGCCTACCACGGATCCACCTACTGCGTGCTGCGCGACGAGTTCTATTCGGTGGCGCCGATCGCGGTGCACGCCGAGGTGCGCGAGCTGCTGCTGCTGTTCGGTGGAACCGATCCGGGCGACCTCACCGCACGCTGCCTGGGCTGGCTCGAGTCGCTTCCCGGCGACTGGCGCGTGACCGCCGTCCTCGGCCCCGGCTACCCGAACTGCGAGCGCCTCGAGGCGCTCGCCGCGCGCTCCCGGCGACCGGTGGAGATCGTCTCCGACACCCGCATCGTGAGCCGCTACATGGCCCGGGCGGACGTCGCGATCACCAGCGCCGGCCGCACCGTCTTCGAGCTGGCGAGCCTCGGCGTCCCGATGCTCGTGATCCCGCAGAACGACCGCGAGTGCCGGCACTCCTTCGCGAACCAGTCGCGCGGGGTGATCGCCCTGCCCCGCGCCTCGGAGCTCGACGAGCTCGAGTTCCTGGGCGCGGCCCACGACCTGCTCTCCCGGGAGGAGCTGCGCCGACACCTGCACCGGAGCCTGCTGGCGGCCGACCTGCGCAGCGGCGTGGATCGGGCGCTCGACGTGCTCGCGCGCGCCCTGGGGGCGCAGGAGGAGCGATGAGGATCGCCGCGATCGACGGGGTCGCCCTGCGCCCCGGCCGCCCCTACCTGATCGCCGAGGCCGGGGTGAACCACGAGGGCTCCCTCTCCCAGGCGATCGAGATGGTGGATGCCGCCGCCGCCGCCGGCGCGGACATGATCAAGTTCCAGAGCTACAAGGCGGGGACGCTGGCCAGCCGACACAGCCCCGCCTACTGGGACCGCCGCCACGAGCCGGCGGGCAGCCAGTTCGAGCTCTTCTCCCGCTACGACGCCCTCGACGTCGCCGACTACCGCAAGCTCGCCGAGCGCTGCCAGGCGAAGGGCATCGCCTTCTGCACCACGCCCTTCGACCTGCACTTCGCCGATGCGCTGGAGCCGCTGCTGCCCTGCTACAAGATCGCCTCGGCGGACATCACCAACGTTCCGCTCCTGCGCCGCGTCGCCGGCAAGGGCAAGCCGGTGCTGCTCTCGACGGGGGCCTCCACCCTCGGCGAGATCGCCGCGGCGGCGCACCTGCTCGAGGAGCACGGCGCGCCGGCGCTGGCGGTGCTCCACTGCGTGCTCGAGTACCCGACCCAGGCGCGCAACGCCCACCTGCGCGCGATCCGCCACCTCGCAGCGGTGTTCCCCGAGGCGACGATCGGCTGGTCCGACCACGTTCCGCCCGAGGACGGCTGCCTGTCGCTGCTGCTCGCCTGGCTCGAGGGCGCGGCGATCCTCGAGAAGCACTTCACGCTCGACAAGACGCTGCCCGGCAACGACCACTACCACGCCATGGATCCCGACGACCTGGTAGCGTTCCGCCGCCGCTGCGAGCGCGCCGAGCTGCTGCGCGGACGCGCCGTGAAGGAGGTGCTCGCCTGCGAGCGGACGGCGCGCGTGCAGGCGCGGCGCAGCCTGGTGGCGGCGACCGCGATCGCGCGCGGCACGCCGCTCCGCGAAGACCTGCTGGTGGCGAAGCGACCGGGCCACGGCATCTCGCCCGAGCACCTGGACCTGCTGATCGGCCGCGCGGCGCCCTGCGACATCGCCGCCGACACGGTCCTCACCTGGGAGCTCTTCCTCGGCCCCGCGCGCGACGCGGCCGGCGACTGAGGTCCGCCGTGCGGCGGGAGGAGCTCACCTCGGAGCTCGCCGAGTTCGAGAACAAGCAGCCGGTGGACACCTTCGCCTGGAACGGGTGGCGCGCCTGGCCGGTCGTGCGCGCACACCTCGCGCTGGCGCTGCACGCGGAGCGCCCCGCCCTGCCGCGGCGCGGCGCGGATCGGATCGCGGCGGCGCTGCGCTGGCGGGGCCAGCGTCTCCGGCGTCGTCTCGCGCACTGGCGTCCCGGCTGGCGCCCCGACCGCCCCGCCGACCTGGTCTTCGTAACCCACACCGATCGGTGTCAACGCCTGGGCGGCGTCCACTACAACACGGTCGTCGACCCCTGGGTCGAGGCGCTGCGGCGCGAGGGCGGCCGCGCGAGCGTGTGGGACCTCGGCGACCCGCGCCGGGCGACACTCCCGGAGCACCACCCGGTGCAGCACGTGGTGGACGCGGCGGGTCGGCACGCGGCGGCGGCGATCGGCCCGCCGCCGGCCTGGTTCGCGGGCGTCGCCGAGTGGATCGCGAGCCGCCTCGAGGGCGACGTCGGCTGGCGCGAGATCGGCGCGGACCTCGCCCTCGTGGAGCGGTACGCCGCCGCCTTCGAGCCGTGGCTGCGGCGCGCCGCGCCCCGGGCGCTGGTGCTCGACGGCTGGTATCTGCGCGACCGGATGGGCGCCGCCTTGGCGGCCCACCGGCTGGGCATCCCGACGGTGGATCTCCAGCACGGCATCCAGGGGCGCGCACACCCCGCCTACGCGGGCTGGCACGCGCGGCCCGCCGGGGGCTACGAGGTGTTCCCCGGCGGCTTCTGGGTGTGGGGCGAGTGGGACGCCGAGTCGCTGCGCGCGAGCAACGCCGGCGCCGTCGACAGCGCGCGCGTGCAAGCCGTCGGCCACCGTTGGCTCGAGGCCTGGCGCGCGGCCGGAGACCCGCGCCTGGCCGACGCCCGGCGTGGGGCGCAGCGGCTGGTCGGTGCGCGGCGCGCCGTGCTGGTGACGCTCCAGAAGGGTGTCGACCACCGCGAGAGCCTGGTGCCGCTCGTGCGCGCTGCGCCGGCGGACTGGTCGTGGCTCGTGCGCGCCCACCGCAGCTCCGGGGAGAGCGCTGCGCGGCTCGAGCGGGAGCTGCGGCGGGAGACCGGGAGCGCCGTCGAGGTCGTCCGCGCCACGCGCCTGCCCCTGTACGCGCTGCTGGGGGTGTGCGCCTGGCACGCGACCGGCTTCTCCACCTGCGCCCTCGAGGCGCTCCCCTTCGGCGTGCCCACCCTGCTGCTCCACCCGAGCGGCGCCCACGCCTACGCCGCCTTCGTCGCCGAGGGAGCGATGGTGGCGACCGAGGGAGTCTCCTCGCGCGTCGCGCGACTCGCCGAGAGCGGGAGCGAGCGGGACGCGCGCGCCGAGGCCTGTCGCGGCGCGGCAGCGCGCGTGTTCGCGCCGCCCGCCCCGCACCCGTGGCGAGACCTCCTCCCGTGAGTCGGCCCGACACGACGCTCGCCACCCGGGTGCTGCGCCACGGCGGCGCCTACGCCGGTTTCGGTCTGGTCGAGCGCGTGCTCGCGGTGGCGATGGTGCCGGTCTACGCCCACTACCTGGGCGCCGCGGGCTACGGGATCGTGGCCGTGCTAGGCGGAATCGCGCCGCTGCTCGCGATCGCCTTCTCCCAGGGCCTGCTCCCGGCCTGGGTGCGCCTGCGCGTGGACTACGAGGTGGGCGTCGAGCGCCGTCGTTTCGAGAGCACGCTGGTGTGGTACCTCGTCGTGTCGACGCCCGCGCTGCTCGCCGCGATCGCGCTCTTCGGCGACGGCCTGGCGGCGCTGCTCGCGCCCGGGATCCCCTTCTATCCGCTCGTGGCGCTGGCGTGCGCCTCGGCGGCGGCGCAGCTCTTCTCGGACCTGTACCTGCGGCACCTCCAGGCCGACCAGGATCCGCGCGCCTACGTGCTCTGGAGCGCGCTGCGCCTGATCGTCGGCCTCTGCGCCGTGCTCGCCCTCGTCGTCGCGTTCGGGCTCGGCCCCCTGGGCAAGCTGTCGGCCGACGCCGCGGTCGCGCTCGTGTTCGGCGCCGTCGCGATCGCGCGCCTGCGACCGCTGCCGCCGGCGCGCAGCGACCGCGCGCTCCTCCGCCGCAGTCTCGCGTACGGGTTCCCGCTGATCCCCCACATGCTGCTGGCCCACCTGAACCAGGCGGCGAGCCGGATCCTGGTCGCCCACGGCCTCGGACTCGCGGCGGCGGGCGTGTTCTCGATGGGGCTCGCGATCGCCCAGTTCGGTGGCGCCGTCGCCACCGCCCTCAACCAGGCCTATCAGCCCGTGTTCTTCGACGCCGTCAAGCGCGCCGAGCAGATCGAGGCGACGGGCGGCTCGGGCCGCGAGCTGCGCGAGAGCGCGGCGCGCGCGGGCCTGTGGATCGTGTGCACGGTGGCCGGTCTCGGCCTGCTGCTCTCGGCCGGGGCCCGCGAGCTGCTGGCCGTCGTGGCCACCGGCGAGTTCGCGGACTCCTGGCGCGTGGTGGCGCCGGTGTCGGCGGCGATGGTCGCGATCGCCTGCAACCACGTGTTCAGCCAGGCCGTCTTCTACGCGCCCGAGGGCACGCGCCGCATCGCGTGGATCACGGCGCTCACGGCGGCCCTGCACGTCGCCGGCAACCTGCTGCTCCTGCCCCGGGTCGGGATCGTCGGCGCGGGCCTCGCCCTGCTGGTCGCCCATACCGTCCAGGCGCTGGCCGTCGCGTGGCTGGGTCGCCGGCTGCTGCCGATGCCCCACGCGCTCTCGCGTTGGCTCGGCGTGCTGATCGCCACCGGCCTCGGGCTGGCGACGCTCTACGCGATCGATGCGGCCTCGGCCGACGCGCCGCTGCGCGTGGCGGCGAAGGGGATGGCGGTGATCGCCTCGGGCGCCGCGGCGCTGCTCGCCACCGGCGTACCCCCGCGGCGCTGGCTCGGCGCGCTGCGCGGCGTGCTGCGCCCAGCGGCCTAGCCCAGCGGGAGCCCGCCTTCGCCTCGCTGCGCGTCGGGCCGACGCAGACCGCGTCAGCGGCGGACCGCCGACACGAAGATGCTGTCGTCGCCGCAGTAGGCCGCGACCTCGATCGCGAAGCGCTCCCCGATCGCGGTGTCGACGTCGCGGTAGCCGATCAGGCCCTCGGGCTTGGCGTCCTCCGACAGGCCGAAGGTCCAGCGGTGGTCGCCGTAGCGCTCGTTGGCGTGGTGGCCGGCCCGCCAACGCACACAGGTGTAGGAAGGCAGATGGGCGATCAGGCGACCGCCCGGGCGCAGCGCGCGCTCGATCGCCTCGAGGGCGCGGTCGAGATCGTCGAAGTGCTCGAGGGCGTGGGAGGTGAACACGCCGTCGACGGGGGCGGGGAGCCGGGAGAGATCCGCGTAGGGGACCGGCCGCCCCCAACCGTCGCACGGGAGCCGGTCCACCACGACGGCGCCCGCGTGGACGGGGCAGGCGGCGCCGCCGAGGTCGGCGATCGTCGCACCGGGCGCCTCGACCAGCGCCAGCACCTCGTCGAGGTGCTCCTGGAGGCCGCGCCAGCGGAAGGCGCCGAGGCGGTGGCGCATCTCGTGGTGGCGGAAGCGGAAGCTCGGCGTCTCGTTCTGCGCCTCGTGACGGTCGTAGCCGCGCGGATCGGGCAGGTGCTCGGCCATCAGGCGCCGGTACTCCGCCGAGCGCAGGAACGCGGGCTCGACCGGCGCGAGCGGCGGGATCGCAGTGCCCGCGGACGCTCCCGAGAGCCGCGCGCGCGCCGCCCGCCACGCCTGGGCGACGGAGCTCCCGAACAGGCGTCGCGCGATCCCCCCCATGAGCGGGAGGAATAGCCCCTGGAATCGGGCGCTTCCATCGCGTCGGCAGGGGGCCCCGCGGATCCGCCGCTCAGGGGCGGGTCCGGGGCGGCCGATCCAGTGCCCGGGAAACCCGCGTGCGAGTCGACGTCTGCGTCATCACCTGCCTGCGCCCGCGCGGGCTCTACCGGCTGCTCGGCGGGATCGCGGCGCTGCGCCTGCCGGAGCCCGCCCCCGAGCTGCGCGTGGTGGTGGTGGACAACGACGCCGAGGGGTCGGCGCGCGAGGTGTGCGAGGACGCGGCGCTTTGGCTGCCCTTCCCGCTCGTCTATCGCACCGAGAAGCGGCGCGGCATTCCCCAGGCGCGCAACGCGGCTCTGGCGGAGAGCCTCCCCTACGCCGACTTCGTGGCCTTCGTGGACGACGACGAGGTGCCCGACTCGCGCTGGCTGCTCGAGCTGCTGCGCACTCAGCGCGAGACCGGCGCACAGGCGGTGACCGGCCCCGCCCTGCCCGCCTTCGAGTCGGCGCCGCCGCGCTGGATCGAGGAGAGCGGCCTGTTCGAGCATCCGCGCCACGCCACCGGCGCGGCGCTGGCTGTCGCCTACACCCACAACGTGCTGGTCGGTGTGCGCGCCCTCGCCGCGATGGACGCGCTCTTCGACGAGACGCTGGCGCTGGCTGGCTCGAGCGACAGCGAGTTCTTCGCGCGCTTCGCCGCGCGCGGACATCGGATCGTGTGGTGCGACGAGGCGCGCACGAGCGAGTGGGTGCCGCCGTCGCGCGCCCGGCTCGGCTGGCTCCTGCGGCGGGCGCTGCGCGTCGGCGCGTCCCAGTCGCGGATCGAGCGGCGCGGCGACGCTCGCGTCGCGCGCTGGCGGATCGCCGGCCACGGCGGCTGGTGCCTCCTGCGCGGACTCGGCGAGGCGGCCTGGCGCGCGCCGCGCGGCCGGGGACCCGCCGCGCGCGGGCTCTTCCTCGCCGCCGTCGGAATCGGACGACTGGCCGGCCTCACGGGCTGGAGCTACCGCGAGTACCGCACGATCCACGGCCGCTAGCAGCGACACCCCTCAACTGCGCGCCGCGCCGGGCCGATCCAGCGGGGATGGGGCTGCGCTGGAGACGCTGGGCGCTGGCGGCCGCGCTGGCCGCCTTCGCGGCGCTGCGCGTGCACAGCGCCTACCACACCGCCTTCAACTGGGACGAGTTCGCGCTGTTCCACGACGTCGCGCGCAGTGCCGCCGAGGGGACCCTGGTCAGCAGCGGCCACGCGGGCCTCCCCCAGGCGGCGCTCCTGCCCCTGGTGCGCGACTGCACCGACGAGATCGCCGTGGGACGCGCCGCTCGCCTGGTATGGCTCGCCTTCACCGCCGGCTACCTCGCCGGCGTGTTCGCGCTGCTGCGCGAGCTCCTTCCCGACGATCGCCATCGCCTGCACGACGCGGCGCTCGGCACCGCCCTGCTCGGCCTGCTGCCCGCCTTCCTCGAGTGGTCGCTCCAGGTGCGCACCGATCAGGTGGCGCTGTGCGCGGGGACCTGGGGAGCGGTGGCGCTGGTCGCCTCGCGCCGGCGAGCCTGGCTCGCCCTGCCCGCGGGTCTGGCCTTCGGCGTCGGCTGGCTCGCGACCCAGAAGCTCGCCTACGTGGTCGGGCTCGGCGTGCTGCTCGCCGCCGGCGACCTGTTCGTGCGCGGCGCGTGGCGGACGCGGCGCGAGCTGGCGCGCGGCGCCGCCGCGCTGCTCGGAGCCGGGTCGGTCGTGCTCGCCTGGCGCGCCTGGGTGACCGCGACCTTCCGCGTGGCCAGCGCGCACGCGGCCGTCGCCGGGGTCTCGCCCGAGGCGGTCCACAACTACCTCGACGTGTTCGCCTTCTACCGCACCACGATCGGCTACTCCCAGTACCTCGCCACCTGGCCCACCCTGGCTCCCCACGCGCTGCTGCTCGCCGCCGCGCTGGCGGCCGCGGCGCTGTGTCGGGTCTGCCGCACGCGACGCTTCGCCCTCGCCGGGGCGGTGCTCGCCGCGGGTGTGGCGGTGGGCGCCTTCCACGGCGCGGCCTTCGCCTACTTCCTGATGACGCTCGGCCTGTTCGCCGCCGTCGGCCTCGCCCTGACGCTGCCCTCGCTGCGCACGGCCCTGGCGGAGCGCTGGCCCGAGGCGGCGAAGCTCGCCACCCCGGTGGTGTGGGCGGCGCTCGCGTTGGCGGCGGGTCTGCACCAGATCGCGGCGCTCGAGGACAGTCAGAGCGTGCAGCGGGAGAGTCTGGGCTTCGTGCACCGGAACTTCGCGCCCGAGCGCGCCGGCTTCCAGCCCGAGACGGCGCTGTTCTGCGGTGTGCGCCAGCCGCTCGGACTGTGGTTCTCCCAGCGCATCTACCAGACCTTCGAGGGACCGGGGCGCGAGAAGGCGATCGAGAAGCTGCTCCGCCGCTTCCGCAACGAGCCGGTGCACTATCTCGTGCAGTCGTTCCGACTGAACCAGTTCCCGACGCCCGTGCGCCGCTTCTGGGACGCCCACTACCAGCCCTACCGCGACTCGGTGTTCGTGGCGGGCAGCCGGCTGGCGGGCGACGCGGGCGATCGGGTCGAGCTCGATCTGCTGGTGGAGGCACCCTACCGCTGGCTGCCCGTCGGCCCGCATCCCCAGCCGATCCGGCTCGAGGGTCGGAGCGTCGCGCCCGGGGAGGTGGTCTTCCTCACCGCCGGACGACACGAGGCGGTGTTGGAGGCGGACGGCGTGCGCGGCGTCCTGGTGCTGGCAGTCGACGAGCCGCCGGGAACGGCGCCGCTCTCCTTCTACAAGCGCTACTGAGCGGCGCGCGGCCGGGCCAGGCCCACGCAGCGTCCCAGGCCGAGCGCGGCGAGCCTGAGCGCGCGCGCGCGGGCGGCGCGATCGCGGGGCGTGGGCAGCGCCGCCAGGCCCAGGCCCTGGAGCAGACGCCCGACGCCGCGCAGCGCGATGCCCGCGCCGCCGTGCAGACCGTGGCGGCGCTCGATGCGCGCCCGGGCGATCCCGTCCAGGTAGCTGCGCCGCAGGATCCACGCGAGCCGCGCGCGCTCGAGCGGCACCACCTCGGTCACCGGCGCGTCCTCCGCCCACACGATCCGGTGTCCGCGGCGGGCCAGACGCACGAACAGCTCGGTGTCCTCTCCCCGCTCCAGGCTCTCGTCGAAGAGCGACTCCAGGCCGGCCAGCAGCGACCCGCGAACCAGCGCGTTGTTCGTGCACGCCGTGTCCAGCGCCGCGCCGTGGGCGAAGCGCGGATAGGCGAGCAGCCCGCCCTCGACGATCCACCGCGGAGGGTCGACGGCGAAGCGCGTCCGCACGGGGCCCGCGACCACGTCGGCGCCCGTGGCGCGCTGGGTCCGCAGCAGGGCGTCGAGCCAGTCCGGGTCGGCGATCTCGTCGTCGTCCACGAAGGCGATCCAGTCGGCGCGCCCCAGCGCGGGCGCGAGCGAGGCGTTGCGCGCTGCCGCGATGCCGCGCCGCTTCTCCACGACGTAGGTGAGCGGGTGGCGCAGCCAGTCGGCCGCGCTCTCGCACACCGCACGGGCCGACTCCCCGGCGTCGTTGTCGGCGACGACGATGCGCAGCTCGGGCGCGTCGCCTTCGAAGACGAGCGCGTCCAGGGACTGGAGCAGCGCCAGCAGGCCCGCTGGGCGGCGGAAGCTGGCGACGCACACCGCCACGCGGGTCGCGATCCCGGTCACTCGCCGCCCCGGGTCGCCGGCGGTGGATCCGGGCACGCGAAGACCAGCAGGTCGCCGTCCAGGCGCAGCGCCCGCAGCCCGCGCTGGAGACCGCGGCGCAGGCGTCCATGATGGGGATACACCGAGGGCACCCGCGGTCGGTCGACGACGGACCAGCCGCTCTCGGCGAGCAGCCTCCCGAGCGAGCGCTCGGTGAAGTAGTAGAGATGGGTCGGGTTCGCGGCGTTCTCCCAGCGCGCGCCCAGCAGTCGCGCCCGGAGACCGCTCGCGTTCGGCGTCGCAAGGATCAGGAACCCGTCCGCAGCGATCAGCCGGCGCAGGGCGGCCAGATCGAGCCAGGGCCGCCGCAGGTGCTCGACCACCTGCCACAGCGCGATCGCGTCGAAGCGCGCGCCGGGCGCCTGGGCCGAGAGCTCCTCGGCGCTCGCGTAGACCGTGAGACCCGACTCCCGGGCGCACGCGCGCGCGCGCTCGTCGGGCTCGATGCCCACCGCGGCGATCCCCTGCTCGGCGGCGACGCGCGCGAGCGGGCCGCGTCCGCAGCCGACGTCGAGCAGCCGCAGGCCCTCGGCGGCACCCCGGTGCCGCCCGATCACGGCCGAGACGAGCTCCTCGAGGATCGCGCGCGGCGTGTCCTCGTGGGCGAGCGGCCCCGCGCGGCCGGGCTCCGGGTAGTAGAGGGAGCGATAGGCGCGTCCGAGCTCCGCGTCGTCGGGCTGGGGCGCGGCGAAGCGCAGTCCGCAGCGCGGTGAGACGCACCGCCAGGCGCTCGTGTGGGGCAGGCGACGCCAGCGCACCGCGGCGCCGCGACACAGCGGACAGGCCAACCCGCCGGCGGCGCGCGACGCCGCAAAGTCGATCGCGCGGGTCATGCGCGCCGCGGCGTCCTCCGCCGTGACGGAGCGGATGCGCTCGCGACAGCGGCCGCGCATCCGCTCGAGCTCGCCGACCGGTGTGGAAAGGGCCCGCTCCAGGGCGGCGCTCATCTCGCCGGCGTCGTCGGGCCGGAAGGTCCAGCCCATCTCTCCCTCCTCGACCAGCTCCTCCACCGCCTGGCTGTAGAGGCTCCCCAGCACGGGCAGGCCCGCGCCCAGCGCCTCGTTCACGACCACGCCCCACTCGTCGGCGAGCGTAGGGAAGACGAGGATGCCGGCCGCGGCGTAGTAGGCGCGCAGCTCGGTGTAGGAGCGGTTGCCGAAGAAGCAGACGGAGACGTTCGCCGGAACGGGAAGCCGCTCGAGGTCGGACCGCGCCAGACCGTCGCCGACGATCCAGAACTCGAGCGCGTCCTCGGGATGCGAGTGCGCCCAGCCCGCGAGCGCAGCCAGGAAGGCGTCGAGGCCCTTGCGCTCGACCAGCTGACCCACGTAGAGCAGTCGGCGGCTCTCGCGCTCCGCCCGGGGCGCGGGCGCTTCGGCCGGTGAGGCGATCGGCGCGGTGTAGGGCATGCGGAAGATCGCGGGCTCCGGAAAGCCGAGACCCGCGACGTAGCGCGCGCCGCTCTCGCCGTTGACCATCACGGCGTCGACGCGGCGCAGGATCCGGCGCCGCAGCGCCTCGCGCAGCCAGCCGCGCCCGCGCTCGGAGGCCTCGGACACCAGGGCCCAGAGCACGATCCCGACGTCGGGATGCAGCGCGCGGTAGGCGACGGCCTGGAGCGTGCGCATGCCGAACTCCGTGGTCACGACGACCTCGGGCCGGTGGCGGCGCAGCCGACCGAGCGTGTCGAGCGGGAGGTACAGCGCCAGCTGCTCGGAGAAGCCGTGGGGATGGCGCCAGGTCTGGCGCAGCGTCAGCGTGCGCTGCACCTCGACGGGCAGCCCTTCGCCCCCGAAGGCCCAGGGGCGGTTCGCCTCCATCGGCGTCGACACCAGCAGCCGCAGCCCGGGCCACCGCCCGGCGAGTGCCCGGAAGAAGGGCGCGAGATAGGGCGGGAGGAAGTTGGTGAGCAGGGTGACCGCCCTCGGACTCATCGGCGCGATCTCCCGCGCCGCTCGGCGATCGCGTCGGCGTAGAGCTGCTCGCGCAGCGCGAGCGCGATGTCGGGCGCGTGGCGCTCGAGGTAGACCTCGCGCGCGCCTCCGGCGAGCTGCACCCCCAGCGCCGCGTCGCTCAGCAGGCGCCGACACGCGCCCGCGACGCTTCCGGCCTCGAGGGCCTCGAAGTGGAGGCCCGCGCGGCCTTCCGGAACCAGCTCGGCGAGAGCGCCGCCGCGCCAGCCCACCACCGGACGCCCGCAGGCCATCGCCTCGATCGCGGCAAAGGGCGAGATCTCGTACCAGCGCGAGGGCACGACGGCGAAGGCCGCCTCGCGCAGCGCGCGCAGCACCCCGTGCCGGTCGCACGCGCCCAGGAAGCGCACACCGGCGACGCCGCGGGCGCGGGCGCGCAGCGGCTCCGCCGCGGGTCCATCGCCCACGATCGCGAGCGGCGCGCCCTCCATCTCGCGCCACGCGTCGATCAGCAGATCCACACCCTTCTCCGGGGACAGACGGCCGACGAACACGGCGCCGCTTCCGGGCGGCGCCGGCTCGCCCGGATCCTCGAGCACGAGGGGCAGCACCGCGATCCGCTCGCTCGGCAGTCCGGCCGCGACCAGCGCGCGCGCGGCGAAGGCCGTGGGCGCCGCGAAGCGGTCCACGTGACGCCGCCAGGTGTCGCGCGCGCGGTGGTGGGCGACGAGATCCGCCCAGACCAGCGTCTGGGCGCGCGAGCCGCGGTAGCAGCCGTGGCGCACCGCGTTCCACGGGCCGCGGACCACGCAGTCCTCGCACACGCGGCCCTCGCGCAGCAGCAGGCCGTTGGCGCACACCAGGCGGTAGTTGTGCAGGGTCTGTACCACCGGCACGCCGCGCCGGGAGAGCTCTTCGTGCAGCGCCGGCGAGAGGACCGGGAAGAAGTTGTGCACGTGGGCGACGTCGAGGGGCGCCTCGCGCAGCAGCTCGCGGACGCGCCGGGCGGTGGCGGGATTGCGGCGCGCCCGCAGCGCGGTGCGCAGCGCCCCCAGCGGCCGGCCCGCCACCATCTCGCGGTTGTCGACGATGCAGCGCTCGACGCGGTGTCCGCCCTTCTCCAGCAGCTGGGCCTCGCCATCGACGGCGACGTCTTCGCCGCCGCGCTGGAGATAGCGGTTATGGAAGAATCCGATCCGCACCTAGTCCCGGTACTCCGCGCAGATCCCGCCGAGGTGGGCCCAGCCCTGGCCGGCCTGGGCCACCGCGCGCAGCAGCCCGCGCGCCGCGCGCCCGCGACCTCCGGACAGCGACGCCAGCGCGGCGGCGAGCAGCAGCGCCGTGTCCGCCGCGGCGCGCGCCGTCGCCGCCGGTCGCGCCGGCGCGCGGCGCAGACGCCGCTGCACCCGCGCCTCGACGCACCCGCTGCGGAAGGCGCGCCGCACCAGCCAGCCGAGGCGATGGCACGCGACGGGCACGACCTGGTGGACGATCGCCTCGTCGCACCACTCGAAGTGGGCGCCGCGTGCGACGCGACCGCGGAAGAAGGCGACGTCCTCGCCGCCGCCGTGGGCGAACTCGGGATCGAAGCCCCCGTCGCGGAACAGCGCGCGGCGCACCAGGGCATTGCCGGCGCGCAGCCCCTGGTCGGTCACGCGCCGGCCCGTCCGGTAGCGGCGCCCGGCGTAGCGGATCAACGGGTCGAGCCACGGGTCGACCGGCGCCTGCAGCCGCGGCAGCACCGGGCCGAACAGGCCGTCGCACTCGCGCTCGCCCAGGCAGTCCCAGTGAGCGGCGAGCCAGCTCTCGTCGACGATGCCGTCGTCGTCCAACAGGGCGATCCAGTGCCCGCGAGCGGCCGCCACCGCGCGGTTGCGTGCGTGGGCCACGCCGCGGCGCGGCTCGCGCAGAACGCGCAGCGGCCAGCCGGGCAGCTCGATCCCGGAGGCGGGCGGCGCGGCGGGGTCGCTGGCGGGATCGTTGTCCACCACGATCGCCTCCACCCGCACGCCCTCGGGCACCTTCAGCGCCGCGAGGCTGTGCAGCAGCCGCACCAGGCCGTCGGGACGGCGGTAGCTGGCGACGCACAGCGAGACGTCGACGGCGCCCATCCTCAGAAGGCTCCCCGCCGCGACCACACCGCACCGACCGTCCGCAGCAGGATCGACGCGTCGAGCGCGAGCGAGCGGTTGCGGATGTAGTAGAAGTCGTACTGGAGGTTCTCGTGCATCGGCAGGTCCTTGCGGCCGAGGATCTGCCACAGGCCGGTGATGCCCGGCTTCACGGTGAGCCGCCGCCGCTGCCAGTCGTCGTAGGAGTCGACGATGAAGGGCATCTCCGGTCGCGGTCCGACCAGTGACATGTCGCCGCGCAGGACGTTCCACAGTTGGGGCAGCTCGTCGATGCTGGTGGCGCGCAGCCAGCGCCCGTAGTCGGTGATGCGCGCGTCCTCGGGCGAGCGCGGCGCCTCCTCGTACGGCAAGACGTCGTCGGCGAGCGTGCGCAGCTTCACCATCTGGAAGCATCGGCCGGCCCGGCCCACCCGCTCGTGGACGAACAGGGGCGACACTCCGCTCCAGCGCAGGCGCAGGGACACCCAGGCGAGCAGCGGCGCCGCCAGCGCGAGCCCGATGCCCGCCAGCACCACGTCGAACAGACGCTTGCACGGCTCGTAGAGCGGGTGCACGCGCTCGCGGCCGAGACGCACCAGCGGCAGGTCGTCGATCAGGTCGAGCGGGCTGCCGGCCGTCAGCACCTCGAACAGGTTGGTGACGACGCGGAAGGTGACGCCGAGGTCCTCGCAGGCCAGCACCAGCGACAGCATGCGCGTGTGACCGAGCGAGGGCATCGCGACGAAGATCTCCTCGACCCGGTGGCGGGCGGCGATCTCGCGCAGGTCGTCGACGCGGCCCAGCACCGGGATGCCGGCGACGTCCTTCTCGGGCAGCTCCTCGGCGTCGTCGATCATGCCGATCACGCGGAAGCCGTCCTCCGGGTGGTCCTGGAGCTTCTGCAGCAGACGGATCGCAGGGACGCCGGTGCCGACGATCAGCACGCGCAGGTCCTGGCTGCCCGAGCGCCGCAGCGACCTCTCGAGGCGGTGGAAGAACACGCGGCTCGCACCCTGGAGGCCCAGGTTGATCGCCGCGCTCGCCAGCACTACGGTGCGGCCGATCTGCAGCTCCTTCACGAAGAAGGCCGCGGCCGAGAGCACGAGCAGTCCCAGCGTCGCACCGCGGAAGAGCTTGCTCAGCTCGTCGACAGCGGTGTGGGTGCGGCGGCTGCGGTAGATGCCGAAGCCCCAGCAGGTCGCGATCCACGGCACCACCACCACCGGCAACGCGCGCAGATACCAGTCGAAGGAGTTGATCGACCGGCCCAGGGTGTCGGCGGCGGCGGCGCGCACGGCGTAGGCGGCGAGCCAGCCGAGGGAGACGAGCAGCGCGTCGGTCGCGACGTGCAGCGCGCGCAGCGTGCCCAGCTTCATCGTCCCTCCCGGAACACAGGTGCCGTCTCGGAGATCGGCTGGCCCGGGCCCGGCCTTGAGGCGCAGCTCATCGGGGCACAGGCCCGTGGCCGCGGGGGAATCAAGCCCTTCGGGCGCGCGCGATCTGGGCCAGCATCCGCCAGGCGAAACGCGGATTGTTCCAGGCGTAGCGGCGCCACAGTCGGCGCGGCTCGCAGGCGAGCCGGAACAGCCACTCGAGGCCAAAGCGCTGCATCCAGGCCGGCGCCTGGGGCTTCGCGCCGGCCAGGAAGTCGAAGGCGGCGCCCACGCCCACCAGGGCACACGGGAGCGCCTCGCGGTGCACGGCCATCCAGCGCTCCTGCTTTGGGCAGCCGAGCCCGACGAAGAGCACGCGCACGCCCGAGTCCTCGATCGCCTGGACGACGCGCTCGTCGGGGCGTGGCGGCGCCGGGCCGACGGGCGGACAGTGGCGGAAGGCGATGCGCAGCGCGGGGTCGCGCGCGAGCAGGTACTGGCAGAGCGCCTCCATCACCGGCGGCGTGCCGCCGTAGAATCCGACCGGCACGCCGCGCCGCGCCGCCTGTTCGCACACGAAGGGCGTCAGGTCGGGTCCGTAGACGCGGCTCGCGTCGCTGATCCCGAGCGCTCGCAGCGACCACACGAGAGGGACACCATCGGGTGTCACCAGGTCGGCACCGTTCAGGATCCGCCGGAAGCCGGGATCGTCGTGGGCCTCCATCAGCGAGTGCACCGAGGCGACACAGGTGACCCCGCCCCCGGACGAGGCCATCGCGAGGATCGCCTCGGTCGCTTCTCGGTAGTCGGTGGCGTCGACGCGCACGCCGAGCAGCGAGCGGGAGCCGCGCCGGACCGGTCGCGGCCCGCGCTCGGGCTTGCGCGTCGCCTCCGAGGGCGCGGGCGGATCTCCCGGGTCCATGCTCCCCGCCTATCGGCCGCGGCCGCCCGGCGCTGAATGCGCGCGCAACAGGCCACCCTAAAGCCCCACCCCGCGAGGCCGATGAGGAGATGGGAGGCCCGGCCCTTGCGAGAGCGATACGGCTGGCGGTGCGCGCGCCGCGCGGCGGCAGTGGCGACGGCGGCGGCCGCGCTCGCGGGCTGCGGGCCGCGCGAGCAGGAGGAGCCCCCGGGAGCCTGGTGGGCCGGACGCGCGGAGGTCGCCTCGGCCCTGCTGGGTCAACTCGCCCAGCTGGAGGGGACGCCGCTCGCCCGCGTCGCGCACGAGATCGCCGGCCGGCTGCCCGACTGCGACCGGATCGGCGCCCACGCGCCCGAGGGCGATCTCGCCCGCCTCGTCGAGGGCGTCCGCTGCCTCGAGCCCGCAGACCCGCTCGAGCAGCTGCGAGCGCGGGAGGACGCGGACCTGGTCTTCGCGCTGCCCAACGAGTGGGGCGGGCCGGTGCGCGGCGCGCTGCACGGAGAGCCGGACCACCTCGCCCTCGACCTGCGCTGGCAGGATCCGCCCCGGGACGGGGCCCTGGGCCTGCTGGTTCCCGGCCGCGAGCCGGTCGGGCCGGATCGGCTGGCGGCCACCGGGCGCCTGATCCACGTGCGACTGCGGCCGCGCGGGGGGATCGATCTCGCGTCCCTGATCCCTGCCGGCAGCCAGGCCGACCGCCTGTTCCAGCTGCGCAGCGGGCTGTTCGCGAGCACCGTGCTCGACGGAACCTGGGAGATCGCCGCGTACCTTCCCGAGACGGCGGGCGGGGCGCCCGGCGTCGCTCTCGCCCTCGGCTTCCGCGTGAAGAGCGCCGCGGTCGCCGCCACCGAGGGCTTCCTCGCCGACCTGGAGCGCACCTGGCCGGTGCGCCGCAGCCCGCTGACGCTGCCCTCCGGCGACGGCGCGTGTCTGCTGGACCTGAACGTGCTGCCCGAGCTGGCTCCCTGCTATGTCGCCACCCGCGACGCCCTGGTGCTGGGCTGGAACCGCACCAGTCTCGAGCGGGCCCTGGGAGGCGCGCTCGCGGCGGCCCCCGAGGCGGCCGGCCGGCTCGACGTCGACCTGGCGCTGATCGGACGGGCGGACACCCTGCTCGCCCGTCACTTCTCGGCGTCGGAGATGCCCGTGCACTGGCCCTGGACGCGCCTGCTCGCGGCGGGGAGCGTGCGGGGCGACGACCTCGAGCTGCACCTCACCCTCGTGGAAGGCACCCGGGACGCCTCGTGAAGCGCGCACTCCTGCTCTGCACCGTGGTGCTGGCCGCCGCCGGCGCGGGCGTGGTCTCGATCGGCCGCGCGCGCAACCAGCTGGCCGTGATCGACGCCTGCGAAGCGGCCCGCGCGGGAGACACCACCCGGGCGCTCGCGCTCACCGAGGGCCGCACCGGCGCCAGCGCCACCGGGCGGGCGGCAGCCGAGTGCCGCTGCAACGCCCTGCTGGCCCAGGGCGACGCGGACGCCTGCGTGGCGCTGCTCGAGCCGCTCGCCGATTCCGGCGAGTGGACGCCGGAGCCACCGCTCGCGGCGCTGTTGATCGAGCACCGCCGGGCCGGGGGCGATCCGGCCGGGGCCGCCGCCCTCGCGCGCGCCGCGGGACGCGATCACCCGGCGGACGCCTCCCTGTTCCGACTCGAGCTGGAGACGCGCTCCGCCATCGAGCCCGAGGCCGACGTGCTGCGGGAGCTGGAGGAGCGGGTGCCCGAGCGCGGCGAGAACGCCGCGCGGATGCGCGTGGCGCTCGGACAGCGCCACCTGCTGCGCGGCGACGCACCGGGCGCGCTGCGAGTGCTGGGCGAAGCGCTGCCCGAGGGCGCCGAGGCCGTGCGCAGTCTGTGGTTCGACACGGTCGGGATCGCCCACGCGATGGACGACGACCTGCCCGCGACCCGCGCCACCTACGCGCGCTGGGAGGCCGCCGGGGGGCGTCCCGAAGAGGTGCGCGCGCGCTATGCGCTCGCGCTGAGCGTGAGTCACCTGCGCGACCCCGAGCGCGACACGCTCGCGGCCCTGCGCGCGGCGCGCGTGGACGCCGAGGCGATCGGCGACGCGAAGCTCGAGCAGGCGATCGCGATCCGGCTGATCTTCACGCTGGTGTCCTCGGGACGTGCGGAGGAGGCGCTGGCGCTGTTCGACGCCCTGTCGCCGCGTCTCGACCTGGCGGGCGTGTCGCGCGACGAGCTCGAGCGGGCGCGTGTCGGCGACACGCTCGCGCGCGACCCGTCCTCGGTGCCGGCCGGCCGGCTCCGCTTCACGCTCGCGCCGCGCGCGGCCGGGGCGACGCTGTGGCTCTCGCCGGACGCCGGCGCCGAGCCCGACGCCGACTACGAGCCCCACGCGATCGCCCCGGGTGCAGCGGTGGAGGTGACGCGGACGGCGGGCACCGCCCCCCAGCGCTGGGTGCTGCGCGACGCGCAGGGCGCCGCACTCGCCTCGGGCACGGTCACCCCGCGTCCGGGCGAGACGCGCGAGATCGCGATCCGCGTCGCAGGGCGCGAGGACCGCCGCGGCACGGTCGCGCCCTCCGCCGGAAGTGCCGAGCGCGCTGCCGGCGACGGACGGCGCCGCGTGGCGATGGTGCTGCTCGACTGCGGCGACTGGCACCTCGCCCAGTACCTGCGCACCCGCGGCGAGCTGCCGACGCTCGACGCGCTGCTCCGCTCCGGCTACCGCGCCGTGCTCGACAGCGACCCGCCGCTCACCGCCGCCGCGCTCGAGGCGCTGGTCTGGCCCGAGCGGCGCACGGACGTGTCGCTCCTGGGCACCTTCTACCGCTTCGGCGTCGAGATGTCCGGTCTCGAGTCGATCGGCGAGAACCCCTTCGAGCTGCTCTCCTGGGTGCTGCCCGAGACGCCCAGCCTGTTCTCGCAGGTGGGCGCGGGACGGCGCGTCGCCGCCAATCTGCTGCTCGCCCATGGTGGCGTGCGCGCCGGGCGCCATGGCGAGGTGACGGGGCCCGACGGCGCGGTGCGCCGCCTGGCCCTCGGAAGCACCGTGCGCGAGCTCGACTCCGCGGAGCGCGCGCGCTTCCCCGAGCTCGCAGCGGCCCAGGGCACCGACGCCCACTACGTGCAGACGATCGCCGCCGAGTTCGACGCCACGGAGCAGGTGCTGCGCGAGGGCGAGGTGGACCTGCTCGCCGTCCGCATCGAGCCCCTCGACATCCTCACCCATGCCCACTTCGCCGACGCGGTGCGCGACGGGCAGGACGACGGGCGCGGGCTGCTCTTCGACACCTATCGCTATGCAGACGCGCGGATCGCCGCACTGCGCCCGCTGCTCGACGCGGACGACGTCCTGATCGTGCTCTCGGACCACGGCATCCGCACCGCCATGGAGCACGACCGACCGGCCCTGTTCGTGGCCACCGGCGCCGGCGTCCCCAGCGGGCGCGCGCCGGGCCGCCCTGCCCTGCGCGGCGTGTCCCGCGTCGTCGCCGAGCTGCTGGGCGTCGAGACCGACTGGCCCCGCACCGGCGTCGCGCCCTGGGCCCACGCCTTCGCGGAGGCGCCACCCGGCTCCTGAGGCGGCGGCTCGCCCGAGCGAGGCCGAGTCTGGCATAATGCCCGCCGCGGAGAGATGGACCGATGCGGCGCAAAGCGCACCCGACAGCGCTCCGGCGGACCCGCGGGTCGAGAAGCGGGGCGAGAGTCCGGTCGAGGCTTCGGCGGGGCTGCCCGATCGGGCTGGCCGCGCTCCTGCTCGCGGGCTGCGCCACCCCCAACCCGGACATCGGGGCGCTTCCCGCGCGGAAGCTCGACGAGTGCCAGCTCACCCGACTCGAAGACCTGAACCGCCTGGACGTGGCGATCGCGATCGACACCTCGACGAACAGTGCAGACCCCAGCGGCTTCGACATCGACGAGGACGGGGTGATCGGGGTGTTCCGAGACAGCGTGATGACGGATCGCGGCGACTCGGTTCTCGCCGCCCAGGTGGCCGGTATCAAGTCGCTGTTCGAGGACGAGCGGCTGCGGGACCTGCGCCTCTCGATCGTCGCCTACTCCGGGAGGATCCGGTACAACACGGAAGCCTCCCCCGCGGCCTACGTGTCCCCGAGCGTGGCCGCCGTGCGGACGGAGCTCACTTCGGACCCCCGACAGCTCGAGGCCGCCCTGAACCGCGTCCTCGCGCGGGGGAGCTGGGGCACCGTCGACTACGCGCCCGCGCTGCGCCAGTCGCTCAAGACGCTGCGTCGCGGCAACGAGGGAGATGCCAGCGAGCCCCGCCGTCAGCTGGTGCTGTTCATGTCGAACACTCCGACGACCGTCCGGCCCGGTGCGAGCGTGCTGCTCTACCAGATGAACAGCGGCAACCCGAACGGGCCCTTCGTCACCAGCGATCCCGACCTCCAGGTCGCGGCGAAGGAGGCGATCCGCCGCCAGATCCGGATCGACACGATCGGGGTCGGCAGCGCGGCAACCGTCGCTCCGCCGCACCTGCTCTCCATCGTGGCCGGCGCCACCGGGGGCAGCTACTACGCGGTCCCGGACCCCACGCGCGTTCACTGCGCGCTGCTCGCCGCGCTCGCCACCCCGTCTTCCCCGGCGCTCGCCGAGCCCCGCTGAACGCCGCGGGAGCGGCGCGGCAGGACGAGCGGCGATAGCCTGCCCCGGTGCGGATCGGCGTCGTCAGCGACACCCACAACCATCTGGGCAACGTGGCGACGATCGTGGCGCTGCTGAACCGGGCGCGCGTCGACCGCGTGGTGCACACCGGCGACATCACCCAGGCGAAGACGCTGCGCGCGCTGGCGGCCCTCGACGCGCCGCTGGTCGGGGTGTTCGGCAACAACGACGTCGAGCGCGACGCGCTGGGCGCGGCATGCGCCGAGCTGGGCCACCACTTCGTCGACCCGCCCCTGCGCCTCGGCTGGCACGGACGGCGCATCGTCGTCGTGCACGACCCGCGCGAGCTCGAGTGCCTGGAGCTCGCCGAGGTGGACGTCGCCCTCTACGGCCACGACCACCGTCATGCCCTCGAGCACCGCGCCGGCACCCTCCACTTCAATCCGGGCGAGTGCGCCGGCCACGTTCCCGGCTACAACCGCGTCGGCGTCCTCGACCTGGCCACCCTGGAGGCCGAGGTGCTGCGCTTCTGACCACCGATCCCGACCGCGACGACGCCCCGCGCGGATGCTGCGGCTATGCTCGCGGCCCCATGCAGCTCGCGCGGCCGACGTGTCCTCGCGTAGACCGCCCGGCGTGAAGCGCGGTCTCGCCGTCGCCGCCGTGGTCGTCGTGCTCCTGACCGGGCTCTACCTGGTCGGCCGCCGCCTCCTCTGGCCCGCTCCGAATCCCTCGCAGCTGCGCGTGGTCGGCATGATCGAGGCCAAGGAGGTGAACCTCACCAGTCGGATCGCAGGGCGCATCGTGGAGCTCGACCCGCGCGAGGGAGACCGGGTGACGAAGGGGCAGGTGGTGTGTCGGATCGACTCGACGGACCTCTCCAACCAGCTCGCCATGGCCACGGCCGACCTGGCGCAGTCCCGTGCGGATCTCGCCAACGCCGAGCGCGATCTGGCGCGCGCCCGACGCCTGTTCGCCGACGACGTCGTCTCGGCCGAGGCGCGCGACGACGCGGCCACCCGGGTGGACGTGAGCCGGGCGGCGGTCGCCAGCGCCCAGGCCCGGGTGCGCTACTACGAGGACCAGGTCCGCGACACGGAGATCCGCTCGCCGATCGACGGCCTGGTGGTGTACAAGGCGCTCGAAGTGGGAGAGTGGGCGACGCCGGACACGACGATCCTCACGGTCGACGACCTCTCCGACGTCTGGGCGCGCGTCGACGTGCAGGAGACCGAGATCGCGGGCCTGCGCATCGGAGCCCCGGCCCGGATCTCGCTGTCCGGAAGGCCGCCGGTCGATCTGCCGGGTCGGATCATGGCGATCGGACAGGAGGGGGAGTTCGCCACCGAGCGCGACGTACGCCGCGGACGCCAGGACATCCGCACCTTCGCCGTGAAGGTCCGCATCGAGGGCGCCACGGCGGCGGCCAAACCCGGGATGACGGCCGAGGTCACCTTCGACACCGGCGACGGAGGCGTCGCAGTCGAGCATGGCTCCTGAGTCAGCGGCCATCCGGGTCGACGGCCTCAGCAAGCGCTTCGGCGACTTCACCGCCGTGGATTCGGTCAGCTTCGAGGTGCCGAGGGGGGAGGTCTTCGGCCTGCTCGGGCCCAACGGTGCCGGCAAGACGACGCTGGTGCGGATGCTGACCACGCTGCTCGCCCCGAGCCAGGGCCGGGCGTGGGTCGCCGGCCACGAGGTACGCGGCGCTCAGCGCCGGGTGCGGGAGAGCATCGGCGTGATCCCGCAGGCGCTCACCTCCGATCTCGATCTCACGGGCTGGGAGAACATCGACATCTACGGGGAGTTCTACGGTGTGCGGCGCCGGGAGCGGCACGCGCGCGCCCGGCGACTGCTCGAGATGGTGGGTCTCGCCCAGCGCGCCGGCGACCTCGTGGCCACCTACTCGGGAGGCATGCGACGGCGCCTCGAGATCGCCCGGGGCCTGATCCACTCTCCGGAAGTGCTGTTCCTGGACGAGCCCACGAGCGGCCTCGACCCCCAGAGCCGCCGTGCCGTGTGGGATCTCCTGGCGCAGCTCCGCGCGGAGAACGAGATCACGATCTCACTCACCACCCACTACATGGACGAGGCCGAACACCTGTGCGACCGGATCGCCATCGTGGACGACGGCCGCATCATCGCTCTCGACACGCCCGACGGGCTCAAGTCGCAGATCGCCGGTGCGGACCGGATCGATCTCGACGTGGAAGGCGACGTCGACGCCGTAGTGGCGATGATCGAAGCGCGGCCGGGCGTGCACGGGGTCCAGCGTACGAACGCGGCGTCGCTGACCGTCGCCATCGACGACGGGGCTCGCGAGATCCCTCGTCTCGTCGACGCCGTGGAGACCCTCGGCGCCCAGGTCGTGGCGGTCAGCGTGCATCGCCTCTCGCTCGAGGACGTGTTCATTCACTTCACGGGCCGCACCCTGCGCGAGGAGCGCG
>CAZZFT010000042.1:27771-34737 GCA_964653555.1 uncultured Spirochaetales bacterium | reverse complement strand
TCGATGCACTGGGTGCAGGCGATGCACTCGAGCTGCATCCCCTGGCGGATGTCGATGCCGGTGGGACAGACGCGGACGCACAGTCCGCAGTCGACGCAGTCTCCCGTCACCGTTCCCGCCTTGCCGCGCGGCTCTCCGCGCACGGGGTCGTAGGCCACGATCAGCGTGTCCCGGTCGAAGAGCACGCTCTGGAAGCGCGCGTAGGGGCACAGGAACTTGCAGAAGGTCTGGCGGACGACGACGAAGTCGAGGTAGCACAGCGCCGTCGCGAAGAGCAGAAAGCCCAGGGCGGTGGGGGAGAGGGCGAAGGCTCGCATTTCGGCGAGCAGTGCGTAGGGCGAGACGAAGTAGGCGACCAGGTGGAAGCCGATCGCCGCCGACGCCACGAGCCAGACGAGATGGGTGAGGGCGCGCCGCCAGACGGCCACGTGCCGGGGTCGCCCCGAGCGTCCCCAACCCTCGATCGCGCGCGCGATCGCCGCGAACACGTCGGTGAACACCGTCTGGGGACACGCCCACCCGCACCACAGCCTCCCGGCCAGCGCCGTGAAGAAGAACAGCGAGACGGCGAGCAGCGCCAGGATCAGCCAGAGGAAGTACAGCTCCTGGGGGAAGATCGTGAGGCCGAAGACGTGGAAGCGGCGCCCCGGGAGGTCGAGCAGCACCAGCGGCTCGCCGCCGATGCGGACCCACGGGATCGCGACCAGGATCGCGATCAGGATCGCGTCCGCGCCCCAGCGCAGACGCCTCCAGAACCCCCGGACCGGCCGGGCCGAGAGCATCAGTCGCCCGGGCCGTCGGCGTCGTCCGCTTCCGGCGCCGGCGCTCCGAGGCCCGGCTGATCGGACTTCGGCAGCGTGTCGACGTAGGCCAGCACCTTCCAGATCTTCTCCGTCCCCAGCTGGGCCTCCCAGGGCGGCATGCCGAGCGGCCGACCCTTCGACACCGACTCGAAGCGCTCGCGGTCGCTGGAGCCGTACTTCCAGTAGGGATCGACCAGGCTGGGACCGACCAGTCCGCTGCCGTCGGGTCGGTGGCAGGCGGCGCAGATGGTCGTGAACGTCACCTGGCCCTCGGCGATCGCCGCCGCGTTCCCCTTGTAGGGGTTCCGGTCGGGCATGCCCGCTGTCGCTGCCGTCGCGCGCGCCTGGGCTGCCTCCACCTCGGCGGCGTACTGCCCCTGTGCGCTCCAGCCGAGGTAGAGGTGGTAGTAGGGCACGTACACGATCGCAAAGACGATCGTCGCCAGGAAGCAGACGTTGAACCACAGGGGGATCTTGTTGTCCTGCTCGCCGATCCCATCGCGGAGCGCCTCGTCCGGGAGCGGCAGCTCGGCGATCTCGTCGCTGCGCGACGCGTCCACCGGGACCTCGTTCGGCTCGCTCACCCGTCGTCCTCCTCGAGCATGCGATGAGCCGGCTCCTCGAGCCGGCGGCGGCGCGCGGGGTGGTAGACGTAGAGCGCGATCCCCACGAGACAGAGGGCGAGGAACGCCAGCCGCGCGAACTTGTACAGACCCGTCCACTCCTGCCAGGCCGTCGGGTCGAACATCTCAGGGGCCCTCCCGCAGGGCCACCGAGCGCACGGGCTTCGCCGTCACCGCGGTGCCGAGCTTCTGGAGGTAGGCGATCAGGGCGATCGCCTCGCTCTTCGCCTCGGTGTCCGAGAGTGCTACGCCGTCGGCGCGCAGCGAGTCCGCCGCGCGCCCCATCGCAGCGCGCGCGTCCTCGGCTGCGTTCTCGATCTCGCGCTCGGAGTAGGGGTGCCCCAGGTCGGCGAGCACCCTCAGCTTGCGCGAGGTGAGCGAGAGGTCGAGCTCGCGCCGGGACAGGAACGCGAAGGCGGGCATGTTCGAGCGCGGCTCGATGTTGCGCGGGTTCTGGAAGTGGAGCCAGTGCCAGGAGTCGGGGTACTTGCCGCCCACCCGTTGCAGGTCGGGTCCGGTCCGCCGCGAGCCCCACAGGAAGGGTCGGTCGTACACCGACTCGCCGGCGAGGGAGAAGGGTCCGTAGCGGTCGGTCTCGGTCTTGAAGGGCCGCACCTGCTGACTGTGGCAGTTGTTGCAGCCCTCGCGAATGTAGATGTCGCGTCCCTCCAGCTCGAGCGCCGTGTAGGGCGTGATCCCCTCGACGGGCACGATCGTGCCCTGGAGGAAGTAGGGCGGCACGAGCAGCGCGAGCCCGCCCACGGACACCGCCATCAGGGTCAGCACGGTGAAGGTGAAGGACTTGCTCTCCAGGGGCCGATGCCACTCGTAGGCCACGACTAATTTCCCCCGGCGACGGGTACGGCGGCCAGCGCCGGGGTCGGCTCGGGAATCTCCACCGTCCCCTGCTGGATCGTGCGCGCCACGTTGTAGAACATCACGAACAGGCCCCCGAGATACATCGCGCCGCCGGCGGCGCGGATCAGGTCGTAGATGCGGATCGCCGCCACCGTCTCGATGAAGGTGTAGGCGAGGCTTCCGTCGGGGTTCACGGCGCGCCACATCAGGCCCTGGGTCACCCCCGAGGTCCACATGGCGGTCACGTAGACGACCAGACCGAGCGTCGCGACCCAGAAGTGCACTTCGGCCAGACGCACGCTGTAGAGCTGCGTGTGCCACAGGCGCGGGATCAGGTAGTAGAGGGTCGCGAAGCAGGTGAGGCCGACCCAGCCGAGGGCGCCGGCGTGCACGTGGGCGATCGTCCAGTTCGTGAAGTGGGAGAGCGAGTTCACCGACTTCACGGCCATCATCGGCCCCTCGAAGGTGCTCATCCCGTAGAAGGTGAGGCCGACCACGAACATCTTGAGCAACGGATCGGTCCGCAGCTTGTGCCAGGCGCCGCGCAGCGTGAGCAGGCCGTTCAACATCCCGCCCCAGGAGGGCAGGATCAGCATCACCGAGAAGGCCGTGCCGAAGCTCTGCGCCCAGTCCGGGAGCGGCGAATAGATCAGGTGATGCGGTCCGGCCCAGATGTAGATGAAGATCAGCGACCAGAAGTGCAGGATCGAGAGCCGGTGGGAGTAGATCGGCCGCCCGGCCTGCTTGGGCAGGTAGTAGTACATGAGCCCGAGGATCGGCGTGGTGAGCAGGAAGCCGACCGCGTTGTGCCCGTACCACCACTGCACGTTGGCGTCGTGCACGCCCGCGTAGGCCGAGTAGGACTTCCAGGCCGAGACGGGCACTTCCAGGCTGTTCACGACGTGCAGCATCGCGATCGTCAGGATCGTCGCGATCCAGAACCAGATCGCCGCATAGAGCCCCTTCTCGCGGCGGGTCGCCACGGTCCCGAAGAAGTTCACCGCGTACACCACCCACACCAGGGTGATCGCGATGTCGAGGGGCCACTCGAGCTCGGCGTACTCCTTGGAGGTGGTCTTGCCCGCGATCAGGCTCACCGCCGCGGCGACGATGATCGCGTTCCAGCCCCAGAGGTTGATGCGCGAGAGGGTGTCCGAGAACATCCGGACCCGGCACAGCCGCTGCACCCCGTAATAGCTGCCGGCGAACACCGCTCCGAGTGTGAAGCCGAAGATCACCGCGTTCGTGTGCACCGGGCGCAGACGACCGAAGTGGAAGTAGGGGCCGAAGTTCAGGTCGGGGAAGGCGAGCTGGAGTGCGATCACCAGGCCCACCAGCATCCCGACCCCGCCCCACACGAGGGCCGAGATCGCGAAGCCCCGCACGACCGCCATGTCGTACACGACGGCGCGCTCCGGATCGTTCACGGTGAGTCCTCCCCCTGGCTAGGCGTCGCGCGCTGGGCTGTGCAGGAACGGTGCCGGCAACCGGCCTGCCGCGCGGGTCCGCGAACACGGCGCCCTGTAGAAAAATGGAACACTGGGTCGATCTGGTTCAGCGCGACACCCTCAGTGCGAGGATTCGGCACCGGGCGCGGGGAGCGGCGGCTGCTGGATCGACTTCAGATACTCGAGCAGCGTGGCGATCTTTCCGCGCGCGATCGACTCCCCGACGCCCGGGTCGGGGATGTCGGAGCCGAAGCGCTCGCCCCAGACTGGCATCTGGCGCGTGCCGTGGGCGGGAACGTCGAAGCGACCGTCGATGAAGCGGGCGATCTCCGCGCTCGGAAACGAGCCGCCGCGGCGCGCGGCGATCCGGGTCAGGTCGGCGGGGGGCGGGTGCAGCGTCTTCGCGGCCGGGCCGTCCCCGCGGCCTCCGGTACCGTGACACGCCGTGCAGTAGCGCTGGAAGGTCGGCTCTCCCAGCTCGGCGAGGACCGGGTCGTAGGCGGGCTCCGCGGCCGCAGCCGCGGCGAGGCCGATCGCGGCCGCGCACAGGATCGATCGGAATTGCATGGAACGAAGTGCCTCCTCGAACGCCCGGGAGTGCAACACGCGTGCCGCCCGCGTCGCGGGGTCCCTCCCGCTCGTCGGCCCACTTCGTGCACGGGAATCGGGCCATGACTGAGCCCGGCGAGCTGCGCGCTCCGATCATCGGCGGGCCCGTGTGCACGCGCACCGCCGACCGCTCGCTGCACGTGAGCCTGATGCCGTCCGGGGAGCGACGCTGCACCTTCGCGTGTCTCTACTGCCCCTTTCCCCGCGCCCGGCACGCCGCGCGCTGGCCCCCGCCCGGAGACGTGGGCGCCGCCGTCACCCAGGCGCTCCAGCGCCACCCCGACGTCGAGTCGATCACCGTCTCGGGGGCCGGCGAGCCCACCTTGCATCCCGCGTTCGGTCGTGCGCTCGGCGACGTGCTGTCCGCCCGCCGGACCCGTCCCGATCTCCCGGTGCGCATCGTCACCAACGGGACGACCGCGCTCGAGCCGCGGGTGCGGCGTCTGCTCGCGCTCGCCGACGAGCGCATCGTGCGCGTCGACGCCGGAGCCGAGAAGCTCGACCGCCCCCTCGCCGAGACCCCGCGCGAGGCGATCACCGCCGCACTCCGCGAGCTGCCCGACTTCTCGGCGGAGTCCTTCTTCCTGGACGGGCCCGCGGGAAACACCGGCGAGCGCGAGGTGGAGGAGTGGCTCGCGTGGCTGGCCGAGCTGCGCCCGCGCCGTGTATACGTCACGACCGTCGCCGAGCCCCCGCTCGAGCCGGCGTTGCGCCGGGCCGACGCGCCCACTCTCGAGCGCATCGCCGCCGCGCTGCGCGAGCGCACCGGCCTCGAGGTGGTCGTCCTCCCCTGAGCCCTCGCGGCGCGCGCGTCAGCGCGCGCGCCGCCGCGCGAAGGGGAGGCACGCGACGAGCGCGCCGGCGGCGGCGGTCGCCCAGTCGATGCTGTGGAGCGGCGCCACGTGCAGGCGGGCGGCCAGGGCCGGCGTCTGAATCGCCGCGATCGCCACCGCGACCGCCGCGACCGTCACGATCCGCGCGGCGCGCATGCGCAGGCCGCTGAGCAGCGCGACGGCGAACGCGCTGGCGAAGCTCAGCACGGCGAGCGCCATCGCGCGTGCGTGCTCGACCCCGTCGTCGAGGTTCGCAGCGTAGCCGGCGACGAGCAGCGCAGTGAGCAGCCCGCCGACCGCCGCGATGCGCGCCCACTCGGTCCGGCGGAAGAAGCGCGTGCCCGGATCGCGCGCCGCCGCCGCCAGGCGAGTCTCCGGCGGCAGATCCTGGAAGGCGAGCAGGGCGCTCGGATGGATGATCAGCTCCAGCCACACGACGTGGATCGGCAGGTAGACCAGCGGGTAGCCGGCGAGCGGGATGATCGCCGCGGTGACGACGAGCGGGATGTGGATCGCGAGCAGGTAGCGGAAGGAGTTCTGGAGATTGCGGAACAGCTGTCGTCCCTCGGCGATCGCGCCGACCAGGGTGCGGAAGTCGTCGTTCAGCAGGACGATCGCCGCCGCCTCCCGGGCGCTGCGCGTCCCGCGCTCGCCCATCGCGATGCCGACGTCCGCCACCTGGAGAGCCGGGACGTCGTTCACGCCGTCGCCGGTGACCGCCACGATCTCACCGGCGGCCTGGAGTGCACGCACCAGCGCGAGCTTCTGGGCCGGCAGCGCGCGAGCCACGACGTCGACGTCCTCGAGCGCGTCGCCGACGCCCCTCGCCAGGCGCGCCTCGATCTCCGCGCCCGTCGCGCAGCGGGGCTCGCCGGCGCCGAGACCGATCTCGCGCGCGACTGCCGTGGCGGTGGAGGGGTGGTCGCCGGTCACCATCAGCACGCGGATGCCGGCCTCGCGGCACTGGCGCAGCGAGTCGGCGACGCCTTCGCGCACCGGGTCCTCGAAGGCGAGCAGGCCCGCGAAGCGCAGCTCGCGGTCGGGCTCGCCGCCGGCCCAGCTCGCGTCGGGGAGGTCCCGGCTCGCGCACGCGACCACCTTGTGACCCTCTGCGGCGAGCCGCGTCACGCGTTCGGCCCAGGCCTCGCGCTCGCCGGGGGAGAGCCGGCACATGCCGAGCACCACCTCGGGCGCGCCCTTGGTGGCGATCGCGATCCCGCCGTCGTCGCGCCGGATCACCGCGGTCTCGCGCCGGCGGTCCTCGGTGAAGGGGAAGGTGGCGAGCAGGAGACCGTCCGGCGGGGCGAACGCCCGCGCGGCGGCGAGCAGCGCCGCGTCGAGGGGATCGCCGGTCTCGATGCGCGAGGCCCGCGCGCCGGTCCGTATCACCTCCTCCTCGCTCGTCCCGGTCGCGGGCAGCGTGTGCTCCAGGCGCAGCGTGCCGAGCGTCAGGGTCCCGGTCTTGTCGGAGCAGATGCAGGTCACCCGTCCGATGTTCTCGACCGACACCGAGCGGCGTACCAGGACGCGACGTCGCGCGAGCCGGTATACGCCCACGCCCAGGAACATCACCAGCACCACCGGGAACTCCTCGGGCAGCGCGGCGACGGCCAGCGTCACCGCGCTCACCACCGCGTCGACCCAGCCGAAGCCCTGCCGCCAGCGCACCCAGGCGAGCGCCGCACACAGCAGCACGGCCACCACCAGCAGCGCGCGCACGAGGCCGTCGACCGCCTGCTGGAGCGGCGTGCGCGACCGGCCGCCGAGCTCGGCGGAGCGCACGATCTCGCCG
>CAZZFT010000042.1:0-27761 GCA_964653555.1 uncultured Spirochaetales bacterium | reverse complement strand
TAGAGCGTCTCGCCGCCCGTCAGGGCCACGCGCAGGTCCGCGCGTCCGGTCAGCAGACGCGTGCCGGCGAAGCCCCAGTGCTCGACGTCGAGGGCGAGTACCGGAGCGCCGCCCGCACGGGTGACCCCCGTGTCCACCGGCCGTTTGCGCACCGGCAGCGACTCCCCGGTGAGCGCCGACTCGTCGGCCTGGAGCTCTTCGCCCGCGACGATCCATCCGTCGGCCGGGAAGGGCTCGCCCGGATCCACGCGCGCCAGGTCGCCGGGCACCAGCTCACCGGCCGGGATCCGCAGCACCTTGCCGTCCCGGATCGCGGTGGCGGTCGCAGCCAGGTGCGAGCGCAGGCCGCGGGTCGACGCCCGCGTGCGGCGGTGGAGCAGCGCGTCCATCGCGACCAGCGGTACCAGCGAGAGCAGCAGCACTCCCGCCTCGACGCGCTCGCCGAGCAGCGCGTAGAGCCCGCCCGTTCCGAGCAGGAACCACAACATCGGATCGCGCACCGTGTCCGCGGCGAGCTCGCGCCAGGCGCGCTCCCGACGCTCGAGGATGTCGTTGCGGCCGAAGCGTTCCAGGCGCTCGCGCACGTCGTCCGCCGACAAGCCGCGCTCGGCGGGCAGGTCGATCAGGTCGCGGCGGTCTTCGGGTACCGGCCGCCGGGTGTGACCGGCACCGGAGACGGTCTGCGCCCCCCGGTTCGAGCTCACGTTCCCCTCATCGCTTCGCTCGGGCACTTTGGATCAGCGGACCGGGTTCGCCAAGAAGGCGGCTCACGCTCCGCGTGCGTCGAGCGCGCGCTCCCCTTCGTCGAAGTCGCGGAGCAGAAGGCCGGCCAGCGCCGCCAGACGGGCGGCGACGATCGCGGGCGGTCGCGCACCGCTGCGGAGATCCTCGAGCACGCCGTCGAGCTGCTCGCGTTGGGTGCGATGCTCGCTCCCGCTGCGCGCGGGCTCCTCTTCGCGTCGCGGCCGCTGCGCGTCCTCCCACTCCATGTGCTCTTGCAGCCGCTCGCGGAAGGTCTCCGCCTGGTGACGCAGCGGTCCCAGAAGCCATCGCCCTTCCCGGCGATACTGCTCGGCGGCCGCCTCCAGACGCGCCAGATCGTCCCGCAACGCGTCGTGCTCGCGCGCCCTGCGCCGCCGGATCTGTTCCCGGTTCGGCTCCATCGGGTGAGCCCCTGCGGATCCTCTGGTGCAAGTCGCGGGCCGAGCGAGGCGCAGGCGATCGCACCCTGCGCGCCGGTCTGGGGCGGTCTGCCACAAGCGGCAGCGATTCCGGCCCACGCGTGGACGATTTTCGCTGGCACGCAGATTGCTCGGGAGATCGCCGTGACCGGATCGGAGGTTCTCGTGCGGAATCAGGGCAGCGTGCGGTCGTTCGCCGCGCGTTGGCTCGGTGCCGCGGTATTGAACGCGCGCGTGTACGCCGAGGTCGAGTCGGATCCGGGAGCGCTCAGACAGGCGCTGCTCGTGGTGGTGGCCGGCGGCCTCGGTCGCGGCATCGGCGTGCTCCCGGAGGAGGGCTGGGTCGGCTTCGTCGGCAGCCCGGCCGTGGCGCTGGTGGTCTGGCTCGTCGCCACGGTGGTCGTCTGGGCGATCGGGGTCGAGCTGCTGGGGTACTCCTCGAGCCTGCCGGAGCTGCTGCGCACGCTCGGCTTCGCGGCGGCGCCGCTGGTCGCGCTCGCGCTGTGCTCCCTGCTGCCACGCGCCGCGTCGGTCGCAGCGTGGGTGGTGGTGCACCTCTGGGCGACCTGCGCGTTCGGGGTCGCGGTGCGCGAGGCCCTCGACGTGTCCCCGGTGCGGGCGCTCGCCGTGTGCGCGGCGGCCCTGGGCATCGCCGTCGCGCTGCTGTTTCTGTCGGCGGCGGTCCTCTTCGACACCGCCTTCCTGGACTGAGCGATGGCCGAGCGGGAGCGCAGTCTGGACCTCGACCTCGAGACCGTCGGCTACGGCGAGAAGGCGCAGCGGGTCGCGCGCATCGCCGTGGTGGGCACCGAGGGCTGTACGCGCGACGGCAGCGCCTCGACGATCACGCTCGACTGTCGCTCGGCGTCGGCGCTGGCGCGCGAGGTCGACCGGCTGCGCGAGGAGCTCGAGGACGCTCTCGCGCGGGCGCAGTCGGAGCTCGAGGATGCTTCCGGCGGCGGAGCGCAGCCGCGGGCCGCCCCGGCGCGTGCGGCAGATCGCCCGGCGGCCGCCCATCGCCCCCACCTCAGCGTTCAGGCCACCGTTGCCGACGCGATGACGCGCGAGGTGCGCACCGTCGCCGCCAACGATCGCCTGTCGAGCGCCAAGGCTGCGATGGACGAGGGCGGGTTCCGCCACCTGGTGGTGCTCGGCCGCGACGGCGAGGTCGAGGGCGTCCTCAGCCATCGCGACCTGTTCTTCGGACCCCTCGCGTGGTCGATGGGGCAGGGCAAGCAGGGCTACCAGACGCTGCTGGAGGCGTCGCGGGTGAAGGAGGTGATGCAGACGGAGGTGGAGACGATCTCGCCGTCGGCTCCACTCCAGCAGGCGGCCGAGCGGATGCGCGAGCGCCGGATCGGGTGCCTGCCCGTGGTGGAGGCGGATCGCCTGGTCGGCCTGATCACCGAGGGCGACCTGGTCTCCCTGATCGCCGAGGCGAGCGCGGAGTCCGAGCCGGCCCGTTAGCGGCGGGGAGCCGCCTCCGCTCGCCGGCGCCTCAACCGGTCTCCACGTCGATGCCGACCACGTCGTCGCGCAGCACGCGCTCGTCGAGGAGATCCTGCTCCTCCTCGCGCATGTCGTCGCGCAGCAGGTCGACCAGGTTGCAGACGTCGCGGGCGACGACGGCGGTGGGACGGGCACCGTCCCGCAGCCGCTCCAGGATGAAGGCGAACAGCTCGCGCTGCTCGCGGTGATCGCGCTCGAGGCGTGCCGCCCGCTCCCGACCCCAGGCGTCCGCGTCCAGGAGGGCGGGCAGCAGATAGGATTCCTCCCAACGCATGTGCCGGAGCAGGCGCTCCAGGAACTGCTCGGACTCGGCGCGCAGCATCTCGGCCTCCGCCTCGCGCAGGATCTGCTCCGCCAGCCCTTCGAGACGCTCCAGCTCCCCGCGAAGGCGCTCGTGATCCTCGAGCACCCGTCTCCGCACCTCGCTCGGCCTCATGCCCGAATTTGCGTGCAAATCGCAGGCCGGTCGCCCTGGCCGGGCGGTGCCGGTCCTGTGAGGGCCTGTGGCGCAACACCTCAGGGGTGGGGTTTCGCGCCACACGGCGCGCCAGGACCGGAGGCGCCGCCGCCCGAAGACCGGCACGTCTCGTGCTTCATGCTCTCCGACAGGGAGGCATCGCCATGATGGAGTTCCGCAAGATCCTGGTTCCGGTCGACTTCTCCAAATACTCGGAGGAGGCGCTCCAGCAGGCGATCGAGCTCGCGAAGGCCTTCGGTTCCGAGCTGCACCTGCTGCACTGCTATCAGATCAATCCCGCCGCGGTCTCGCCCTACGGGATCGTGATCCCCGAGAACTTCGAGCACGACGTGCGGATGGCCGCGCTGCGGCGTCTCGCCGAGTGGCGCGACAAGGCCATCGCGGCGGGCTGCAAGGTCCAGGAGCACATCTCCGCCCACTTCCCCACCGAGGAGATCGCGGCGGTGGCCGAGCAGATCGGGGCCGACCTGATCGTGATGGGCACGCGCGGGCTCACCGGGATCAAGCACGTGCTGCTGGGCAGCGTCGCCGAGCGGACGATCCGGATCGCGCCGTGTCCCGTGCTCACCGTGAAGTCCCCGGGCGAGTGACCGGGCGGGGCGGGAATGCGGCGCCCGCGGCGGAGGTCGACGGCGCGGTCTGGCGGGCGCTGGCGTGCGCCGAGGCCTTTCCCGACGACCCGACGGCGGCCTCGGGAGTCGAGTGGATCCAGACGCATCTCTCCCACGTCTACCTGACCGGCGCGCGCGTCTACAAGTTCCGCAAGCCGGTCGATCTCGGCTTCGTGTGCTTCGCGTCGCGAGCGGAGCGCAACGCCGACTGCCTGCGCGAGATCGCGCTCAACCGCCGACTGGCTCCGGACGTCTACCTCGGCGTGGCTCCGCTGCTCGCGAGCGACGCCGGCCCGCACGTCGGCCCGCCCGGCGAGACGCTCGCGGTCGGCGACGAGCCGCTCGAGCACTGCGTGGTGATGCGCCGACTGCCCGCCGGACGCGACGCGCTGTCGCTGCTCGCCGAGGGCCGGCTCACCGCGGCCCAGCTCGACGCGCTCGCCGCGTCGATCGCCCGCTTCCACGCCGACCACGGGCTCGGCCGACCGGCTCCCTTCTCCCCCGAGGTCTGGCTCGAGCGCTGCACGCGGCCCGTCGAGGAGAACTTCCGCGGACTGGAGCAGGCGCCCCCCGAGAGCGCGCCGCGGCAGATACTCGCCCGCGCGCGCGAGCTCGCGCGTGGCTTCGCCGCCGAGCACGCGGACCGCTTCGAGCGGCGTCGCCGCGACGGGCGCGCGGTCGACGGTCACGGCGATCTCCACCTCCAGCACGTCTGGTACGAGCACGAGGGCGCCGACCCGATCGCGATCGACGGCGTCGAGTTCAGCGCCGCGCTGCGCCAGATCGACGCTGCCTCGGAGGTGGCGTTCCTGGCGATGGACCTGCGCTACCGCTGCGCCGAGGCGCTCGGCGAGCGCTTCCTGCGCCGTTACGCACTGGAGAGCGACGACTACGACCTCTACGCCGTGGTCGACTACTTCCTCGCCTACCGCGCCGGCGTGCGGGCGAAGGTGGCCGCGCTGGCCGCCCGGGACGCGGGCATCGACCCCGAGCAGCGCGAGCGCGCCGTCGAGAGCACGCGGCGCCATCTCGCACTGGCGGCCGATGCCCTGGACGGGACGGGCAAGCCCGCCCTGGTCCTGACCGCGGGCGTCGTCGGAACCGGCAAGAGCACCGTGGCCGACGCGCTCGCCGACGAGCTCGGCGCAGTCGTGATCGCTTCGGACCGCGTGCGCAAGCGCCTGCTCGGGCACGCGCCCACGGACCGGCTCGACGAGGGCTGGCGTGCGGGCGCCTACTCCCCCGCGCACACCGAGCGCACCTACGCCGGCCTGCTCGAGCGCGCGCGGCCGGTGCTGGCCTCCGGGCGCTGCGCGGTGCTGGACGCGACCTTCTCTGCGCGCGCCCGCCGCGGCGAGGCCGCGTGGCTGGCGCGCGAGCTCGGCTGCGAGGCATGGCTGGTCGAGGCGCAGTGTGCGCCGGAGGAGGCGCGGGAGCGCCTCGCCCGCCGGGCCGCCGCTGGCAGCGACCCCTCGGACGCGGGCCCCGAACGCTACGACGCCAGCGCGGCCGGCTTCGAGGCGACGGACGAGTGGCCCGCCGCGCGGCATCTTCGCATCGAGACCGACCGCTCCGACTGGCGCGGCGAGCTGGCGTCCCGGGCCGCGCGCATGCGTTGAGGCAGCGCGCCACAGCGATGGCTGCACGCGGAGCGGCCCCGCGGCCCCGTCGCTGGCACCGAAACTGCAAAAGAAAGGGCCGTCCCAGAGAGGAGCGGGGTGATGGATCTGCGCCGGCGTCCGGTGTCCGACATCATGCAGCGGGAGCTGGTCACGCTCGCGCCGCAGGAGACGCTCGACCTCACGCACGACCTGATGAGTCTCGGCCGGGTGCGTCACCTGCCCGTCCTCGAGGAGGGGCGCCTGGTGGGAATGGTCTCGCAGCGCGATCTGCTCGAGGCCTCGCTGTCGAAGACGCTCGACTTCGACGCAGGCTCGCGTCGGGCCTTCCTGCGCTCGGTGCAGGTGTCGGAGGTGATGGCGCGCGAGGTGGCCACGATCGGCCCCGACACCCCGCTCGACGAGGCGGCGCGCACGCTGGTCGGCCGCAAGATCGGCTGCCTGCCGGTGGTGGACCCCGACGGCGCGCTGCTGGGACTGGTGACGGACACGGATCTGCTCGCGGTGGCCTACCTGGCTGCCGACGACGCCGAGCCAGGGAGGACGATCGAAGTGGCGACGAAGACCGATTTTGAGGAGTGGGTCGAGCGCGAGCTCGAGGACCTTCGCCGGGTGCGCGACGAGCTGCGCGTACGGGCGCACCTCGGCAAGGCCGAGGTACGCGACCGCTGGGAGGCGCTCGAACGCGAGTATTCGAGGCTCGAGGGGCGCGCGAAGCGCGCCGGCCGAGCCGCCGAGGCTCCCCTCCAGAAGCTGGACGAAGACGTGCGCAAGCTCGCCCGTGATCTTCGCGAGGGATACCGGCACATCCGGGACTCCCTCTAGATGTACGAGTTCCTCGACTTCCGCGTCGCCGACGTGATGTCGGCGCCCAAGACGGTGTCTCCCGACGCCTCTCTCGGGGAGGTCGAGCGCATTCTCGAGCAGACCGGCTTCAACGGCCTGCCGGTCGTGGAGCAGGACCGGCTGGTCGGCTTCGTCACCTCGCTCGATCTGCTGGCGGCGTTCCGCTTCCACCCCGACGCGATCCTGCCGCCCTACGAGCAGATCATGCGGCGGCCGGTCGCCGGGGTGATGGCGCGCGAGCCCGCCGTGGTGCAGCCGCGCAGCCCGCTCACGCGCGTGCTCGAGAAGATGGTCGCGACGCGCAACAAGAGCTTCCCGGTGGTGGATCCGCATGGTGACCGGCTCGTCGGCGTGATCGCGCGCGAGGACGTGATGCGCGCCCTTCGGCGCGCCGACTCGGGCGAGCGTCCCGGCGAGCCGGAGCGCGAGTGAGCCGCCCCAGCCCGGCAGGAGCCCGCCTTCGCTCGCCCAGCTCCCCGATCTTGCGCTCGCCTTCGCCCCGCTGCGCGCGCCAGGGGGCTCGCGGGGCGTCGGCCGGCTCTTGACGATCGCCTAGCTCCGTGCTCCCCGAGATCGGACGAGAGCTGGCGGGCACCCTGTACCTGCTCCTCCCGCTCGCCGGCGGCGCCCTCGCCCACGCCGCGTGCATGAAGTGGGGCTGGCTCGCCTTCCTGACCCGGCCGATCGACGGGGGCCGCACGCTCGGTGGACGGCCGCTCTTCGGGCGCAGCAAGACCTGGCGCGGTCCGATCACGGTCGCGGCGGGCTCCGCCGCGACGTACGCGCTCCAGCGCCACCTGCTCCACGGCATGCCGGTCGTCGCAGAGCTCGAGCTCGTCGACTACGCGAGCCTCCCCGGCTGGTGGCTGGGCGCTCTGCTCGGAGCGGCGGCCGAGCTCACCGAGCTGCCCAACAGCTTCACCAAGCGTCGGCTCGGGATCGCGCCGGGCGGCACGGACCGCGGCCCGCGCGGCGCGCTCTTCTTCCTCTGGGATCAGGTCGACGTCCTGCTCGGCTTCTGGCTTGTGGCGGCAACGGTGGTGCCCCCGACCCCCCTGCGACTGGCCGGCTCGCTGATCTTGGTCGCGGCGTTCCATCCCCTGCTGACGGTCCTCGGGTACGTGCTGGGTGTGCGGCCGACGGCGCGCTGACCGCCGATGCGATGAGGCATCCAGCCCCGTCCCTGGGACAGAGCGCCCGGAGCCGGTCCTGCCCGGACGGGAGCGCTCCCGCCGCGGGCACGCCAGTTGCTTCCATTCAGATGGGAGAGTGTCGCTTTGCTCTCCTGGAGGTCGGACCATGAAGGTCGGACAGCTCATGACCAAGGAGGTCGCCAGCTGCGGCCCGCACGACAGCCTGGAGGAGGCCGCGCGCATCATGTGGGAGCACGACTGCGGGTTCGTGCCCGTCACCGAAGGCTTGGAGCAGCGGCGCGTCATCGGGATCGTGACCGATCGCGACGCGTGCATGGCTTGCTACACGCGCGGCGCAGCGCTCCGCCAGATCCGGGTCGGGGACGTGATGTCCACGGGGATCCGCTGCTGCAAGGCCGTCGACGACGTCGCCGCGGCCGAGGCGAAGATGCGCGAGGCGCAGGTGCATCGTCTGCCGGTCGTGGACGAGTCCGGCCAGCTGCAGGGCGTCATCTCCCTGGCGGACATCGCGCGTGAGGCGGGACGCGAGGCGGGATCGAAGCGCCGGGACGTGGCCGCCCGAGAGGTCGGGGAGACCCTCGCCGCGATCCGTCAGCCGCGGGAGATATCCGCCTAGCTGCAGGAGGTCGGAGATGGCCCGTCCAGAGGTCTGCGATCAGCCCTGGTGTGCGTTGAGGCGTCCGGGGGCGGATGCGGGTCTGCTCGTGGATCTCGTCGTCGCCGCGCTCGCGGGCGAGGACGTTCGGGAACGGCTGGATCCGGACTCCTGCATCGAGCCTCACGCTCGTTGTGTCACCTGCGTGGAGCGGGTGATGCGGGGCGCCCGGCCGCTGACTACTGTCGCGGAGCAGGAGCGCAAGGAAGATGTGGCGCACTGGTCCTGGCGTCGCGCCCGGCGGCGCAGGCCCGTGTAGGCGGCGGACGGAAGGACGGGGATCACGCCGAGCGTGCGAGCAGCTCGTAGAGGACGATCGCGATCTCGATCACGATCAGGATCACGATGTACCACTCGACCCGCAGGCCCTGGCGGGTGTTGACCAGGTCGAGCGTCGTGCGCGCGGCCAGCGCCACCAGCTCCAGCTTGCGCGTGAGGATGCGCTCGCGTTCGACGAGCTCGTACTCGGTCGACAGGCGCTCGTAGAGACGGTCCAGAGCCGGGACCTCCCAGGTGATCTCGGGCTTCTCGCTCACCTCCACCCGACCGACCATGCGGCTCTGGATCAGCAGGGCGTCGCCGATCTCGCGGGTGAGCTCCCGCCCCCGCGCCAGGCGCGCGCCGCGCCGCAGGCGCTCGGCGAGCAGGTCCACGCGGTCGAAGGCCTCCCTGACCCGCACCTCGTGGTGGGCGAGCACGGCGCTCTTCGCCAGCACCGAGGCCACCACCTGGAGGCGCTCCAGGCTCTCGGCGGCCAGGACGAAGCGCCCGTCCGCGTCCACCCCCTCGCGCCCTTCGGGATCGACGACGACCTCGGCGGTCTCCGTCTCGGGACGCTCCAGCGACCCACTCACGTGCGGCGCCAGACGCGCCGCGAAGGCGCGCTCCGTCTCCTCGTCGACGTCGAAGGCGACGTAGGCGCCGAAGCGGAATACGACCAGATGTCCGCGTTCTCCGGCGGGCAGCACCATCGGCGCCTGCGCCACGGCGGTGCCCTTCTCGAGCTCGCGGGTGTCGATGCGCGACCCGAGCAAGCGGGCGCGGGCGAGGAAGGTCGCGGGGAGGGGGGGCACGGGGTCCTCGACCGTGGCTCCGCGGCGGGCCGATGGGGACCCGGACTCAGCGCGAGCCGTCCTCGGAGGATAGGGAGCGCCGCGGCACCACGCTGACGCCGTCCGACACGCGGTCGCTCGGGTAGAGCACCACCCGATCGCCCGCCTCGAGCCCCGAGACCACCTCCACCTCGAGCCCGGTGTGGCGTCCACGCTGGAGCTCTCGCAGGTGCGCGGTGCCGTCGTCCGCTTCGAACACCGCCCAATGATCGCCGTCGCGGAACAGCGCCGAGAGCGGGATCTTCAGCACGTCGTCTCCCTCCCAGAGCACGATCCGCGCCTCGACCCGGTAGCCGTGGCCCAGCGCCTGCCACTTCTCGCGCGGCTCGACGAAGTCGAGGATCACCTTCACCCGCTGCTCCTCGATCCCGAGAGCGGACACCTTCGTGAAGCCGTAGGGCTCGACGCGCCGCACGCGGGCCTCGAGGGGCTCTCCACCGCCCCATTCCTCGAGGATGGCGCGGGCGCCCGGCTGGACCTTCACCGCGTCGGCGGAGAGCAGCTCCACCACCACCTCGAGATCCGAGGGGTCGCCGATCTCGAGCAGGGGGTCGCCCGCCTGCACCGGGCCCTCGCTCTCGCGCATCACGCGCAGCACCCGCCCCGATACCGGCGCGCGCAGCGGAATGCACTCGCAGTCGGCGCCGCGCTTGTGGGTATCGATCGGCGAGACGAGCCGGGCCTGGGCGCGGTCGAGGTCGAAGATCCGCTCCTGGAACGCCGCGCGCGCGGTCTCGAGCGCGGCGCGGGTGGTGCGGAACTCCCGGCGTGCGGCGTCGAGGTCGCGCTGGGAGACGGCGCCGCGGTCCATCAGGTTCTGCTGGCGCGCGAGCTCGGTCTGGGCGTAGGCGAGGTTCGCCTCGGCGCGCTGCACCTCGGCGGCGGCGGTGTCCCGGGCCGCCGACGCCGCGCGCACTGTCGCCTTCGCCTCGCTCTCGGAGCGCACGTCGAGCAGCGTCGGGTCGATCGGCTCGATCTGCGCGACGATCGTCTCTCCCGCCACGACCTCGTCACCGGCCTCGGCCTCGATCCGCCGCAGGCGTCCGGAGACCGGGGCCGAGAGCACGTGCACGTCGCGCACGCGCGTCTCCCCTTCCTCGTCCACGGTGACGAGGAGCGGACCCCGCTCCACCGTGGCGAGGTCGACGGGAACCGCCCGGGGCCAGAAGGCGAAGACGAGGCCCACCGCGAGGAGCAGGGCGAGGACTCCCCACAGCGCGAAGCGGCGCTGTTGAGCGGTCACGACGTCATCACTCTCGCGTCTTGAGGACCGCGATCAGATCGAGGCGGTCCAGACGGCGCCGCACCAGGAAGGCCGAAACCGCGGTGGCGAGGACCGTGATCGCGACGGCCAGGCCGAAGGTGGAGGGCTCGATCACCATGGGAACGCGGTAGAGCTCCGTCTCGAACAGGTCGGTGATCAGCCACGCCAGTCCCAGCCCGATCGCGCAGCCCAGGGGAAGCCCCGCGAAGGCCAGCAGACCGACCTCGCCGAGCAGGATGTAGGAGATCTCCAGGCGGCTCAAGCCCAGGACGCGCAGCGTCGCCAGCTCGCGCGCGCGCTCGGAGAGCGCCACTCTCGTGCTGTTGTAGGCGACGCCGAAGGCCAGCATGCACGCGAAGGCGGCGAAGAAGGAGATGAAGGTGAGCATCGTCTCGCCGACGGTCGCGTAGAACTCCTGCACCGCGGCGCGCTTCACCGTGACCGCCGCCACCGCGGGGAGATCCTTGAGGTCGCGAAACAGCAGGTCCTCCTTCCGCGAGTCCACGCGCAGGTGGGCGGCGCTCGCCGCCGGTCGCTCGCCCATCATGCGATTCAGTGCGCGCAGGTCCATGTAGGCGGGCGTTCCGAGGTACGTCTCGAACACATCCGCCACGCGCAGCTCGCGCACCGGGCGCCGGCCTTCGAGCACCTCGACGGTGATCGGGTCGCCGCGATCCACGCCGAGCATCGCCGCCAGCTTCGTCGAGAGCAGCAGGCCCTCGGGCGGGATCGCGACCTCGCCGCCGTCGGCGTCGTAGACGGGATCGAGGGCGGCGTCGGCGGGAACGCCCTGGATCGCCTGGCGGTGGGAGCGCGGTCCGGCCCGCAGACGCGACGACACGACGCGCGTGGGCTCCGCGTACAGGACGCCCGGCAGCTTCTCCAGCGCCTCGATCACGACGTCGCTCTTCGCCTCGACCAGTCCCACCGTCACGTCCTGGTGCTGTCCCTCGAAGAACTGGATCTCCGCCAGCTCGTCGATGGCGTCCCCCCACTGGAGGGCCACCACCAGCAGCGCGACGGCCATCGCGATCCCCGTCGAGGTCACCAGCGAGCGTCCCGGATAGCGCAGGATCGTGCGCAGGATCATGCGCGTGGGCTGGTCGAAGGGTCGGGTGACCGCGGCGCCGAGGCCGGTGCGCCGGAACAGCGTCGGCGTGGGCGGGCGCATGGCCTCGGCCGGCGGGAGGCGCACGGCCCCGTGGACCGCCTGGGCGGTGCCCGCCAGGGCGGCGGCGACGCTGACGGCGCCGGCGATCGCGAACACGGCCGGGCTCGGCCGGAAGAAGAAGAAAGGGAAGCGGTAGAACTCGGCGTAGATCTCGGTGGTCTTCAGGCCGAACCAGGAGCCGAGCGCGCAGCCGAGGGCGGTCCCGAAGGCGGCGATCAGGATCACCATCTTCGTGTAGTGCCAGCCCACCGCCCGGTTCGAGTAGCCGAAGGCCTTGAGCAGGCCGATCTCCGCGCGCTCGAGGGCGATCAGGCGCGTCAGCACCATGTTGGTGAGAAAGGCGGCCACGGCGAGGAAGATCGCCGGCAGCACGCTGGCCATGTTCGCGAGCTGGTCGATCTCGCTGGTCAGGAACCAGTTCGACACCTGGTCGCGACGGCCGTAGGCGCCCGTGCCGCCGTAGGGAGCGAGCAGCTGGTCGAGGCGTGCGATCACGTCCTCGGCGCGCGCCCCGCGCCAGAGGGAGAGCGTCACGTCGTTGAAGGCCCCGTCGAGATCGAAGGCGGCGGCCAGCGCCTCGCGCCCCATCCAGATCACGCCGTAGCGGCGATCGTCGGGCATCAGGGCTCCCGGCCCGATCGCGTAGACGAACTCGGGAGACAGGGCCACGCCGACGATCTCGAGCTCGCGCCGCTTGCCGTTGACCAGGGCGCGGATGCGGTCGCCCGGCCGCAGCCCCTGGCCCTCGGCGAAGGCCTCGTTGATGATCGCCTCGTCGGGGTTGCCGGGCTGCGGACTCCGGCCCTGACGCAGAGTGAGCCGGTTCAGCAGCGGCTCCCCGCGCTCGGGGATCGAGAGCAGCTGTCCGATCACCGGCTCCTCGAAGCCCGGGACGTCGAGCAGCGCCAGCTTCGCGATCCGCGTCTGTACCGACTGCACGCCGGGGATCGCCGCAATGCGTACGGACAGGCGCTCGGGGGCGCGCTTGAGCGTGGCGAACACGTGGGCGAAGCGCGACCGCTCGTAGTAGGCGGCAGCGGTGTCGCGCAGGGCCTCGAGCGCACCGAGCGACATCACCAGCACGGCCACGCCCGAGGCGATCACCATTCCGATCGCGACGACCTGGCCGCGCAGCCGCAGCAGGTCGCGCCCCAGCTTGCGATCGAGGGGGTGCAGGATCGGCTGGCGCGGCGCGGGGTGGCGGCGCAGGTCGCGCGTGGCGGAGGCGTCGCTCACCAGGAGAGCTCGGAGGCCGGTCGGCGCGCGGAGTTGGCGCGGACGTCCACGATCCGCCCGTCACCGAAGGAGATCACCCGATCGGCCATGTCGGCGATGCCCACGTTGTGGGTGATCAGCGCGGTCGCCGTTCCCAGCTCGCGGTTCACGTGCTCGATCGCCTCCAGCACCAGTACGCCGGTCTGGCTGTCGAGCGCCCCCGTCGGCTCGTCGCACAGCAAGAGCTCCGGCTGCTTCGCGATGGCACGCGCGATCGCCACGCGCTGCTGCTCGCCTCCCGAGAGCTGGGCCGGGAAGTGGTCCAGGCGATCGCCCAGGTTCACCATCCCGAGCGCCTCCTCGGGCGCCATCGGACGCTCCGCGATCTCGGTCACGAGCGCCACGTTCTCGAAGGCCGTCAGGCTCGGAATCAGATTGTAGAATTGGAACACGAAGCCGACGTGCCGCCGGCGATACGCGGTGAGTCGGGCCTCGTCGTAGGCGGTGAGTTCGCTGTCGCGGAAGAAGACTTGCCCGTCACTGGGTGCGTCGAGACCGCCCAGGATGTTGAGCAGCGTCGACTTTCCCGACCCCGAAGGGCCGACCAGCACGATCAGCTCGCCCTCTCCGAGGTCGAGATCCACACCGCGCAGCGCGTGAACCTCCACCTCGCCCGTGCGGTAGATCTTGCTGAGGCCACGGGCGCGGAGCACCGCGTCGACCGCGGGAACGGGGCTGGCCATGCGGGCCCTCTCGAGTGCGACGAGACGATGCCCTCCGTCGGCCGCCGCCGCCAACCCACTCCGCCGCAGCGACGAGGGGCCGCTGCGGCGGCGCGCCACGATGGCGCGGACCGCGCCCACCGGGTCGGCGCGGTGCGTGGCACGTCCGTTGCAACCCAGCAGTTGGGCCCACGGGGCTCATCTAGGAGGAAACGAGCGATGGCCGAGAAAGCCGAGAAAGAGAAGACCCGCAGTGTGACTCGCTGGGATCCCTTCGAGGAGATCGACCTGTTCACGGGATGGAGTCCGTTCCGGGAGCAGGGAAGCGTTCCTTCGCGGCTGCTGCGCCTGCTCGGGGAGCCGGGCGGTGCCGGTGTGTTCCGCGGCCGGTTCGCGCCCGCGGTCGACATCGCGGAGGACGACGGCCGCTACGTCGTGACCGTCGAGCTGCCGGGCTCGAAGAGGGAGGACATCACGGTCGAGATGAAGGACCAGGTCCTCACGATCCGCGGCGAGAAGCACAACGAGCGCGAGGAGAAGAAGGAGCAGAGTCGCTGGATCGAGCGAAGCTACGGCTCCTTCAGCCGCTCCTTCACGCTGCCCGCGAACGCGATCGCCGACCGCGTGAAGGCCAGCTTCGACGAGGGCGTGCTGACGATCGAGGTGCCGAAGGCCGAAGACGCCAAGCCGCGGACGATCTCGATCAAGTAGCCGCGTCTCGCTCGAGGCGATGTGGCGCGACGCCCCAATCTGGGGTGTCGCGCCCACGTGTGCGGCCGTGCGCAAACGAGCGCGGCGGGAGCCTGGATCGGAATCCGAGCCCGGCTACCGTCGCGCGACGTGCGAACCGGATCCCCACCTAGCAGGGTCGACCCGGATCGCGCGGCTCTCGAAGCCACCCGTACACGCCTCGCAAGGAGCCCCGAAGCCCAGGACAGCATGGATCGCGATGACCATCGCTCTCGGATCGCTCCTCGCTGCCTCCGCCGCCGCGGCGGAGCCGAGGTACGTGGGCGTCCAGGACTGCGCCCGCTGCCACAAGAAGGAGATGATCGGCGACCAGTACGGCGTGTGGAAGAAGAGCAAGCACGCCAACGCGATGGACGCGCTCAAGAGCGACAAGGCGAAGAAGATCTCCGCCGAGAAGGGCCTGGCGGATCCGCCGGACCAGGCGAAGGAGTGCGTGCGCTGCCACGCCACCGCCGCCGCGCTCAAGCCTTCGGAGATCTACAAGAAGCCGCTCAAGATCTCCGACGGCGTGCAGTGCGAGTCGTGCCACGGGCCCGGCAGCGAGTACCGGAAGAAGACCGTCCACGCGACGAGCATCGAGAAGGGCATCGCGGCCGGAATGTGGGAGCCGGGCAAGAACGAGAAGGTCTGCACGAACTGCCACAACTCGGACAGTCCGAGCTGGGACACCGCCAAGGGCTTCGACTTCGAGGCGCACAAGAAGAAGATCGAGCACCCGATCCCGGAGAAGGTGAAGGCCACGTGCTGGAGCTCCAGGAGGCGGCGCGCAAGGGGGACTAGGACTCCGGTGTGACGTCTGGCATCCCGTCGCTCTGGCAGCGGAAGCGGTCCGGTTCTTGAGCTCAGGTGGCCGCTGTCGTCGAGGTCCGCGCGCCAGTCGGAGTCGTCTCGGGAGAGCTGTCCGAGACGAGTCGGTCCGCGCCTAGACGATCGTCCTCATCGCTGCTACCCGATCCCGAGGGCGACCTTCGGCGCTGGGCTTCGCCGCTCATAGCGCGGGGTTCAGGGATCGAGGACACCGAGGAGCATGGGATGAAGCGAGTCTGCTTGGTGATTTCCCTCCCACTCCTATTCCTTGCGCCCAGCCTGGCTGGGGCCAGCGACCCCCGCGACTCGGTTTGTCTCGATTGCCACGAGGCCGGCGAAGACGCGGAGCTGGACGAACTCGAAGCAGAAGTCCACATGCCCACCTTCCTTCGAGGGGTCCACGGGACAACGGACTGCATACAGTGTCACGTCGGCGTGAGCGAGGACCACGACGACGAAGGGCAGATTCCCGACAAAGTCGATTGCGGTAACTGTCACGCCCAGGAGGTGGACGACTTCTCCACGGGAATCCACGGCACCCTGGTAGCCGAGGGGGATCCCGATGCCCCTCGTTGTGAGTTCTGCCACGGGCAAGCGCACTACACCCTCTCTCAGCACGATCCAGACTCTCGAACCTTTCCCATGAACGTTCCCGAGTTGTGTGGAGAGTGTCATCGCCAGGGCGAGCGCTCCGCGGTCCGAAACCACGCAAGCGAGACGCACATCCTCGAGAACTACCGCATGAGCATCCACGGCAAGGGGCTGTTGGAGAGCGGTCTGATCGTCTCCGCCACCTGCTCCAAGTGTCATACGGCCCATCGGGAGCTCCCCGTCGACGATCCACGGTCCTCCGTCAACCCGTCCAACATCAAGGACACCTGCGGGAACTGCCACTACGGGATCAAGGAGACCCTGGCCCAGAGCGTGCACAGCCCGACGGTCACCCATACCGACGCGAAGCTGCCCGGCTGCAACGATTGCCACACCTCGCACCAGATCCAACGGGTTACGAACGGAGACTTCCGCATCGAGATCAGCTCGCAGTGTGGCAAGTGCCACGAGAAGCTGGTCGAGAGCTATTTCGAGACCTACCACGGCAAGGTTTCGAAGCTGCGCGGAGAGCTGACCGCGAAGTGCTACGACTGTCATGGATCCCACGACATCCGGTCTCCCTCGGATCCCGCCTCGACGCTCAGCTCGGCGAACATCATCGGGACCTGTGGGAAGTGCCACTCGGGTGCGAACGCGGGTTTCGTCGAATACCTGCCTCACGCCACGCACGACGATCGAGAGAAGTACCCCCAGCTCTTCTGGGCCTACTGGGGCATGACCTCGCTCCTGCTCGGAACCATGGGCTTCTTCGGGGTTCACACGATTCTATGGTTCACCCGCTCGCTGATCGAGAGTCTGCGGGGATCCAGGCGGGAAGAGTCCGGCGCGCCTCCGATCGAGCCGAGCGACGAGGACGTCTACTTCCGCCGCTTCGAGCTGAGCCACATCCTGTTGCACCTCACCGTCGTAGTGACGTTCCTGACGCTCGTATTCACAGGAATGTGCCTCAAGTTCCCCGACAATCCGTACTTCTCGGTGCTGGCCGGCGCCTTCGGTGGCCCGGTGGTGCTGGGGGTCCTCCATCGCCTGTCCGCGATCTTCACCTTCGGTTACTTCGCCTACCACCTGGCGGCGGTGTTCGTGAAGTGGCGGCACCGACAGGTCACGCTGCGGGGTCTCGTGACCGAGGACTACTCGATGATTCCGCTCCCGCGTGACCTGGTGGCGCTGAAGAAGAACGTGGCCTGGTTCCTGGGGCTGGGACCGCGTCCGCAGCTCGGCCGTTGGACCTACTGGGAGAAGTTCGACTACTTCGCCGTGTTCTGGGGGGTCGCCATCATCGGCCTCACCGGTCTGATGCTGTGGTTCTCCGAGACCGTCACCCTCCTGATTCCCGGCTGGTGGATCAACGTCGCGACGGTGATCCACAGCGACGAAGCGCTGCTCGCGGCGGCGTTCATCTTCACCGTTCACTTCTTCAACGGGCACTTCCGTCCCGGCAAGTTCCCGATGGATCTGGTGATCTTCACGGGTCGTTCCACGCTCGCGGAGCTCAAGAAGGATCATCCGAAGCAGTACGAGGAGCTGGTCGCGAGCGGCGAGCTCGAGAAGCGCCTCGTCGGTCCGCCCCCGAGGTGGCTGTCGATCACGGCCGCCGTCTTCGGGACGATCTTCCTGCTGACCGGGCTGGCGCTGATCGGCGCAATCGCGCTCTCGCTGATTCACTCCTAGCGCTCGCCCGATTCACTCGTAGAGCTCGATACCGCCCGTGTGGCAGTCGGAGCAGCTCGTGTACTCCTCGATGGTTTCTCCGTCCTCCGGATGGACGAAGGGGAGTCCCGTCTCGATGTTCACGTTGACGTTGTCGGTGCTCTCGCCCTGAGCGAGGATCAGGTGGCAGCGCGTGCAGTCCGTGAAGATCGTTTCGCCGGTGTCGGAGACCATTCTGTCGTTGTGGCATCGGAAGCAGCCGGGTGAGTCCCGATGGCCGATGTTGCTCGGGTACGACCGCCAGCTGGCCTTCATCTCCGGAAAGACCGTCGAGCGATAGATCTTCTGCAGCTCCTTGATGCTCCGGACGAGATCCGCGTTCTTTCGCTCGAAGATCTCCGGGTATTCGCGCTTGTAGTAGTCGTGGAGGTGATTGGCGATGCCCTCCATGGCTTCCGCCGTGGTCGCGTAGTCGTCGTCGATGGCTTGCACCGCCTGGACCTTGATCTCCGGCAGGGTGAGGGCGATGGAGCCTGCTTCGAGTGCATCGTCGACGCTCTGCATCGCCGTCGGAAACTGATGGGCTGGCCGGTTGTGACAGTCCATGCAGTCCATCGTCCGGACCTCGAACTTGGCGCGCTCGGTCTCGCTCAGGGGGGCGTCGGCGTTGCTGTACTCGGTGACACTTCCGTCGGATCGAGTGACGCGAACCCATGCCATTTGCTGTCGCTTCTCGTCGGTGGCGACGTATTCGACCTTGTTCGCGATGAGCATGTGATAGTGGATGCCCGAGCCCTTCAAGAAGGTCGACTTCTCTCCGCCGATCTTGACGAGCATCCGCATCTGAGTGCGAGTGTTGTCCTCGTCCGAGAGATAGTACGAGCGGACCAGCTCCTTGTAGCCGGTGAACTTCCGGCGCCAGTGGCACTGTTCGCACGTCTCGCGAGCAGGACGCAGATCGTGGATCGGTGTGGGAATCGGACGGTCGTAGTTGCCCACGGCCACGGCCCAGACCTGTCGCAGCCCGGAGATCTTCGACTTGACGTACCAGTCGGCTCCCGCGCCGATGTGGCATTCCGCGCAGGCCACCCGCGCGTGGGGAGAGGCGTTGTAGCGGACCCATTCCGGATTCATCACCGAGTGGCAGAGCTGCCCACAGAACTCGACCGACTCGGTGGCGTGGAAGGACTTGTACGACCCGACCCCGACCAGGACCACCAGGAGCGCGAAGCCGCCCAACAGGGCCAGCGCGACGGTGCGGTGTTCGGGGTTGTTGAGGTCGATGCGGAACACGGCGAGGGCGCTCGTGCGGCCCTGGCGCCGTCGTCTGCGTTCCCAGAGCATTCCGATCGGAACCAGGGCGAAGCCCGTCATCAGGACCAGGCTCGCGAAGGCGTACAGGATCCCCGTGTACGGCGAGGGGTGGCTCAGCAGCTCCTGAAGGAAGATCGACGTCCCACTGAGCAGGGCGGCCAGCACCAGAGCCATGCCGACGTAGGTGATCCAGTTCCGGTAGTACCCGCGAGGCAGAGTCGGCTCCGGTTCGCTCAAGATGTGCTTCGGTTCAAACTCGACTCGAACGACGAAGGCGGGCCCTGGACGTCTCGCCGCCGGTTCGTCACGGCTCGAGCAGGGCGCTCGTCAGCGTCACGCCCAGTGTGACGGTATGTCGCGTGCTGTCGAGGTCGAAGGGGGGAATCGCGCTGACCAGACTCTGGGGGACGTACGCTCCGTCCTGGTAGTACTCGAAGCGGTACCCGACCTGCACCCGCAGCCCCTCCCGGAGCCAACGCCCCACCTCGAGATTGGCGGAGTGGAGGTTCGAGTCGATCTTCGCATTCTGGTGGATCAGCGCGAGCTCGGGCGAGCCCGAGTCGTAGCCGGTCTCGGCCCGGGTGAAGGCGTAGGCGAGGGAGGCATCGGTGCGATCGTCGATCCCGACGTGGGTCCCGACCACCACGCTCCACTGGCGGTTGTCGTAGCCCGCGTCGCCGTCGTCGCGGAACGTGATCGGCACCGAGGGCTGCACGTAGCGCTGCAGGCTGGAGAGCGCGAGCTCGTAGTCCTGGACGTCGCTCGACACGAAGAAGGAGCCGAAGACGCCCACTTTCTCCCAGGGCGCGGCGTTCGCGGTGAGCCCCACGAGCCAGTCGTAGCGGTCGAAGTGGCGGCGCAAATCCGGTCCCGTCGGAGGGATGCCGACGCCGCCGCCTCCGACCATCACCTGATCGTTGTTCTCGCCCCGTCCGCCTCGCGCGAACAGGGAGAGTACGACGGACTTCTCCACCGGGAGCGTGTAGGAGGCGCGCAGCTTCCCGTACAGGTAGTCGTCGAGATCGGTCACGTAGCCGAGGTCGGGCGCGATGCGGTAGCCCACCTCGCCGCTCACGCCCACGCGCTGCAGCAGTCGCAGCCGGGTGCTCCCGTAGACCGTGTAGGACCGCGAATCGTCGTGCACCAGCGCATTCACCGGCAGGATCGCCGGGAAGCAGGACCCCGGCGGGCAGCCGGGCGAGGAGAACTCCAGGTCGCGGTCGACCGAGTCGTAGCGGCCGCCGAGCGCCAGCCGATTGCCGGCGTTGATCCGGTAGGCGGCCTCGATCCCGGCCCGCAGGCGCGTCCAGTCGCGCACGAACTCGTCCACCTGGGTGCCGTTGTTTCCATCCGGGTTGAAGAGCGCCGTGTTGCGGTCGATGTCGTTGTGGCGTTGGTCGTACTTGAAATAGGCGTTTGCGGAGAGCCCGGCCACGAGCGCGACGTCGGCGGTGAAGTTGCCCGAGTAGAACTGGATCTGGTTGTTGCGCAGACCGAAGGCGTCCTGGAGCGGCGTGTAGCCCGGGACCTGCTCGAGCACGGCAGCCTGGAAGCCCCCCTCCAGGGTCGCCCGCTCCCCGATGCGGCCGCGCAGGCGCAGGGTGCCGGTGTAGCGGTCGGTGTCCGGAATGAAGTCGACCGTGCTCGCATTCGGCGTGATGCCGTTGCCGAGTTCGCTCTGGAGGATCGCCGGCTCATCCTCGCGGAAGCGCTGGTAGTCGAAGTCGAAGTCGGCGGTGAACCAGCGGCCCGGCGCCATCAGCAGGCCGCCGCCCACGTCGCCCACGTTCTGGTCGCGGTCCTGAGCGAGCCCGATCCAGCGGTTGTCCGGATTGATCAGGAAGCGCAGCTGGCGGCGGCCGCTGCGATGATCGTAGCCGCCGTGCAGCAGCAGCTCGGGCGCCAGGACCTCGTCGAGCCGCTTGGCCGACGGGAGCAGCTCGCCGGGGCGCACGCCGAGCTCGGCGGCGAAGCCCGTGCGCTGGCGCGCGAAGCGGTCGTCGGGCGCGCTCATGTCCTCGAACAGGAGGCCCGTGCCCGCGGTGTTCGGGAACAGCCGCGTCTCCTCGGTGCGGATGCGCCGATAGAACAGGTCGAGGTCGAAGCCGGGGAGCCGTCCGAGCACGAGCAGGCGCTGGTTGTAGAAGGGATCATCGATCTGGGAGCCCGACACGCCGAGGTTGGAGGTGGGGCTCTCGAAGCGCACCTGGAGCAGCGGCGTCTCGCCCTTCCCGAACACGTCGAGCGCTGCGCCGCTCACTCCGAGCTCGACCGGGAAGGTGCTCGACTTGTTCGGGACGAAGTCGTATTGATCGAGGAAGCCGCCGACGCCGTTGGCGTCCTCCTTCGACGAGGTGTGGGTGTAGACGGCGGTCGGGGTCAGGGACCAGCGGAACTGGAGCTCCTGGTCGGCGTCCTCCTCGCCCTCGCCGTCCGCTGCTTCGTCCTGCTCGGCGTCTTCGTCGTCGACCGCCTCGTCGTCCGCGTCCGCGGCGCCCATTGCCTCGTCGTCCGCGGCCGCGCCGGTCGCCGCGGCGGCCTCGGGCGCCGTGGCAGCCGGCTCCTCCTCGGCGGGGGCGGGCAGCGCGAGCAGGAGTCCGAGCCAGAGGAGCGGAAGGAGGGATCGGCTGCGCATGGGGGCGTCCTCACCGCCTCAGGTGGGGATCGGCATAGGAGCCGTGGATGGCCGAGTGACAATCCGTGCAGCGGGTGGCGAAGGCGAAGGGCTGATGCACCGCTCCCGCCTCGGCCACCGTGTGGCAGGAGATGCAGACGCCGGGCTCGTTGGTGACGAGCAGGGCGCGCGAGCTGGTGCCGTGGGGAACGTGGCAGTAGCCGCAGTCCTCGGTGACCGGGCCGTGCTCGTAGATCCACGGGCCGCCGTAGTCCTGGTGGCAGCTCGTGCACAGGGCGGTGGGAGCACCGAGCGCCACGTCGCGCTCGCCGTGGGGATCGTGGCAGTCCGTGCACGCCAACATGCCCTCGCGCAGCGGGTGATGGGAGGGGAGGGCGAAGGTCGCGGCCACGTCGGCGTGGCAGGTGCTGCACAGGCGGGTGACGTCGCCGGCGTGGGGCGAGACCGCCTGGGCGACCGCGGTCGAGCGGCGCAGGTTCCACGGCTGCCGGTCGTGGAGATCGTGGCAGTCGGTGCAGAAGACGCCGCCCTGGTTGTGCTCCGACTGGTTCCAGCCCAGCAGCGTGCGATGGCCGGTGTCGTGGCAGGCCTCGCAGTCCGCGTTCGCCGGGAAGCGGATGTCGGCGGTGTCCGCGCTATCGATGTGCTTCTGGCCCGAGCCGTGGCAGGACTCGCAGTCGGCGTGGTAGCTGGTCGCCGGTGCGTGATCGAGCACGTCCTCGTGGCAGATCTGGCACTCCTCGGCGCCGACCCGCTCGGTCGCGCCCTCGACGGGAGCCGTACGGTGGGTGCGCTGGAGGTCCCCGGTCGACAGCGAGACGCAGGATACGACCGCGACGAGCAGCAGCGCACCGGTCCGGCGGACGCCCCGCCCGCCGCTCCCCGCGTTCCGATCCGCCGCTCCGTCCGTGCCGCGTGCTCGCAATCGACGTCCCCCGCGCCGGCCTTCTCGGATTGTCGGATCAGTTGATGTCGGCGTCGAGGGCGTGGAAGGACGCGCCGTTCAGCTTCATGTGGTCCGTCGCCGCCGTGTTGTCGTGGCAGCTCGAGCACACCGCGGCGTTCGGCGAGATGTTGAGGTCGTCGGTCGAGACGGTGACGTCGGCCCCCGTGTCGATCGTCGTCGGCGTCGCGTCGAACGCGGCCTCGGCGGTGTAGGTGCCCGGCAGGTGACAGGTCTCGCAGTTGCGTCGGTTGCCGATGAACTCGACGTGGGAGAAGTCGTTCACCGAGCCGCCGAAGCCGTAGATGACCACGCCGTTCTGGAGCTCCGCCCCGCTGTGGATCTGGTGGATCAGCCGCTTGAAGTCGATCGCCTCCTCGGCCTTGCCGTCGGCGGTCATCGCCGGGGGTGCCGGCCGACGGGAGACGTCCGTGGCGTTACCGTTGTGGCAGAGCACGCAGATCTGCTCGTTCCCGGTCCGGTTGCTGCCATGCAGACTGATGCCATTGCCCGCCTGGTCGTGGCAGGTATTGCACTTGTCGACGTCGATCACCTGACGGCGCGGGACCGTGCCGACCATGCGACCCTGGGTGACGTCGAAGTAGACGACGTCGCTCTTCACCGCGATACGGTCGCTGAAGGTGCCGTCGCCGTCGAGGTCGGCGGCGGGGTGGCCCTCGAGCCCGATGCCCACGCTGCCCGAGGTGGCCGAGGAGGGCAGCGTCACCAGCGCGCGGTAGAGGCCGCCACCCAGGGCGGAGACCGAGCCTCCGCCCACGCCGAGGGCGTTCGTGCTGATCGGCTGGGCCGGCGAGCTTCCGCTGCCGTCGTTGGTGTAGTCGGTGGTGTTCCAGCCGACGATCATCGCGAGTCGGCTGGCTCCGCCGGCCGCGGTCCACTCCGGGTCCGACTCGAGCGTCATCGGCGTGCCGTCGCGGGTGACCGAGTAGTCGACCGACAGCTCGCGGTTGGAGGCCTGGTAGCTGACGTTCTGGATCCAGTAGCCGTTCATGCCGCCGCGGTAGAGGCCGCCCTCCACGCGCCGCTCGGCACCCAGGTGGACCGCCTCGATCGGCTGGGGCAGCGAGTCCGAGCTCGGCGGGTGGGGACCGGTCTGGGGGTGGCAGAAGCTGCAGTTCGCGTTGGTGGTCTGGACGCCGCCCATCCCGTGGTTGGCGCCCGTCGAGAAGTCGACGTCGTCGTGGCACGCGCCGCAGGCCTGCATCGTGGGAACCATGCTCCAGTTGTCGACGTCGGCGCCCCCGCCCGTGTGGCAGATCTGGCAGTCGTCGATGTCCTTGGTGAAGGTCACCGTCGAGTAGTCGTGGACGGAGTTGCCGAAGCCCACGATCGTGTAGCCGTTGGCCAGGCTCGATCCGTAGTGGATCTTGTGGACCAGGATCGGAAAGCTCACCGAGTTGCCGGTCTGGCCGTCGGTCGTGCCGGGGTTGTGGCAGGTGACGCAGTACTCCACGTCGGTGCGTCCGCCGCCGTGCAGCGCCAGCTTCGTGTCCGAGGTGGCGCCGTGGCAGCCGTTGCAGGTGGCCGTCTGCACGATGTCGCGGGTCCGGCTGGCCGAGTTGCAGTTGTTGTTGGCGCCGCCGAGGTTGGCGTCGAAGTCGCACCAGCCGTTACCCGCCGGGATGTCACCCGACGAGATCTGGATCGCGACGCGCAGGGTGTCGCCGCTCGCGATCGGCGTGACCCCGGCCGGCGCGGTCGAGGGGTCGAAGCGGGAGATGTAGCGGTAGTGCCCGGCCGAGGGCGTGTTGGCCTGGAAGGTGCCGCTGCCGAAGGTCTCCGCGTTGGCCTGGACGGCACCGGCGTCGGTGCGCGTGATGAAGCTCTGCCAGAAGGTCGCGTCCCCGGACCCGACCCCGGGGTTGAGACGCGCGATCGTGAAGCGACCGTCGGAGGCGAAGAGGTTGCTGACGAAGCTCCCGTTCTCGTCGGTCACCTGGAAGTCGATGATCACGCTGTCGGCGTCCACGGTGCGCGAGACGTCCACCGAGGTGAGCTCGACGTGGAGCTGGCGGTAGCCCGAGCTCGTCTGGGGGCCGTCGGGATCGGTGTCGATGAAGTGCACGTCCATTACGTCGGTGATGTTGCCGACCGGCCGGACGCCGCTCGGCCCGTGGCAGCCGATGCAGGCCTCGATCGCCACGTCGGGGTCGAGGACCGTGGTGGTGCCGGGCGGACCCTGAGGACCCGTGGCCCCCTCCGGCCCCGGCGGGCCGTCGTTGCCGTCGTTCCCACAGCCGACTGCGCCGAACAGCGCACAGCCCAGCACCGCTGCCAAAGCGGCGGTCCAGTAACGATTCGCGAGAACGGGACGCTTCATCCGCTGCCTCGGCTCCTTCGGTTCATTCCCACTAGCATCCGATTAACGACCCGTGCAACTCGTTTCTGGCGAGTGGAATCTGCGCTGGTGGCGTTGTGCAAGATCCGTTCCCCGGGGTGGAAACGTGATGTCGTGTGTCAGGTAGCCGCAGCGAGCACGGGGCCAGGCCCCGTGGCGTCGAGCGTGGACGGACGCCCCATCCGAGCGTCCCGCCCTGTGGCGATGTGCCACGATGATGCGCGTTCTCCCGACCCGTTCGCTGTCACCCGGGCGACAGCCTCGGTGCGGGTCAGTCGGAGCCGGGCTCGTCCCGTTCCGCCCCGGAGCTCTCGCACGGCAGTCGGATCGTGAACGCCGAGCCCTTGCCCACCCGACTCTCCACGTCGATCGTGCCGCCGTGCTCGACGACGATGCTGCGGGTCACGAGCAGCCCGAGCCCGGTTCCCTGGCCGCGCGGCTTGGTGGTGTAGAAGGGCTCGAAGATCCGCTCCAGCGTCTCGGGCGGGATGCCGCAGCCCGTGTCCTCGATCCGGATCTCGACCCCGCCGTCGAGAGGGCGCGTGGCCACGCGCAGCGCGCCGCCCCGCTCCGCCATCGCGTCGCAGGCGTTCAGGAGCAGGTCCAGGAAGGCCCGCTCCAGCCGCTCGCCCTGGGCGGGGATTGGCGGCGTCGTGTCGAAGGCGCGCTCGATCGCGATCCCGCGCTGGCGGGCCGTCTCGGCGATCAGCGCCAGGGCGCGCTCGGCCAGGTCTTCGACGCGCTGGGGGCGCAGGGTCTCCCGCTGCGGCCGCGCGAAATTCATCAGCGTCTGGATCAGACGCGTCACCCGCTCGACCTGGTCCTTGATGATCCCGACGCGCTCGCGGTTCTTCTCGTCGAGTGGGGAACGGGCGAGCAGGTCCGTGTAGCCGAGGATCACATTCATCGGGGTGCCGATGTCGTGGGCGATGCCGGTGACGAGCGTGGCGACCGCCGCCAGCTCCTCGGTCTGCCGCAGGCGCCGCTCCAGCTCTCGGTGCTCGCTGATGTCCCGCGCGACCACCGAGGCGCCGGCGATCGCGCCGGTTCCGTCGCGGCGCGGCGATACGCCGACCGACACCGCCAGTCGCCCTCCGTCCCTGCGGAGCCCCGTCGTCTCGAGATGGCCGACGCTGCGGCCCCGGCCCACGGTGGCGAGCACCGATTCGATCTGCTCCCTCGCCTCGGGCGGCACGAGCGCCACGAGCGGCTGGCCCTGCACCTCGTGCCGCGCGTAGCCGAAGATCTCCTGGGCCGCCGGATTCCAGGTGAGGATGCGCCACGCGCGGTCGGTGCCGACGATCGCGTCCTCCGAGGAGCGGACGATGCTCGCCAGCAGCGCCGCCGTCTCGGCCGCCCGCTCCTGGTCGGTGACGTCGCGCAGGATCGCCGTCAGCAGGGCGGTGTCGCCCGAGCCCGTCTTCCCGATCGAGGCCTCGATCGAGAACTCCTCGCCGTTTGCGCGTTGGCCCCGGACGCGTCCGAGCTTGCCCATGCGCCGGCTGGTGTGCCCCGAGCGGGCAAAGCGCTCCACGTGGTCGTGGTGAGCGGCGCGGTGGCGCTCGGGGATCAGCAGATCGAGCGGCTTGCCCAGGATCTCGGCGCTCGGAACGCCGAACATGTGCTCCGCGGCCGGGTTGAAGAAGCGCACGATCCGCTGTCTCTCGTCCACCGCCACGATCGCGTCCATCGCGGACCTGACGATGCCGGCCAGGCGCTGCTCGCTCTCGCGCTGCTCCGCCTCCGCGGCGCGCAGCCCGGTGACGTCGATCCCGGTCGCGATCACCTGGACGACCGAGCCGTCGGGGTCGCGCAGGGCGGTGTTGGACCAGGCGATGCGTCGCCGCTCGCCGCTCTTGGTCCACCAGTCGTTCTCGTGCAGGTTGGAGCGGCCCTCGTCTCGCAGCTCGCGGAAGATCGCCTCGACCTCGGTGCGCTGGTCCTCTGGGACGAGCCGCCACACGGGCTCGCCCAGGAGCTCCCCGGCGGAGAAGCCCGTCGCGCGCTCGCAGGCCGCGTTGAAGCGCTGGATCCGGGCGTCGCGGTCGAGAATCACGACCAGCAGCGATGCCACGTCGACGATCGCATCGACGGTCTTCTGGTCCATGGATTCGAGCGGCCGGGGGGACGCCCGCTGGGGTCGCGACATCGAATCTCGTTCGGCCCGGGCGGGCCGTTGCTGGGATGTCACCGGAGGGTTCCATGAATCCGTCGCCCGCCGCAACCCGCCTTGGCACGGCCGCTGCATCGGGCTACCGCATGCAACCCTACCCCCATCGCTACCGGGTCGCGGCCTCGGCCGAGACCGAGGGAGACGTGACCCTCTCTTCGCAGCGGCTCCCGGACCTCTCCAGCGCACCGCCCGAGGAGTTTGACGGCACTGGCGACCGCTGGTCGCCCGAGACGCTGCTGGTGGCCGCGGTCGCCGACTGTTTCGTGCTCACCTTCCGCGCAGTGGCACGGGCCTCGGGGCTCGGCTGGTCGCGTCTGCGGGTCGCCGCCTCGGGCACGCTGGACCGGGTCGAGGGCGGGCCCCGCTTCATCGCCATGGAGGTGTCGGCGGACCTGACGGTGCCGGAAGGAGTGGACGAGGAGCGAGCGCGGCGCCTGCTGGAGAAGGCGGAGCGGGGTTGCCTGGTCACGCGCTCTCTGGCCTGTCCCTCCGAGCTGGTCGCGCGAGTCGAGCGCTCCTCGGGCTGAGCCCTGGGGCCTCAGGGCTGTGTCACAATGCCACAGTCGGGGGCGCCGAGGCGGGCTGAGGCGGGCCGAGCGCCGGTCCGGGCATGGCACGCGGGATGCTTTGGGATCGGCCAGAGCACGCCGGAGGATCCACGATGACCGCAACGCGGGAGCTGCTGCTCGTCGACGACGACGACGCGCTGCGCGCCATGCTGCGGGAGCTGTTCCAGGGGGAGGGATACCGCGTGTGGGACGCCCCGAGCGCCGAGGCCGCTCTCGATCTGACCCGAGAGCGGGAAGTCGACGTCGTGCTCTCGGACGTGAACATGCCCGGCAAGAGCGGGATCGATCTGGTGGGTGAGCTGCGCCAGGTGCGCCCCGAGAGCCCGGTGGTGCTGATGACGGCCTTCGCGAGTGTCGCCTCGGCGGTGGAGGCGATGCGCGCCGGCGCCTTCGACTACATCACCAAGCCCTT
>CAZZFT010000041.1:0-34803 GCA_964653555.1 uncultured Spirochaetales bacterium | reverse complement strand
GGGGCGCCGACGGGCTCGTCGCCTCCCGTCCGGCGGCCCGCCGCCTAGCCCTGCTTCTCCAGCAGCGCGATCAGGTCGAAGGTCGAGATGACGCCGACGAGCGCATCGTGCTCGAGCACCAGGACGCGGTGGACGCGGTTCTCGCGCAACGTTCGCGCGACCTCCTGGACCGTCGCGCCGGGGTCGACCCGCGCGATCGAACCGGTCATCACCTCCTCGACGCGCGGCCCCCTGTCTCCTTCCTCCAGGCCTTCCCGCAGCAGTTCCGCGAGGCCCGCCGGGAACTGCTCGACGCCCTCCTCGAAGTAGCCGTAGCCGGGGCGCGCGTTGTCCTCCGCCTCGACGGCCGCCCGCAGCAGGTCCGTGACGCTGACCACGCCCACGACCCGCCCCGCCTCGTCGATCACCGGCGCGCCGTGGATCCCCTCGTCCGAGAGGACGCGCATGGCCGCCGCCTGGGTGTCGCTCGGCGCGACCGTCACCACATGGGTCTGCATGATGTCTCGCGCCAACGTGCTCATGGATCCCTCCTTCGAGGGCGACCAGGTGCAGGCTCCGTGCCAGACCGGCGCCGCCTCCGGCTCGGCTGCGGGGAGACCGGCGCCACCGGCGCGGCGCCGAGCCCCGCAGCGAGGCCATCTGCCTCTTCAGCCGGGCGCGAGGGGCTCCGATGGGGATCGCGATGCGTCTTCGCGCCGGCAGAGGGCGGCCCGCCGCATCCGGTGCTCGTCTTCGTCCACGGCGGCGCCTGGATCCTCGGCGGTCACCGTTCTCGACGAGACCATGAGCCACCGCGACATGAATCTCGCGATCTACGAGGAGGAATCACCGATCGCCGGGAAGATCCTGGAGCTGCTCCGGTGATTCCCCGTGGTGGCATTGCAGCAGGGCGCGTCACCGTCCACGAGCGCGGCGACGGACGAGCCACCCCACCATGAGCGCGCCGGAGCCGAGCCCGAGCAGCACGCCGGGCTCCGGCAGGACCTCCATCTGGCGCATCATCTCGTGGTCCTCGTGCTCGAGGATGTGGCAGTGGTACGGGAAGAGCCCCGGGTAGTCCTCGAAGCGGGCGATCACGCGCACGATCTCGCTCGGTCCGACCTGCACGGTGTCCTTCCAGCCCATCTCCTGGGGCGGCGGTGGAACCTTTACGCCGCTGGGGACGATCTGGCCGCCGACCTCGCTGAAGGCCTCGCGGTCGAGCACCTGGAAGAACACCAGGTGCATGTGCATCGGGTGCATCATCCCCGAGCGGTTGATGAAGCTCCAGACCTCGGTGTCGCCGAGCTGGGGCTGTTCCGTGACGTCGTCCCAGCGCGAGCCGAGCACGGAGCCGTTGAGCCCGTCGGTCGTCACCACCTCCCAGGCGAACGGGCTGCACGCGTCGCCGGAGCCCTTCACGAGCTCGAGCGTGCGGAACTGGGTGGCGTCGGCCTCGTTCAGGGTCTCCATCGGGCGCAGGGTGCCGGGCACCGGATCCGTGAAGCCGGCCACGCCCTGCACGTCGAAGCGCATCACGTCGGGGAGGACGCCGACCCCCGGTGATCCGGGGAAGGGAGCCGGCGCGCTGTTCACGACGTAGACGGAGGTGGCCGCGGCATAGGGCGCGAAGTCGACGATCACGTCCGCCCGCTCCGCCGGGCCCAGGGTGATCGCGGTGAGCGGAACGGGCGCGGACAGGAGGCCGCCCTCCTGGCCCAGCAGCTCGAACGTGGCCGGCGCGGGGCACGGCGCCGCGTTCGTGCCCGGGCAGAACTGGAGGGTCAGGGTCCGGCCGTTGCTGCCGTTGAGCAGGCGGAGCCGGTACTTGCCCTCCTTCACGTCGTGCCGCGGCCAGACCTTGCCGTTCACGAGCATGGTCTCGCCGAGGAACATGTCCTGCCAGATCAGCGGGTACTTCAGGCTGCCGTCGACGTTGAAGCTGCGGTCCTGGATCACGAGCGGAAGCTCGTACTCGCCGGAAGGCAGGCCGAGCGCATTCTCCACCGCGTCGCGCACCAGGTAGAGGCCCGCGAGCCCCATGTAGACGTTGAGCCGCGTGATGCCGAGGGCGTGGTCGTGGTACCAGAGCGTCGTCGCGTCCTGGTTGTTGGGGTAGACGTAGGTGACCTGGTTCCCGGGGAGGAAGGTGGCCTCGGGATACCCATCCACCTCCGCGGGCACGTGCCCGCCGTGGACGTGCACCACGGTCTTGGCGGTGTCCTCGGCGCCGTGGGGACAGGTATCGACTGGCAGGTAGTGATCGGTCCGCAGCGGGCTGCCGACCTGCGAGGTATCGCGCAGGTCGTTGATCCAGTGGACCGTGATGGGCTGGCCCGTCGTGTTCTCGAGAGTCGGCCCCGGATAGGTTGCGTTGCCCGGCGCATCGCCGTAGCCCCAGACGGTGGTGTTCGGCAGCTCCGAGTGGAGGTTCTGCGAGACCTCCTCCATGTACATGTCGTAGGTCGCCGTACCGCCGGGCGTGCCCGAGGTGGGCTGCGCCACCGCCGGGATCGGAAGCAGGTCCACGAACGGTGTCGGAAGGACCGGGCAGGTCGTGGCGGCGCAGGTGGTGAGATCCCCCTGGAAGGCGCCGCCCGCGGTGGCGCAGTCGTCCGCGGTCAGCTCATTGCAGGTGGCGGAGGCATTCGGGATGCAGCACGCGCCGGTCGGCTGCGGACACAGGTTCGGGTCGCAGGTCGTTCCCTCTCCCTGGTAGACGCTCGGGGCGACGCACGCGCCGCCCGGGTCGAGCACGACGGAGCAGCCTCCGTCCTCGGCGCAGCAGGCGCCCGTGGGCGCCGAAGGCGTGAAGTCGACGCTCAGCTCCGGCACGTAGATCCCGCCGCTGTCGTTGTTCTCCCGCGTGGCGAACTGCTTCGAGGTCTCGTTCAGGGTCTCGTCGCCGATCACGATCCAGCCGAAGTTCTGCGAGGGGTTGTCGAGCCAGCCCTGGACGTCCGCAACCATGCCGGCCGTCGAGCCCCAGAAGTAGTCGCCCGTACTGACGACGCTGGTGGTCGCGCTGGCGGTGGCGTCGTAGTCGCCGCCCGGGGTCGTCCAGAACTGGCTCGGGTAGAAGGTGTGGTTCCAGGTGGCATCGCCCGTCGTCGGCGTGTCTCCGCGGCCCTGCTGGGGGTTGCCCGTGTTCGAGGTGCCCTCGCCCCAGTCGCTCAGCAGCTCGTGCAGGCGGGTGGCGAAGCCCGTGTTCAGCTTGGCCTTGGTGCAGCGCAGATACAGCTGAACGCTGTTGATCGTCGAGCCCGCCGGGATGCTTCCGGCGACGTCGAACGCGATCACGGCTCGACGCACGGCGACCTGGGCGGTGGCGTCCAGCGCGTCCTTCGTCCGGCCCGCGAACATGCTCTCGCCGGCGCCGTTCGAGCGATCCTGGAGCCCGTCCTTGGTGATCGGCTCGTAGAGCGTGTTGTCCTTGAGGGCCGCGAGGTTGACGACGTCCGCCTGCACGCCAGCCGCGGCGATCCAGACGATCGCAGCCAGCAGCCATCGCGAAGCCGATGCCGGGGATGCCGATGCCATGAGCCACTCCTGCTCGGGCCAGCCCTTGCGAGCCGCGTGCCAATTGCAACGGGCCGAAGCGTCTCCCCGGAGCGGCTCGCGCGAACGCCCGGGAGCCAGGGCTGGGGCGAACCGGTGCACCGCGTCCCAGAACGACTCGACGCGCTGCTTCGCCACCGCGCGATCGGCCGGAGGTATGCTGGCCGCCGGCCGGGGGGTGCAGGCGGGAGCGGAGCGCGATGCTGCGGAGAAGGATCGGGGTTGCGGAGCGGGTGGGGCGGCGGGAGCTCACCGTCGTGGCGTTTCTCGGGGGAGTGCTGCTCGGATGGCCGGGTTGGGCCGAAACGGTCGTTCTCGAACCCGCCCGCGACGCGACGCTCATCGAAGACGCGGAGGGCAGCCTGGCGAACGGCTCGGGCCCCGTGTTCTTCGTCGGCCGGAACAATGCGTTCGTGGCGCGGCGGGCGCTGCTCGCCTTCGACGTGGCGTCGGCCATCCCGGCCGGTGCATGGATCACGAGCGTCGAGCTGGAGCTGGAGATGACCCCGTCGAACCAGGTCGCCATCGACGTCGGGCTGCATCGCGTCCTCTCACCCTGGAGCGAGGGGCCCTCCTCGGCCTCCGGCGGCGGCGGCGCCCCCGCCGAGCCCGGCGACGCGACCTGGCTCCACACCCGCTACGACACGGACTTCTGGCAGGAGCCCGGCGGCGACTTCGCGCCCGACCCGAGCGCCGTCCTGTCCGTGGGCGAGGCCGGGCTCTACGTCTGGGCGTCGACACCCGGGCTGGTGGCCGACGTGTGGGCGTGGCTCGACGATCCCGGCTCGAACCACGGCTGGATCCTGGTCGGGGGCGAGGATCGCCGGCAGACCGCAAAGAGCTTCGCCTCGCGGGAGAGCCCGATCGAAGAATCGAGGCCTCGGCTCGTCGTGGAGTACGAGACGGGCTGCGATGCCTTCGACCTCGGCCCCGGCGCGCTCGGTCTGTGCCGCGCGTATTGCGAGGCGCTCGATTGCGCGGGCCCCGAGCTGCGCGGCTCGCTCGAGGCCTGCGCCCGGCTCGCCCGCAACTTCGCCCACAGGACCGACGTTCCTCTCCCGTGCGCGCGACCTCACCTCGACTAGCAAGGGAGAGCCTCCGCGCGGCGGATGGGGGTCCCTACTGCGCGGGGTCGCCGACGCTCTCCAGGGACCTGTGGCCGGCGCCTGCGTCGGTGCCGAGAAGCTCGAGATCGGCGCGATGTCCCTGGTTCAGGGATTGCGGCAGGAGATCGAGGGCCTCCCGTCCCCAGACCAGAGCCGGGTGGACTGCGCCGAGGCTTTCGGAGTCGACGGCTTGCTCGACCGCGAACAGGAGCCGCACGCTGCCCGCTCGCACGTGTGGCGGATTCGGGCCCCGGTTGCGGAGGAGGCGGGCGGTAGCGAGGCTCGCTGCCGTCCCTGTCCGTTCGTCGATTCGAGGGTTCGGACCCTCCCGGCGCACCCGATGACTGCGCGGCCTCGCGGCGTTGGGCGGGGGGCTTCCTCCTCTCGGCCAGATCGCCTGCGCGCATCCGCCCGGGTACATTCCAGCAGGCGTTCGGAGGCGAGCCATGTACTTCGAAGTGATCCGCAGCGAGAGGGGCTGCGTCTCGTACCTGATCGGCTGCGAGAAGACCTGCGCCGCCGTCGTCATCGATCCGATCGACGAGCAGATCGACCGCTACCTGGGACGCGTCGCCTCGCGCGGCTTGCGCCTCCGCTACCTGATCGACACGCACACTCACGCCGATCACTTCTCCGCGGTGAGCGAGCTTCGCGAGCGGCTCGGGATACCCTCCGTGATGCACCGCGCCAGCCCGGCGCCCTTCGTCGACATCCGCGCCGAGGATGGCGAGACCGTCATCGTGGGCGACTTGCGGCTGAATCTGCTGCACACGCCCGGTCACACCGCCGACTCGATGTGCGTCGTGATGCCGGGCCACGTGTTCACCGGCGACACCTTGCTGCTCGGGGCGACGGGCCGGACGGACCTTCCCAGCGGAGACTCCGAGGCCCTCTACGACAGCCTGTTCGAGCGTCTGCTGCGGCTCGACGGCTCCCTCCTGGTGCATCCGGCCCACAACTACAAGGACGCGCCCGCCACCACGCTCGACGAGCAGAAGCGCTCGAACCCTCGCCTCCAGAAGCAGGGTCGTGCGGAGTTCATCGAGATGATGCGCAGCCTCAGCCTGCAGATGCCGGAGCATCTGACGGAGGCGCTGCGCACCAACCAGACGGGCGGTCGGACAGTGGCCCAGATCATCCAGGAGGCGGCCAGCCGCATCTCGTTCATGACCATGGACGAGCTGCGGCGGCGCATCGCCAGCGAGGCGCCCGGCCTGCACATCCTGGACGTGCGCGAGGCAGACGCCTATGCGGCGGGGCACATCCCCGGCGCGATCCACCTGCCGCGCGGGCAGCTCGAGCTGCGGGTCGACGCGATGCTCCCGGACCCGACGGTGCGGATCCTCGCCTACTGCGAGTTCGGCAAGATCTCGACCATCGCGGCTGGCACCCTCCACGACATGGGCTTCCGCGGCGCGATCGCGCTCGACGGGGGCATTCGCGCCTGGAAGGATGCGGGCCATCCACTGGAGGCGGGGCCACCGGCGCAGCGAGCGGATCGCAGCGCCGCCCGCTAGCTGTCTGTGCTCGGGATTCGTCCCGGCTGATGTTGCTCGGATTTCTGGCTGCGCCGCAGGGTTGCGGAGGAGTATCGAGAACGGGATGAGCATCGAGAATGGACAGGGTGGACCATGCGCTGGGGCATCTGTTTCCTGCTCTGGGTCGGCTCGGCGATCTACCTCGTCGACAGCTGCCTCGACCTCGTCCGGGTCTGGCAGAATCCGCCACCGGGCTACACCCGCGAGATGGTCCTGCCTCACCTGAAGAGGTGCGGGAGGCAACGGGGCATGCAGTTCGCCGGCGTCACGGTCGGCCTCGTCGGCCTCTACTGGGCCACGGGGTGGGCGCTGCGACGGCGCAGTGAATCTCGTCCCCGCGACTGAAGGCGGGAGCGGCTAGAATCTCGAATGCCGCCGAAGATGCGCCCCCCAAGCAGCAGACCTTCATCGGAGGGTCACCATGCCGATCGCCGGACCGCCGTTGGGCGGGCCTGCCCATCTCGCGGAGATCCTGAAGCAGGGCCTCGCCACGAAGCCGGAGGCCGACGCGCTCGTGTCGCGCCGGTGCCGCTGGACATGGCAGCGGCTCGATTCCGCGTCCACCCGACTGGCCGGCAGCTACCTGGACCTCCTGGATCCGGGCGACCGGATCGCGTCGCTCATGCCGAACCGAACGGAGCTGATCGTCCACTATCTCGCCTGCATGAAGTGCGGGCTCGTCGCAGTGCCCCTGAACTACCGCTACACGGCGCCGGAGATCGACCATGCGCTCGAGGTGAGCGGGGCGAAGATCCTGCTCGCTCATGACGAGCGCCGCGAGGACCTGGTCGCCAGCCGGCTCGCTAGCCAGCTGCCGCTCGGCCGTATCCACTACGACGACGATGGCGGAAGCGACGGCCCGAGCTTCCGGTCGCTGACGGAGGGCGAGCCGACCCGCGACTTCGCCCCGCCGAAGCCGGAGGACCCGGCGATCATCTTCTTCACGTCGGGGAGCACCGGCAAGCCGAAGGGGGTCTGCCACAGCTTCGAGACGCTCGGCTGGATCATCGCCAGCGCCGTCCGGAGCTTCGAGATGGGCCCCGACGACGTGATGATGCCAGGCGGGTCGGCATCGCACGTCGGCGGGCATCACCTGTCGATGATGACGCTCGCCGCCGGCGGAAGGGTCGTGATGTCGCGCACCTTCGAAGGCGACGAGATCCTGCCGCTCCTGCGCGAGGAGCGGCCCACCAAGATGTGGATGCTTCCCTCCGCGCTCTATGCGCTCGTTCGCGATCACGGCGCCCGCCGCGAGGACTTCGCATCGGTCAAAGGCTGTTATTCAGGCGGCGACAAGGTCTCGGCGGCGCTGGAGGCGGAGTTCACGGCGCTCACCGGTGTGGCCATCGACGAGGACTATGGGATGACCGAGATCGGCATCCCCACGGTCACTCCACCGGCCTCGCAGAAGATCGGCTCGGTCGGCCCCCTCGCGTCCGGCTACCAGGCCTCGGTGCGCGACGCGGAGGGCCGCGAGTTGCCGGAGGATGCGGACGGGCGTCTCTGGATCCGCTTCCCCGGCAACATGGTGGGCTATTGGAACCATCCGGAGGCCACCGCCGAGACGATCGTCGACGGCTGGCTGGATACCGGCGACGTGATGAGTGCGGACGAAGACGGCTACCTCTGGTTCCACGGTCGCCAGAAACAGATCATCGTGCACGACGGCTCGAACATCTGCCCGCAGGAGGTGGAGGCCGCGCTGCTCGAACACGACGCCGTGGCCATCGCGGGTGTCGTGGGCGTGCAGAGCCCTTTGCACGGCGAGAACGTCCGAGCCTACGTCACGCTGGAAAGGAGAGCGCTGCGGCCCATGGCACAGGACCTGATCCGGTTCGCCCGCGCGCGCGTCGGCTACAAGGCACCGGAGGAGATCGTCTTCCTCGACGAGATGCCGCTGAATGCGACGGGCAAGGTGGATCGTATGGCTCTGAAGAGGATGACGGCCGGGGCAGCCGCAAGCGCTGGCGCCACGCGACCCGAGCCGGACCCGAAAGACGGATAGCGGGCACCGATCGGCCTCGTCTTCGTTTGGGCGGCACACGATAGATAGGTAGGCAGGGCTCGGTGGCGACCGGGGATTCCCGTCCGACGGGCGCGGGCGCCGGGCGCCCGCTCGGCGCGTTGCGGCCGAGCGCGAAGAGCCGATCTCGGTCTGGCGTTCCCCCTTCCGGGTGCTACCCATCGTCCTGCCTTCCGGAGGAGCGACGTCCCACGGAGGTCCGTCAAGGAGTCGACGATGCCCAGGGCTCTCGCACCCCTCGCCTGCGCGCTGGTCCTGGTCGCCGGATGCGTCAACCAGAACACCTGGACCCCGGCGATCGACCCCTACAACGATCCGAACGCCGCGAAGCTCGGCGTCGACGAGGCCCAGTGCCGCCAGATCGCCCAGAACGCAGCGGGGGGCTCGCTACAGCAGACCGGCAAGGGCGCGGCGATCGGAGGCCTGCTCGGGGCGGCGGCCGGGGCGGCCCTCGGCGCCGCGCTGGGCGCACCCGGCGAGGGGGCGGCCATCGGTGCGGCGGCGGGCGGGTTCAGCGGCGGCGGTTATGCGAGCTCGCAGTCGACCCAGTCGTTCGAGCAGGTCTTCAAGAACTGCATGCGAGAGCGCGGTCATACGGTGCTCGATTGAGCCCGCGCAAGGGAGTTCGCGTCGTGTCGTCTTCGTTCCGCCACCTGGTCCTGATCACCGCCGCGTTGGCGCTCGCCGGGTGCGCCCATTTCGGCGGCAAGCGTTGGGGGCATCCGGTCCACGTGAGCGAGGTCGTGGCCCTGAGCCAGCACGGCGTGCCGCCGAGCGAGATCGTGGCCAAGATGAATCGCTCGGGAATCGTCTACCACCTGAGCGAGGTCCAGTACGTCGAGATCCGCGAGTCGGGTGTCACGCCCGAGGTGATCGCCTACATGAAGAGCACCTACACCCAGGCGCTGGTGGCGTACCCGAAGCTCGCCCAGGACGAACACTTCTCCTGCTGGTACCTGGGCCCCGACGGCTACTGGTACGGTGGTGGACCCCAGGGCTTCCACCCCGACTGCTGAACGACGCCTGGGGAAAGAGGCACCACGTAGGTCTTCCCGGTAGGTACCGCATGGCTTCAGAACGTGAGGACCTTCGCCTGATTCGACAGGCGGTCGCGAGGACCTGCTCGCAGTTCGACGATGCCTATTGGTCGACATGCGAGGTAGAGCATCGGTTCCCGTACGAGTTCTATCGCGAAATGGCGGCAGGCGGATGGATCGGGATCGCGATCCCGGAGCGCTATGGCGGAGGCGGATGCGGGGTGACGGAGGCGGCAGCCGTCTTGGAGGAAGTTGCCGCGTCTGGGGCGTGCATGAACGGCGCTTCCTCGATCCATCTCTCGATCTTCGGGATGCATCCCGTCGTGTTTCATGGATCCAAGGAGATGAAGGAGCGCTTCCTCCCGAAGGTTGCCAATGGCAGTCTGCACATCGCGTTCGGGATCACGGAGGCAGACGCTGGCACCGACACGACTCGAATCAAGACGCGCGCGGTGCGAGATGGTGACCGATACATCATCAACGGCCAGAAGGTCTGGACCTCGAAGGCGCTCGAGGCAGACCGGATCCTTCTTCTGACCCGCACGACCGAGCTTTCGAAGGCCTCGCGGGCAACCGAGGGGATGACCTTGTTCCTCGTGGATCGGCACGCTCCTGGTGTGGGCGCCTCTCCGATTCCGAAGATGGGACGGAACGCGGTGGCCTCATGTGAGACGACCTACCGCGACGTCGTCGTATCGGCCGAAGATCGCGTCGGAGAGGAGGGGAAGGGCTTCCGCTACCTGCTGGACGGGCTGAACGCCGAGCGAATCCTCGTTGCGGCCGAAGCGATCGGAATCGGTCGTGCATCGCTCGATGCCGCCGTGAGGTACGCAAAGGGTCGAGTCGTCTTCGGCCGCCCGATCGGAAAGAATCAGGGGATCGCGTTCCCCCTTGCAGAAGCACACGCAAGACTTCGAGCCGCGAGACTGATGATGAGCGAGGCGGCGCGACTCATCGACGCCGGAGAACCGTGCGGGGAAGAAGCCAACCTGGCGAAGTATCTGGCCGCAGAAGCGGGGTTCTTCGCCGCCGATCGCGCCGTGCAAACACTCGGGGGCTTCGGCTACGCCCGGGAGTACCACGTGGAACGGTACTTTCGCGAGGCGCGCCTTCCTCGAATTGCACCGATCAGTCAGGAGCTCGTTCTCGCCTATATCTCGGAACACGTGCTAGGGCTGCCGAGATCCCATTGAGCCGGATCCGTCCTCGCGTCGAAGCCGAGCGAGGTGTTCACGGCGCGACGAAGCGTCGTCACAAGGCACTGTGATCGACAGGTATCACGACAAGGAAGGGGCGCTCTCCGATGTGAGCGTTACTACCGTGCAACGAGGCCCTCGCGAATAGCAAAGGGGACCAGCTCTGGCGCCTCGTGAATGCCGATGCTCGATTTCCAGGGCGTTCAGTGGTGCAAGGGCATGCGCGACGTCCAGTTCTTCCCGATCGATTCGCTGGAGCCCTCGGTCCTGGCGGAGCGCGAGGGGCACACGATCTGTTGCTACGTCGACGCGCTGGCGAGGGCTGGGATCACGCTCGACGTCGAAGAGGCCCACGAGCGGTACCGCGCCTTTGCCCTCCAGGCGCTGATGGTCGGGGTCATCTCGCTTGGGCTCGGCTCGTCGTGCGAACGCGAGGAGACCGTGCGCACGCTCCTCCGCCTCGACCAGTGTGCGTGCCTGGGCTCGCATTACGCCCGTAGCCCGACATCCAGTATCCTTGCAAGGGCGCACTCGGACGAGTACATCTCCGGTCGGTGAGTTCGTCGTCGAGAAAAGCGCTACCTCAGCGGAGAAGGCTTGCGCGACGACGGGCGAAGCCAGGTGGAGCTGTTGGCCGAGCTGGACGAGCTCCGCCGACAGCTCGCGGAGCTCCGAGCGGCACCGCCCGCGCGTGCCACCGCAGCCGAGGGCGACGCCGAGGAGGCGACGTATCGCGAGCTCGTGCACAGCGCCAACAGCATCGTCCTGCGCTGGGATCTGCAAGGGCGGGTGACCTACCTGAATCCCTACGGCGAAGAGCTCTTCGGGTACCGAAACGACGAGATCGTCGGTCGGTCGGTCGTCGGAACGATCGTGCCCGAGACGGAGACGTCGGGGCGTGACCTGGTGCGCATGATCGACCACATCCTTCAGCACCCGGAGCGCTATCAATCGAATGAGAACGAGAACGTGTGTCGCAGCGGCGAGCGAGTGTGGATCACCTGGCGCAACCGCCCCATCGTCGACTCTTCCGGGCGGCTGCGCGAGATCTTGTCGATCGGGATCGATACGACCGAACGGAAGCGGGCAGAAGAGGCGCTGCGGGCGAGCGAGGAGCGCTTTCGCTTCCTCTCCGTGCACGACAACCTCACGGGCCTGTTCAACACGCGCTACCTCTTCGAGGCGCTGGGCAAGCTGATCGACTCCTGTAGCGCGCCGCGCGATTGCCTCTCCGTGCTCTTCATCGATATCGATCGGTTCAAGTGCGTGGTCGATACCTGCGGTCATCTCAACGGCAGCCGTGCGATCCAGGAGGTGGCGGCGGCGATCCAGGAGTGCATTGCCGACCCGGCCTTCGCCGTGGCCTACGCCGGCGACGAATTCGTCGTCGTCCTCCCCGGCTACGCCAAGGCACAAGCCGTCGACCAGGCCGAGGAGATTCGGGCCTATGTACAGCAGCGCGTCTTCCTCACGAACCAGGGGTATGCGGTGAGGCTCACGGCCAGCTTCGGCGTGGCCACGTTTCCGCAGGACGCGAAGGATCTCGAACAGCTGCTCGCCGTGGCCGACCAGGCCCTCTTCGCGGCAAAGGCCGCGGGCAAGAACGCGGTGACGACGACCTGAGCGCGCCGTCAACTTCGGAATCCGACACAGGACCCGAACCGAGACGGAAGGTTACACGGGCTCTGCCGCAGGTGCGGCCACGTCGGCTGCTGCGACCGGTCGCCGAACCGTCACGCTACCCAGCATTTCCGCGCCATCGGCCATCGGCCTTGACCGTGCTGTGACGAGCGTCCATCAGAGGATCTCTTCGATCACGTGAACCGGACCGCCGGCGCCGATCTCCCCGGTGCCGACGGCGAGCAGTCGGTTCAAGAAGGAGTATTTCGGTTCGGCGGCCTCGAACCGCGGCAGCGTGCGAAAGTAGGGGGCTTCTGGCGCTCCGTCGTCGCGGATGCCCTGGAACGTCATGTGGATGAGGGCGCCGTCGTCGGTCTCGAGCGTGACGCGCAGGTCGAGCTCGAGGACGCCGTCCCCGCGGAGGAGCGTCCAATCATCGCCACCAGCCAGCACGTTTCCGCGAAGCCTTTCACCTTCGAACGAACCTCCGGTGATCGGAAACGTGACGCGTGTGCCGCCAGGTCCGGCGCCGATGTCCTGTGTCGGCGCCGTGTTCAGACGAAGTGTCATGAGGGGGCGCGATCGCATGGCAGTTCTCCTGTCGGCGGGTGATGGAAGGGGGGCTGCGAGGGGGGCGTGTGCGCATCCAGCGAGCGTCGCGAACGCGGCAAGCTTGAGAACGTCCCTTCGTCGAAGCGTCCACGGGGGCGTCATAGGATCTGGTAGATCGTGTAGATGGGGCCCTCGGCGCGCCGATCGCCGGTCGCTGCGGCGAGCAGGCGATTCAGGAATGCGTACTTCGGGTGCCCGGTCTCGAAGCGGGGCATGGTGCGAAAGTAATACGCCGATGGGTCGACGCTCTCGCCTCGCGCCAGCGCTGCGATCACTTCCGGCGGCCCGTGACGAAGCCCGAACGACGTCATGTGGATGAGGGCACCGTCGTCGGTCTCGAGCGTGATGCGCAAGTCGAGCTCGAGGACGCCGTCTCCTCGGAGGAGCGTCCAATCACCGCCACCGGGCAGAACCTTCCCGCGCATCCGCGGGCCCTCGAAATCGCCGCTGGCTATCGGTGCGGTGACGCGGGTACCGTGAGGCACTGCACCGATCTTCTGAGCGCCGGCGATCACAACCTGCAAGGTCATCAGCAAACGGAGGTCCATTCGTCTACCGTCCTTTCGCTCGATTCAGTCGGATGGCGGGTCTCATCCACCAGGTCAAGCGTTCCGATCAACCTCGGAACCCGGATCGAGCTGGCCAGAGTCGACGATCCGTGCTCGGGGTGGGTCGCGAGTGGCGCATGTCGATCGGCTCGAGAATCCCCTACGCGGCGGCACCTGCCTGCGAATCGTCGTGAAATGGCGTGAACCGGGCGGACACCGATCGCACCGGGGCGGCCCGGCCCTGGCCTGCCTCTCGAGGAACGATGGCCATGCCAGGGGTCGCCAACGCGATCGTGCCGAGCGACTGCCTGCTCTCTCACGTGTCGGCTCGACTTCCCTCTCTTACTCGTCTACGGATCGCGCTGGGGGCTTGCGCCTCGGAGCGCTCTCGCGGGGACCCATGCGGAGCCTGATCGAGGGTGCTACCGAGCCGGCGGTCGTTCGACGTGACGATCTACGGCGAGCTGATGGGTACTTGCCGGAGGGTCCGGGCGTGGACGATCGTCTGACACGACGATGCATCTTCGTTGGCGAGGCGAGACCATGACGAGGGTTTGAGATTCACACTCTCGAACCTCGCCATCTTCGCCGAGCGCCGGTCGGTCCCCGGCCCGGAGGTTCCCTAGCCTCTATCATCAACATTGAGAAGAGACAGGGAGGCAGGAACAGGTCATGGCCGCGGGAGAAGCGGGACTGGACGGGGAGACCCGGTTCTTCCGCCTCGAGCGGCGCGGCGATGCGGTCGAGGTGTCGCTGCAGGGCGCGTGGACCCTCGATCACGTCTCGCAGCTGAGCGAGCAGCTGGGAGCGGCCGGGCGGGAGCCTGCCCGGCACGTGACCTTCCGCTGCGGCGGTCTCCAGGAGATCGACATCGCCGGAGCCTGGGTCCTGCACGACGCCGCCCGGCGTATCGGTCGGCTCGGTCGCACCATCGAGTTCGTCGGCTTCAAGGCGGCCCATTTCAAGTTCCTCGACGAGGTGGTCCGGACCGACGAGGCGGCGAGTCCGGGGGATGCGGCGGGACCGACGAGGGGTCGCCGCTGGCGGGAGCGCGCAGCGGCGCTCGGGCGGGCCAGCACCGGCGCGTTCGCGGACCTCGGGCGGCTGGCGCGGGGTCTGCTCGACGGGCTCACCCACCCCTCGGGCGTGGCCCTGCGCGAGTGGATCCGGCAGCTCGACGCCGCCGGTGTCCGGGCCGTGCCCCTGGTGGCGCTGATGGCGTTCCTGATCGGAGTCATCATGGCGTTCCAGGGCGCCACCCAGCTGCGCCAGTTCGGCGCCGAGATCTTCGTGGTGGACCTGGTGGCGATCGCGGTGCTGCGAGAGATGGGCTCGGTGGTGACCGCGGTCGTGGTCGCGGGCCGCTCCGGGAGCGCGTTCGCCGCCGAGCTGGGCGAGATGAAGCTGAGCGAGGAGGTCAGCGCCCTGCGCGTGCTCGGCCTCGACCCGATGCGGGTGCTGGTGGTACCGCGGATCGCCGCCCTGGTGGTGGCGATGCCGCTGCTCGCGATGGTGGCCAACGTCGCGGGACTGGCCGGCGGGATGGCGATCGCGGTGGCCTCGCTCGACATCACCCCGGCGGCGTTCCTCGAGCGGGTGCAGGCGACCGTCGGACTCAAGCAGTTGGCTCTCGGCCTGCTCAAGACCCCATTCTTCGGGCTCGCCATCGGCGCCGTGGGCACGTTCCGCGGCCTGGAGGTGAGCACCTCCTCGGAGGAGGTCGGGCGCAAGACCACCGCCGCGGTAGTGCAGGCGATCGTCCTCATCGTCCTGATCGACGCCGTCTTCTCGGTCGTCTACGCGGCGCATGGCCTGTGAGCGAGATCGTGATCTCGGTGCGCGGACTGGTGAACGACTTCGGCTCCCAGCGAGTGCACGACGGGCTTTCGCTCGAGGTGCGGCGCGGCGAGGTCCTGGGGATCGTCGGGGGCTCGGGGTCGGGGAAGTCGGTGCTGCTGCACAGCATGCTCGGGCTCCGGCGTCCGCAGGCGGGGGAGATCCGCGTCCTCGGTCACGAGCCGGCCTGGTTCCAGCAGCGACCGCAGCGGGCGTTTGGCGTGATGTTCCAGGGGGGCGCACTGTTCTCGGCGCTGACCGTGCGCCAGAACGTGGAGCTCCCGCTCGCCCTGTATGCACGGACGTCGCGCGCCTTGCGTCGCGAGCTGGCCGAGCTCAAGGTGCGCCTGGCGGGTCTGCCCGTTTCCGCCCTCGAGAAGCGACCCGCCGAGCTCTCCGGGGGCATGGTCAAGCGCGCGGCGCTGGCCCGGGCGCTGGCGCTCGATCCCGCGATCCTGTTCCTCGACGAGCCCACCGCCGGTCTCGATCCGATCGCGGCCACCGCCTTCGATCGGCTGGTGGACCACCTTTGCCAGAGCCTGGACCTGACGGTGGTGATGATCACCCACGACGTGGACACGCTCGCCTCGATCTGTGACCGGCTCGCGGTGCTGGTCGAGGGCCGGGCACGGGTGGGTACGCTCGCGGACTTCATGGACGACGAGACCCCCTGGATCCGCGACTACTTCCACGATCCGCGGATGCAGCGCGCATTCCGCCGCGAGGAGGAACGATGAACGAGGATGCCCGCTACGTCGTCGTCGGGCTGTTCGTGGCGGCGGTCGCGGCGCTGGTCGTAGGCTTCGCCATCTGGCTGGGAGGACGGGGACCGGGGACGCCGCAGCGCAGCTACGTCGTCGCCTTCGACCACGACGTGACGGGGCTGGTCGCGTCGGCGCCGGTCCGCTACCTGGGGGTTTCCGTGGGCAGGGTCACCTCGATCGCAATCGATCCGCCCCGGGTGGAGGTGCGCATCGAGGTCTCCGATGAGACGCCGGTGACCACGGGGACCTACGCGATGCTGGCGGCCCAGGGGATCACCGGGGTCCCGTTCGTGAACCTCGCCAGCGAGCCGGGCGAGCAAACCCCGCTGCCCGCCGGAGCGACCATCCCTTCGCGGCAAACGGGTCTGCCGGCGCTGCTGTCGGAGGCGCCGGCCGTCTTCGAGCGCGCCAACGAGGTGCTGGGGCGAGCCGGGGCCGTGCTCGACGACGCCAACCGCGAGCAGCTGGGCGCCATCCTGCGCGATCTCGGATCGGTGTCGGCGACGCTGGCCGCGCAGCGCGAAGCGATCGGGCAGCTGCCGGGCGAGGCGCTGGCGACCCTGCGCAGCGTGCGCGGCGCGGTCGCCCGCGTCGAGCCGGGTATGACCTCCGCGGTCGCCCGCCTCGACGAGGTGAGCGTACACCTGGCCCGGATCAGCGCGGCCGCCGACCGCTGGCTGGTCGGAGACGAGGCGGCCGAGGGATTCCTTGCCGGAGGGCTCGGGCAGACCCCGGAGCTGGTGGCCGAGGCGCGGGCGACGCTCCGCGAGATCGAGAAGCTGGCCGTGGCCCTGCGCGAGGATCCATCGCGCCTGCTGTTCCAGCCGCAGGCAGAGCGGGAGGCGCCGTGAGGCGAGCCGTGCGGGTCGCCGCGACCGCACTCGCGCTCACTAGCTGCTCACCGCTGCTGGTCTCCCAGTCGCCGCCCGAGCAGGTGCTGTGGCTGACCTCGCCCGCGGTGCCGGCCAGCAACACCCCGGCGCGTCAGGAACGCCTGCGCATCGACGTCTCGGTTGCGCCGGGGCTCGACACCGAATCGGTGCTCTACCTGGATCCGCACGGGAACCTGCATCGCCATCCCGTGCTGCGCTGGCCCGACTACCCGCCCGAGCTGGTGAGCAGCCTGGCGCGGAGAACACTCGAGGACACCGGCCGCTACCGCGCCGTCCTCGACGGCGATCGCACGTCGCCGACCGAGGCGGAGCTGGGGCTCGAGGTGCGCGAGCTGTTCATCGCCGAGTCACTCGAGGGACGCGTCGCCCGCCTGACCGTCGGCTGGACCTGGAGCTGCGGCGCCGCGACGACCGCGATGCCCGCGCGCGTGTACGAGGCGCCGGAGGGGGGCGATGGCCGGCCGGCGACCTGGGCGCAGGCGTTCCAGACCGTGTTCGACGCGGCCCTGCGCGAGCTGGCGGAGGCGTCGGAGAACGGCTCCTGCTGAGCGCTGGCGCGGAGCCGTCGAATATCGGAGCGGACACGGATCCTTGGCCCAGCGACCGACGGAGCGCCTCTCGGGGCTCCTCGCCGGCGATGGCGGCCGTATGCTGCGCGTCGCCATGCCACCCATCCATCTCCATTACATCGTGGCTGGCTCGGTCGGCCTGATCTTCCACCAGGCCGAGGAGTGCCGGCGCCTGGGCGTCGACCCCTTCGATCCGGCGGTGGTGGAAGAGCACGCGCGCATCGTCGAGGAGCTGCTCCTCGGACCGGACCCGTTGCGTTCCGATCACGCCCACGACGAGCAGGAGAACCCCGCATGAACCTCGCCACGTTCAGCCACGACGGCCCCACGCACATCGGTGTGGTGGACGGAGGGCGCGTCGTAGACCTCGCCGCCGCGGCGCCCGAGCTGCCGCGCGAGATGGTCGCCTGTCCCACGGTCCCGTTTCTGCGCGGCGGCGTCGTGGTGAAGGAGCAGCTCGGTAACTCGAGGCCCTGCTGCGCGACCTGGTTGCGAAGGAGGAGCTCATCGAGGTGCGAGCCGGCAGCTCTACCAGCCCGACGTGGGCCCTCGGGGCGGGGAGGCGTTCCGCCTCGACGAGCTGCTCGGTCGCGGATTCGCTGTCGTGGCCCGCACCGAGGCAGACGCAGCCGTCGGCCCGGGCGCGCGGAGGATCCTCGATCGCCTCGGCGCGCGCGTCGTCTCCCTCGAAGGCCTCGCAGTGGTGCGCGGTGAGATGGATCGCCTCTTCGAGGATCACCCGGCGGTCCTGCTGCGTCCCGATCGCTTCGTGTTCGGCGTGGTGGACGAGGTCTACGACCTCGATCGCCTCGTCGCCGAGCTGGTCCGCTCGCTATCCCTGATCTAATGCGCCTCCAACCGGATCTGACAAGTGCACCTGCATGCGCGTCTGGAATGGCGCCCGCAGAGGTTCGGGATTCGAAGCGAGGGCTCAAGGGGTCCGTTGCGGAGCGAGACGCGGGCCAGCGCAGCGAAGTCGTGAAGGACCGCCGCGAGGCTCGCTCCAGGCTGCAGATGAATATTGAGGACAGACAGGCATCCTGCGGGGAGGTTCCAGGTCCGCATAACCGAGGGGCGCAGCCGAAGCCTCCTCGTGGCGGGCGTCCGCCTCCACACCGTATCCTGGGCGTGCGGTCTGCATCGAGGGGAGGGCCGAGGCATGGCGAAGCCGGAGCACGTGATCGATGGCGATGGTCACATCTGCGAGCCGGAGATCGTCTGGACGGACTACACGCGGAAGGAATACCGCGACCGCGTGCTCCAGATCCGCACGGTGGAGGGCCAGAGCCTTCTCTGCGTCGAGGGGCGCATGCGACGGGGCGCCCCGGGGCCCGCGGAGGCCTGCATTCCCGGCGGCATGATGCCCGGCAGGAAGCTCACCTGGGACGACATCCTCCCGGGCAGCCATGACCCGAAGGCCCGGCTCGCGGTGCTCGACGAGGAGGGGATCGATCAGGCGCTGATGTTCCCCTCGATCCATATCCTCTGGGGCGACATCCGCGATCCCGCGGTCTCGGCCGAGACCTGCCGCGCGTACAACGACTGGATGAGCGACTTCTGCAAGGAGGATCCGGCGCGCCTGTTCGGAATGGGCATCGTACCGCTGCAGGACATCGACCTGGCCGTGGCCGAGGCCAGGCGCCTGGCGGGGCTCGGTCTGCGCGGCCTGACGGTTCGTCCGGAGCGCTTCGACGGGCTGGCTCTCTACGACGAGCGCTGCGACGCGCTCTGGGCCGTCGCGGAGGCGGACGACATCGCGGTGGGCGTGCACGGCAGCTTCGGGACGCGCATGCCGGGCTTCTCGGTCGGGCGCTACGACGACAACCTCTTCATGGAGCACATGGTCGCGCACCCGTTCGGACAGATGGCCGTCGTGATGGACCTGATCGCGGGCGGTGTGCTCGACCGCTTCCCGCGGCTGCGGGTGGGCTTCTTCGAGAGCGGCCTGGGCTGGATCCCCTACTGGCTGGATCGCCTCGACGACCACTTCCGGACCATGGGGCACCACACGCCGGCGCTGAAGCGACTGCCGAGCGAGGTCTTCCGGGCGCAGTGCTTCGTGTCGATGGAGGCCGGCGAGCTCGAGGGCCTGCGCTGGATGATCGAGAAGGACCTTCTGCGCTGCATTCTGTGGGGATCGGACTATCCCCACTTCGATTCGACCTACCCGGGAGCCTACGAGGCCGCGCAGCTGACCTTCGAGGCCGCGAGCGACGACGCGGCGCAGCGGATCGTCTACGAGAATCCGCGGCGGTTCATGGCCCTGCGCTGACGAGCCCGGAGGCTCCGCGCAGACAGATCGACGCCCTCTGACGCCGCGGGCGAATCCGGCATACTGCCGCGCATGCCGAAGCCCCAACCCAGCGATCCCTTCGAGACGCCCGAACGCAGCACGATCCGGCCGAGCACCCAGCGGCACGTGGCGGCCATGGAGGCGTCGAACGACCCCGCCGTCTGGACCGGAGCCGGGATGAAACACCTGCTGGTGCGCAGTATCGGCCGCCGGAGCGGCGCGGTGCGCAAGGCCGCGCTGCCCTACTGGGAGGACGACGACGGTCATCCGATCGTCGTGGCCTCCTACGCCGGCGCGCCCGAGCACCCGGGCTGGTACCTGAACCTCGAGGACCGCCGCGCCAACCCCGAGGTGCTGGTGCGCATCCGCGACGACGCGTTCTGGGCCGAGGCGCAGATCCTCGCCGGGGCGGAGTACGCCGAGGTGTGGGAGATGCTGACGCGCGATCGGCCCTACTACCGCGACTACCAGGCGCTCACCGAGCGGCGGATCCCGCTCGTGCGCTTCGTGCGCAAGCGCGCGGCCGAGCCCGACGCGGGCTGAGTCGTTGCCAGCGGGCGGGCGCGGGCCGCGCCGGCGCTTCGTTTCCCTATCGATCGTTCGCCGCCTCCTCGCTCTCCTCCGGATCCGCCAGGAGCAGGTCCTGCTGGCTCCGGCAGCAGCTCGCGGTCTACGCACAGCGATACCACAGGCCCCGCCTCCGGCCCCTGGATCGGGCCTTCTGGGTCGCTCTCTCGCATGTCCTGGCCAGAGTGGAGGAGGGCAGGGGTCTGGGCTCGAGGGATCGTGTCAACCGACTCTTCGGACCCGGATCGAGGTTGCCAGGGGATGCTCGGCGTGGCGGCGGCCGCGCCGCGGCGCCCGTCGCGACGCGACCGTCATCGGCGCGCCCGCCGGCGGCGGGCGCGGAGGGCACCGCCGCCGCCGAGACGCGCCGCCAGGAAGTCCTGAACGATCACCAAGACGTCCTTCCTAATCGCTAGGGAGCCAGGGCCCCCCGCTGCGCGACGCGTTGCCCCAGCAGCGCGAACGCGGCTGCGAGGAGCGGGAGGGCCAAGTTGGCTGCTCCAGGTGCGATTTGCTCGAGGGCGTCGGAGTAGCCAAGCAGGCGGAGCAGGACGACCGCGCCGATGCCGGTTAGGGAAGCGAAGAATGCCATCGCGAGACCGTCGCGAGGTCGCAGGAGACCCGCCGCAAACGCCGCCACGACTACCAGCTCCGGCATCGCGGCGGGTTCGGGAACCGCCGAATCCGTGATCTGGGGTCCGCCCGCTCCGAAATCCAGCTCGAGGGACGCAGATCGGATCACCATGAGCCCGATCAGCAGAGCGGGATGGGACCAGAGACGACGACTCCTCTCGGCGAGCTCGTCGCTCGATCCCGCCATCGCCAGCCCGAGCGCGATCAGCAGTAGACACCACAGAAGCTCGCCGATTCCGTTCGCGGCCGTCCCGACGAACCAGGGTATTCCCTCGACCCCGAGCCAATCGCTGTGCACCGGCAACGCCAAGGCTCCAAGCCAGAGCAGCAACGTCGCCCCCACAATTCCGGCAGTGCCCCGGCAGAGTCGCCCGGGATCCCCCGCCGCATACAGCCCGAGCCAGAACGAGGTCAGGTGGAGCAGCAGACCGAAATCCGCAACGAGAGTGAGCCGATCCGTCGCCACCAACCCGACGTACGTCTGCAGAAGGATCGCTGCAATGAGTGGCGCGGCCCAACCCCGCGTCCAACGCCGTACGCCCCGAACCAGCGTTTCTCGGAAGACCACACCCACTGCGAGACCCGTGGCGAGGGTCCCCCAGGGCCAGAACACGAGCCTCCACCGATCGTCGATGAAGTAGGTGTGCACCAGAAGAGTCATGCCGAGAGCAGCGACCAGGAGGCCCTGCCTTCCGAACCGAGTGCCCAGGAAGATGCTGAGCGGCAGCATGAGGGCCCCAACGTCGATCTCTCCTCCGGTCGCAGGGCGGAAGGAGAGTGCAAGCAGCGGGAACATGGGCAGCCAGAGCCACGCTCGCCGTGTGTACAGAGCCTCCTTGGTCCCGGGCGCTGCGGCGGCTACTGCAATGGCGCCCAGGAGACCACAGAGATGGATCGCCTGGAGGAGTCCCGGTTCTTCCCGGGACGTCAAGGCGACGGTGAGTGCCGACGCCGTCACCACAGCGGGCCCAAGGACCAACGCGCCGAGCGTGACGTTGCCGAGGTTACGACCACGACTCGCCAGCCATGCGAGGTAGATCCCGAAGAGGATTCCCGCGAGCAGCCCGAGCCACCCGGCCATCCCGACCTCGATGTGGTGGTCCCGGGCAAACCCGGCGGTTAGGACGAACCCACCCGCCCAGTAGGCGGCGGTGGCGCCCAGCGCGGCGAGGGTTCGGGTCGTGGCTTTGAGGTCGGAGTTCATGTATTCACGCTCTTCTCCGCAGCGATCTCACCATTCCCAGAGGATAGACGCGACACGAGCGCGGATTCACCTCTTCGCTCTGGCCCCGAAGCCGCCCAGAATCTCCGCTCGCTGCGCGGACTCGCCGAGTCCTGAATGAACTCCGCGCCCAGTCCGTCGGCGCGCACCATGTCACCAGGTTGTGGTAGGAGACGCACAAGGACGTACACCACGTTCCTCGTCGAGCGCGGCGACGTGGTCCGGGCTCGCCCCCAGCCCCATGTGGGCGAGCAGGCGATCGGCGACGGATGCCGTGTCGTACGCCTCCGCCACCGCGCGGGCGTTGCGTGCGAGCTCGGCGTGGAGCGCGTCGTCGGAGAGCAGGCGGTCGAGCTGCGCCGCCAGGTCTCCGGTGTCCCAGACGTGGAAGGTGACGCCCGCGCTGCGTCCCTCGCTGCAGATCGCCTCGCTGAGCCCGCCGTGGTCGGGAACCAGCACCGGGGTGCCATGGCTGAGTGCCTCCACCGCCACCATGCCGAACGGCTCGCGATGGACCGGCGGATACACGACGCAGCGACTGTGCGCGTAGAGCGCGTCGCGTACCGTCTCGCCGATGCGGCCCTGCCAGTGCACGTCGAGCCGCAGATGCCCGGCCAACTGCTCGCACGCCTCGCGGTAGGCTGGACCGAAGGTGGTGCCGCCGGCCACCACGAGCTGAAGCTGGCGACCGCCGGACTGCACCATGCGCGCGGCGTAGAGCAGTAGATCGACGCCCTTCTCGGAGTCATTGCGCCCGACGTAGGTGACGATCGGTACGTCCGGTCTCAGCCGGGGGAAACTTTCGCGCAGCGTCTCGAACGGTAGCCGCGTTTCGCCTGGGCGCCGGACGTCGATGCCCGGCGGTATGGCGACGAGCGAGAGCGCGTCGATCCGCATCTCGTCGTGGAGCCGCTCCGCGTAGTCCCGACTGACGGCGATTGCCTTCCACGGTGAGCCCCGAACTACTTCGCGCAGGCGGGCCAAGTATTCCTGCTCGCGGCCGAGCGCTCGCGCGAATCCGACGAACAGCTCCTCGCCCTGGAACGTGACCAGGTACTCGAAGGGCTGCGCGCTCACCCGCTTCGCGGCGAGCGCGAAGGGGCAGGCGAAGGCGAAGGTGGGCAGGAGGTGGGTCACGCGGTCACGCTCGATCTGGCGGGCGAGCCTCGCGACCAGGCGCGGGTCACCCACGCCGCCGTCGCACACGACGTTGATCAGGTTGCGCGCGATGTGCCGGGCCACCCACGGCTGCGACTGCAGCAGACGGACGCGCCGCTCGGCAGGGAGCAGATCGAAGAGCGTGCCCGCGAGGTCGCCGACGCGGGTCGGACGATCGGTGGCATACCGCATGGCGCGCGCCAGCACCCGCTGCGGGATACCCGGGGCGACGAGCGTCGAATTCTGCTGCACCATCCAGTAGACGACGACGCGGAAGCCGCGGCGGGCGAGTTCGTTGGCGAGCCGCATGTCGCGGATGATTGCTCCTTCGAAGGAGCCGCTGGTCACCGCGAGAAAGCCGAAGACGGGTGTGGGCATGACGCCCCCTCCTTGCTGTGGCCTGGGAGCGCCGGTTCGAGTCGTCCTTCTTCCATGTGCAGCACGCGGTCGCCGGCGTCGAAGATGCGATCGTCGTGCGTCACCAGCAGCACCGCGGCTCCGCTCTCCTTGGCGAGCGCGCGCAACGCGTCGATCACGGCCCGTCCGGACTGCCGGTCGAGGGCCGCCGTGGGCTCGTCGGCCAGAACGAGCCGGGGGCGGGAGACCAGCGCGCGCGCGACGGCGGCGCGCTGTCGTTGACCGATCGACAGCTCTTCGGGCCGCCGCAGTGCGTGGTGCGCCAGACCAACCTGCGCAAGGAGCGCGCGGGCGCGCCGATCCGCTTCCGCAGCGTCGATTCCAGTCTCGCCGATCAGCCCCGTCCTTACGTTCTGCAGCACCGTGAGCGCGCGCAACAGGTTGTGGAGCTGAAAGATCCAACCGGTGCGCCGGCGCACCGCCACCCGCGCGGTCTCGGAGGCGCCCAGGAGCTCCTGCCCGAGCACGACGACGCTCCCCTGCTGCAGTGCGCGCAGACACCCCACCAGGGTGAGGAGGGTCGTCTTTCCCGAGCCGGAAGGTCCCGTGAGCAGCACCACCTCGCCGGCATGCACCTCCGCCGTCACGTCGAAGAGCACCTGCGTGCGCAGGGTGCCGGTGCCGTAGCTGTGGCAGACGCCCGCCATTCGGATCACGGGGGCCTCCATCAGAACACGTCCGCCGGGTCGGCCCTGCGGAGCTTGCGCAAGGCGATCAGCGCGGAGAGCCAGCACATAGCGAGCGTGAGACCGAGCACGAGGAGGCCGCGATCAACGCCGATCTTCATGGGCAGGTTGGTGGCCTCGTGGGCGAGCACGTGGAGCCGCCATGCCGTCGCGAGGCCCGGCACAAAACCGAGGAGGGCGAGTACGCTCGCCTGCGCGAGCACCGTTCGGGCGAGCCAGCCGGTTGTGTAACCCATTGCCTTCAGCGTCGCGTATTCGGCCTGGTGCTCCGCGATGTCCGCGAAGAGAATCTGGTACACGATGATGGCGCCGATCAGCACTCCCATTCCGACGCCGAAGGTGAACACGAACCCGATCGGGCTCACCGAGCGCCAGTAGGCGAGCTCGCGATGAGCGAAGGCTCGCCGTGTGAGCACGGTGACGTCGGGGGGCAGTTCCGCTTCGATGGCCGCGCGAACGACCTCGGCGTCGGCGCCGGGCTGCAGGCGCACCAGCCCGAGTGCGACCCGTGCCGTGCCGTAACCGGGAACGATTCGCCGGAAGGTGACGCGGTTGGTCACGACGGTGGCGTCGGTTCCGATCGTCGTTCCCAGTCGGAAGAGGCCGCATACCCGCACGCGATGGCCGTTCAGCTCGGTCGCCAACGGGCCGTGAGCGGTAACCTCTGCCGCCACCGGTCCGAACTCCTGGCGCGAGAGCGCGTCGAAGAGCACCAGGTCGGGTTGCTGCAGCATCCGACGCTGCGTCTCGACGCCCGGCAGCGTGAGGGCGTCTGCCGCCGGGTCGATCCCGATCAGGAAGAGATCGCGCGTTCGGCCGGTCCACGGGTTCTTCCAGCGTGCGAGCGCGGTGTCGACACCGGTCACGGTCGCCACACCGGTCACCGCCAACGCCTGGTACAGCCGGCGCCGGGGAAACGCCGTCGGCTTTCCGAGGACGTCGTAGTGCGGGTGCATGAGCACGAGGTCGGCGGCCAGCCGCCGGTGCAGCGCCGTGGCGCTGCGAAAGAGGCCGTCCATGAAGCCCAGCTGCATGAACATGAGAACGACGGCGAATCCGACGCCGGCAATGGCCACGGCGAGGCGGGCCGCTTCGCGCCGAAGCTGAAGCCACGCCAGTAGAGGCGCCGAGATCATGGAGCCTCCGTGTCGATGACGATGTCGACCTGTAAGTTCGAGAGCGCCGCCGCGCGCTCGGAGTCGTCGAGCCGCACGTGTACCTCGACCACACGCGCGTCCACGTCTGCCGACGGATCATCCGCGAGCACGGCCTGCTTGCGCACCTCGAGACCTACACGCTCCACGCGCCCGGTGAGCGGCTCTTCGAGCGCCGGGCTGCGTACGGTCGCACGCTGGCCCGGGCGCACGGCGGCGACGTCGGTCTCGTAGACCTCGGCGACGGCGTACATCGCGTCGGTACGACCGAGGTCGAGCAGGCCGTCCGAACCGATGCGCTCGCCCGGGCGCGCGTGCAGGAGGAGCACGCGTCCAGCGGCGGGCGCGCGCACAGTGTCGACCGCGAGCGTGGCACGTGCCAGGGCCAGATCGGCCTCGGCGACGGCGACGCGCCGGCGCGCATCGTCCCGGAGTGCCTCCGCCATGACGCGTTCGTGGAACAACCGCTCGACGCGAGCGAGCGCGGTGCGGGCGTTCGCGAGCTCGGCGCGGGCTCGCGCGACCAACGCGGCGTCGGCCGCGTGCGCGTCCAGCACGGCAAGCGCCTCGCCCTCGGAAACCCGATCGCCTTCCTCGACGAACACGGTCGCGACCACTGCGGATGGCCGCGCCGGACCGGCGACGCGAATGACGCCGTCCTTGGGCTCGAGCCGGCCGAGCGCGCCGACGGCGTGAGCAGGCGGGGCTGGGTGGGGCGCGGGCGGTGCGGTGGAGGGGGGCTCTACGCGCGGCGGGCCGACCCCGGCCAGCGCCAGGCCGATGGCGGCAACGGCCGACGCCGCCGCCACCAACGCGACGAAGTGCTTCACGAGGGACATTCCTCGCCTCGCACTGCGGCCAGGACGCTTCCACCGGCGCGGTGCGCATCCGAGGCCGGGGGGGGGCGGCGGCCGAAGTCGTGCACGAGTGCGTACTGCACGATCCGTGGGAAGAACTCGGTCGGGTCCGGATTGCGGACGCCCGCGGCAGCAAGCAGCGCCGTCTCGCGCCGGTTGTCGAAGACCGTGCTCACCCGCGTGTATGGCACGTAGGGCCGGAATCGCGTGAGGAGATCGCGCCCGCTGGCACCCGCGAGCAACGGCAGCGTCCGCTCGATCGCCAACCAGCGCAATGGGCCCACGGTGCGTGTTGCGACGCGCAGCGCCTGCCCCTTGTGACGGGCCACCGCCTCGTAGGTGTGCTGCACCACCTCGCGGACGGTGAGCGCCCGCGTGCCGGCCGTCAGGTGGAACGTCTTCCCCACGCCGTCCTCGCGCCGGCCGAGGGCGAGGATTCCGTCCGCCACGAAATCGACAGGCACGCAGTCGACGAGCGCAGTCCTGCCGGCGGGGCCGAAGGGAAGCCGGCCGTTCGCCATGAGCCTCATGGGGAAGTAGACGACGTTCCAGCTGCTGGTGTGCCCGTCGCGGCTGTCGCCGACGATGATCGACGGGCGATAGACCGTGGTCGGCACGCGACGCGAACGCCGCAGGAAGCGCTCGGCACGAGCCTTGGTGCGCTCGTAGGTGTTTCGGAAGTGGCGCGCGCTGTCCGGCGGCAGATGCTCGGCCGACGTGGGGCCGCGGCGCCGGCCGACCGCGAACGCCGTGCTCACGTGGTGCAGGCGGCGAAAGGGCCCGCTCGCGGCCGCCTCGATCGCCAGGTCGTGCACCGCGACGACGCCCGCGACGTTGATGCGATCGATTTCGGCGAGCGCCAGGTCGAAGCGGGTGCTCGCTGCGCAGTGATAGATCTCCTCCACCTCCGCCGCGAGCGCGCGGCGGCGATCGGGGGCGAGCGCGAGGTCGCCGCGCTGGAGGTCGCCGCGCAGCCACTCCACGCGCCGGCTCGCGGCGGGTGCGTCGTGCGGCCCCAGGAGTCGCACCAGCGTCTCCTTGCCACGCCGGATTGCCTCGGTGTCGCAGGCGGCGCGCACCAGACAGACCACGTTGCGTCCGTCGCGCACGAGCAGCCGTGCGAGCAGTTCGCCGCCCACGAACCCGGTGGCGCCGGTGAGCAGGATCTTGCGCTGGCGCGTCAAGGAAGTCGCCTCTCGTCGTCCTCGGCGCTGACCGGGGCCTCGGGCACGCCGCGCAGACTGGCCAGCAGCGTCATCGTCCGGCGTTTGACGCTGTGCATGCCCAGCGCACCGGCGAGGATTCCCGCCTCGGCGAGCTGCACCGAGGCCCTGGCGCGATCGCCGGGGCGACCGCGCAGGACGAAGGCGGCACCCAGGTCCATACGCGTGCGCGCCTGCAACGGCAAGGCGCGCAGCCGGACGTGCATGCCGAGCGCGCGCTGGAGATGCGCCTCGGCGTCGCTGCCGCGGCCGAGCGCGGCCGCTAGGCGACCCAGGTGACGTGAGATCGAACCTTGGAAGATCGGCGCGTCGCCCAGGACGAGGTTGCGTCCCCGATAGGGCAGCAAGGCGTCGTACAGCTGGGCTGCGGTGGGTGCGTCGGGCAGCGCGCAGCTGGTTTCGGCAAGCGCACACAGCGCGCCGATCCGCCCGGGGTGGTGCGGGATGCGGTCGATCCCGCCCGCGGTGAGCGATGCGAGCTCGGCGCGCGCCTCGTCGAGACGGGCCATCTCGGCAAAGAGCAGGGCGAAGCCGGCGCGGAACTCCCAGGGCATCCTCTCGCGCACGAGCAGGTGACGAGCTCCATCGACCAACTCGGCGCAGCGCCCCTGGTCGCGCCGCAGCAGGAACAGCCCGGCGAAGAAGTGGACACGCGCCCGTTCCGGATCGAAGCGACGTCCGACGCCCAGCGCCCGGTGCAGCAGGCTCTCGGCCTCGTCGAGGCGGCCCGCGAGATACGCGTGAAGGGCACGCCAGTGCACGGCGTGCCAGCAATGGCGCGGGAGGCGGAGATCGCGGGCGAGCTGCGCGTGGCGGTGCATCTCGCGCTCGGCCGGGTCGAGGTCGCCGCGCTCCAGATGGTCCCGGACCAGCCACTGCCGGGCCTGGATCTCCAGCTCGGGTACGTTCGCGGCCTGCGCGTGCCGGAGGATCTCGCGGGCCGTGGCGATCTGGCGGTCGACGTCGCCGGGCGCCCAGAGCACGTGTCGGGTGGCGTCGAGGACGCTTGCTAGGAGCTCGTCGTTGCCGAGGCGCCGAGCCATGGAGGCGGCATCGCGACAGAGCCGCTCGTGCTCGTCTCCGGAGCCGCCCACGCCCGCCTCGGCCATGGCGAGGCGGACCAGGAGCTGTGCGCGCAGCGGCGAGTCGTCGGCGCGCAGCCCCGCGAGCGCCTCCCGGAGGAGAGCGCGCTCGTCGGCGAGCATCGTGGGCCACCAGCGAGGGCCAGCGTAGGGGGCGAGACCCGGAAACTCCCGACCCGGGGCTTGGGCATCGTGCGTGAGCTCGTGTCGTTCCACGAGCACCGCTCATCGCAAACCGCGTGCCCACGAGGCGGCCGACCCAGGGCTCGCCCGCGTGCCGGCGTCCACTGTGGTTGGAATGCGGGCCGCTCGATGTCAACTGCAGTTGGCGCGCTGCCGGGGTGACTCAGTCCCCGCGCAGGTGGAGGATCCGGAGGTCGCCTGCCTGACGCGAAGGATTCTCGTCCGCGCCCGCGACCCGGGCGACGGGCTTGGTGGATCCCGTGAAGCGTCCGCGCAGTCTTTCTACGCGGGACCGTGGTGCGACAAGGTGCATTTCCTCCTCGACGTGGCCGACGCAGCTTCCCCAACCGGGCGGTTCGGTAGTGACCCAGAACAGCGTCACCTGATTCGGGCTCCCGGTCACGAGCACCTCGAAGACGTCGGGTTCCGCGACGACCGACCAGAAGGCCACGATCGGCCGCGTGGTCGGCCTCGAGAGCGCCATGTCGTACGCGGCGATGAACCCCTCCCGCAGGGTCTGCTCCTTCCCGTGGATAGTCGGCCAGAAGCCGCGATTCTCCCCCAGCGCTTCGTCCTGCACGTGGGCGACATCGGCGTTGCCGTGAATGGCGCCCACCTGGGCGGCCACCGCCGACAGCGAGTCCTGGCCGTCGATCAACTGCTGGCGGAGGTGCCGATACCACTGCGTCAAGGTCTGTCCCGGCGGCGGCGTGGCGAGCACGTGGTCCATTGCCTGGAACATCGCTCCCTTGCTGATGCTGAGCACCGATCCCGCCATGTGATTGCCCTCCCTTTCAGGTCGAAGGACCCGCGCTCGCGCAGAGCGCCTCCGCCTGCGCCGCGAATCCGGTCATTCCGCATTGCTCGAGCGTCGTCTTGGCTCGGCGGAGCAGTGCCAAGGCGCGAGCGCGCTCGTCTCCAACTTCATTCAAGGCACAGCCCAGTAGCAACCGTCCGTGATCGAGCAGCGTGCGACCCAGCTCCGGATGTGCGCCGCACTGGGACGCCTGACGCGCGGCCCGCTCGAAGTGGCGTTCGGCGTCGTGCGAACGCCCGCCGATGGCGGCGGCGAGCCCCCGCACCCGGGCCACCAGGAGCGGCCAGGCAATCGTGAAGACGATGCCGCGCTCCTCGGCGAGCGCGAGGACGGCTTCCAGCGGAGCGGCGAGATCGGGCCGGTTCGCGAGCACCGCCAGCTCGACCTGGAAGCAGTAGGCGGTTAGGAGGTAGGCGTCCAGGCGCGCTCCGGAACCGGTGGGCGCCGGGAGAAACCCAGCGGGGCTCGGATCCAGATGGATGCGTCGTCCCGTGTAGGCGTCGATCAGCAGCCGGTTCGGCTCCAGCGTGGCCGCGAACGCGCTCGGATCCTCGAAGATGCGGCCGGGGCGCACCATCTCGTCGAACGCCGCGATCGCCGCATCGCGCTCGCCGCGCACGGCGTGACAGTGTGCCCGGGTGACGAGCGCCAGCAGCGCGCCCCACGAGTAGCCGATCCGATCGTGCAGCCGCATGGCCTCGTCGACCCAGCGTTCGGCGTCGGCGAATGCGCCGCGCGTGGCCTCCAGCGCGGCGAGCATGGCCAGCGCTACCGATTCGTCCCCGGTGCTGAACGCCGTGCGATGCAGCTCGCGGGCCTCGCGCACGGTCGTCTCCACTTCGTCGAGACGCCCCAGCATGAAGAGGATCAGCGGCATGCGCTGCAGGCAGGTGGCCGCGCTGGCGGGGATGCCCGTTCGCCGGGCATGCTCGAGTCCGGTGCGGCAGCTTTCCAGGGCCTCGCGCAAATGCCCGCTCTGCTGCTGCGCCGCCGCAAGGTCCCAGCAGCGCTCGGCGCAAAGGCTGTCGTCACCGTGGGCGCGCGCGAGGGCGAGGCCAGCGCGGGCCAGGTCCTCGGCGCGGTCGGAGATGCCAGCCGCCCAGTAGGTGATCGAAAGAGCGCTGAGCGCCACGGCGCGCAAGCGCCAGAGATCGTCGTCGAGGTGCGCCAGCGTGTGCTCGAGGAGCTTCACGTCGTCGAAATCCGAATAGGCGACCTTCCCGAACACGACGCGTCCCCTGGTCCGCTCGCTGAGCGCCGCCGCCAGGCCCGCGGCGTCGCCGCTCGTCTGGAAGCCCGCGATTGCCGCGTCGAGGTGGGCGAAGCAAGGTCCCTCGTCGGAAAGCTGAAGGTAGGCGAATCCGGCGGAACGGTGGACGTGGGCTCTCTCGAGTGGGGTCAGCGCGTCACCGCGGGCGTCGGCGTCCAGCACGGCGTCGAGCAGCTCGGCGGCCTCGTGCCAGGCTCCGCTCTCGAGTGCCAGGTCGGCCGCGCGGCGAGCGAACTCGCACACGAGTGGGGGCCCGGCGGCGGCCCCGGCACGTACGAGATGGTGAGCGATCAGCGGCAGGCCGTCGGCGCGCTGCCGGCGCTGCATCTCGGCGCGCAGGTGCAGAGCGATCCGCAGATGCACGCGCTCGCGTCGCGTGCGGGGGAGCAGCCCGACACAGGTCTGGCGAATCACAGGATGTGCGAACGCGTACGCCTGGCCCTCGTCGACGACGAGCCCGCCCACCACGGCGGCGTCGAGCCGCTCGATCACCTGGTCCTCGTCCTCGCCCGTCACCGCGGCGAGCAGCCCCAGCTCGAAGCGGCGTCCGACCAGCCCTCCGACGGCCAGGAGCTGCCTCGTGTGCTCCGGCAGCGCCCGCACGCGAGCGGAGATGACGGTGGCAGCGGTGGAGGGAATCTGCAGGGCGGTGGACCGCGACACCGCGAAGCCGGCGCGGCGCGCGATCTCGCCGCGCGATTCCAGATGGCGCACCACCTCGCGGACGAACAGGGGATTCCCCGCCGTCGCGCCGTGCAGGAGGTGGATGAGCTGATTGGCGGGACGCTCGACGCCCAGGCCCTCGAGCAGAGCGTGCAGGTCGTTCTCGTCGAGCCCGGGTACGAGCAACGTCATGCAGCCCGGCTCGCGCGCGAGGTGCTCCAGCAGGCGGCCCGCCCGGCTCTTCGCGTCCGCGAAGCGATGCGTGCCGAGCAGGACTATGCGGCGCGGCCGATGCGGCGTTGCGATCAGGTCCAACGCCAGTTGCTGGAAGAGATCGAGCGAGGCGTGATCGCACCAATGGAGGTCGTCGATCGCCAGCAGGATCGGTCTCGAGGCCGAGAAGCGCTCGAGCGCTCGTTCGAGTGCACCGTGGATGTGGTGCCGGACCGGCGCTGGCTCCTCGGGCTCGCGCCGCCGGGCGTCGAGCTGAAGGAAGCGGCGAAGCAGCGCCGCGTCCCCGGGATCGAGCTCGGAGAGGCGCGCCGCCAACGGAAGGAGCGCGTCGATAAAGGGCTGATCGGGCAGACGGACATCCTCGGAGCTCTGTCCGAGCAGGACTACGGCGCCGGCGTCGTCGGCGCGCCGCGACAGCTCGCGCAGTAGCCGCGTCTTGCCCGCGCCGGGCTCTCCCGGAACGAGCACCACCGCCGGCTCGCCCGCGCTCGCACTGCGCAGCGTCTCCTCCAGGACGCGCATCTCGTCTCCCCGTCCCACGAACGGGGACTCGAGACGGATCGAGGCCGCGGAGCGAAGGGAGGGCGAGGCGCTCCCCAGGACGTACGATTCGTCGCCGAGCGGCTCCACGGAGCCGAGCGCGCGGTACAGGCCCTCGAGTGCGGCGCGCACGTCGGCAGCGGACGCGGGCCGATCCTCGCGGCGCTTCGCAAGGAGCTTGAGCACCAGCTCGCTCACCAGGGCGGGCACGGCCGGGTTGCGATCGCTCGGCGGCACCGGCGGCTCCTGCTCGTGCATGTAGAGCAGCTCCGCGGGAGAATCGGCGACGAAGGGGGGGCGGCCAGTCAGCAGCTCGTAGAGGAGGCAGCCGAGCGCGTAGAGGTCGCTGCGCGGGTCGGCCGGCTCGCCCCATGCCTGCTCGGGCGCCGTGTAGGCGAGGGTGCCCACGCGATGCACGCTGCGCGCGCCACGCGTCGCGTCTTCGGCCAGGCCGAAGTCGCCCAGCAGCGTGGCGCCATCGGCGTCCAGGAAGACGTTCTGCGGCTTGACGTCGCGATGGTAGATGCCGTGCTCGTGCGCCCCGTCAAGGGCCTGGCTGATCTGGGCGGCGATCTCGATGGCGCGACGCACCGGAAGCGTGCCGGCGGGAGTCGCGCGCAGGTGAGAGCCGAGATCGCCGCCGGGCAGGTACTGGCTCACGATGTAGAGCCGCTCGCCGGCGTCGACGACGTCGTAGATCGAGACGACGTGGGGCAGGTCGCCGAGGCGTGCCATCGCCCGGGCCTCGTCCAGCCTGCGCCCCGCACCGGATCCATCCGCCGGGGCGTCCACGGACGCGATGGCGACGGCCCGATCGAGAACGTCGTCGTGCGCGAGATAGACGCGCTTGTCCGCTCCGTGTCCGAGCGCTCGCTGGATCCGATATCGGCCGGGCAGACCCGGGAAGGCCGCACCAGTGGAGGAGCTGCAGGCACCGGTGTTCATCGTGAGACCAGACGCGCATCTTACGCGTCCGCGGCCGGAGGCCACACATTTTCTTGTGTCCCGGGCGCCGGGCGACCAGGGTGTTCCAGGTGGAACGCGCCCCGTGTCCGCCGAAGCCGGGCCGTCCCCGCAGGGTGTCGGGCACCCGTTGGGATGGCGGGGGCGCTGCATCGGACGCCGTTGCCCTGTTCCCCGTTCGAGTGTTTCATGCACGCCGTGGATGGCGAGAGTGACCAAAGCGCCGACCTGGCGCAGGCGCTAAGCGAGCGCGATCTCTACCGGCGGATGCTCGAGCTCGGCGACTACGAGGAGATCGAGCCGTTCGTGGGAGACGCGCTGCGCCTGGTGGCAGAGGTGGCTGGCGCGCATCAGGCCTATCTCGAGCTGGTGTCGCCCGCGTCGTCTTCCAACGCCCGGTGGTGTGCGGTGCACGGTTTCTCCGCCGATGAGATCGACGCGATCCGGGGTGCTCTCTCGACGGGCATCATCGCCGCTGCGCTGGAATCCGGTCGCACGATCGTCACGCAATCGGCCCTGCTCGACCCCAGGTTTCGATCCCGCGAAAGCGTCCGCGCGGGCGGCATTCAGGCGGTCCTGTGCGCTCCGGTCGGTGCTGAGCCCCCCATCGGCGTGCTGTATCTGCAGCGGCTCGAGCCCGGCACCTTCAGCGAGGACGATCAAGCGCGCGTCGAGACGGTGGCCAGACGGCTGGCGCCGTTCGCGGATCGGCTGCTGGCGCGGGAGGAGGCGCGCAAGGCGGCCGATGCGACGCGGCCGCTTCGCGAGCGGCTTCGGTGCGACGGCATCATCGGCCGCAGCGCCGCGCTCGCGGCCGCGCTGCGCGAGGTCGCGATGGTCGCGCCGCTCGACGTGAACGTGCTGCTGACGGGGGAATCGGGCAGCGGCAAGAGCCAGCTCGCGTGGGTCATCCACGAGAACGGTCCGCGCGCGGGACTGCCCCTGGTGGCGCTCAACTGCGCGGCGCTGCCCGAGGGGTTGATCGAGAGCGAGCTCTTCGGCGCGGCGCGCGGCGCGCATTCGACCGCGACGGCGCCGGTCCAGGGCAAGGTCGCGGCGGCCGAGGGCGGGACGCTCTTCCTCGACGAGGTGAGCGAGCTGCCGCTGCCGGCACAGGCGAAGCTCCTGCAGCTCCTGCAGGAGCGGATCTACTACCCGCTCGGCAGCAACCAGCCGCTGCGCGCCGACGTGCGCGTGATCGCCGCTACCAACTCGAATCTGGAGGAGGCGGCGCAGCAGCACCGATTTCGCGAGGACCTCTACTACCGACTCCATGTGCTCCCCATCCGCGTGCCGTCGCTGGCCGAGCGGCGCGACGACGTGCCGGACCTCGCACGGCACTTCGCGTCCGTCGCCAGCGAGCGGCACCGGCTGCCCTCCGTGACGTTCTCGCCCGACGCGCTGCGGCTGCTCGCCGCCCTCGACTGGCCGGGCAACGTTCGGCAGCTGGCGCACGTGGTGGAGGCCGCCGTGATCCGAGCCGCCGGGTCCGGAGCACAGCAGATCGAACGCCGGCATCTCTTCCCATCGAACGCGGACGCACCGCCCGACGACGACGTGGG
>CAZZFT010000040.1:0-35225 GCA_964653555.1 uncultured Spirochaetales bacterium | reverse complement strand
GTCTCCTACAAGACGCTGCTGCACAAGATCCGCGATTGCGGGCTGGAGCCCTGAGCGCCACAGGTCGTATGCGGCTCGGACGAGCGAGACCGTCGCTGCTGCGCTCGATCCTCGGGATCCCGACTCAGAGTCGGGTAGTCGTCGCCGAGCCAGGGCTTGCGATCGACGACCGGCTCGCCGAAGACCGCGCGCAGCTGATCGATCCAGGTGAGCACAGCGGCCAGACCGACGTCGGCCCCGCTACGATGGTCGCGCTCCCAGCGAGCGACGGCGCGTTCGCTCGCGCGAAACTCGCGCCCTCGCGCCTCCGAAAGGCCGTCCTCGCGCATCGCCTCGAGCTCGCGGCGGGTCATATACGATGCCGCTCTGACAGCAGCGCGTCGAGTTCCTTCTCGCGATCGAAGATTCGGAAGTACTCGCGCACGCGTTCCAAATCGACCTCGGCCCTGCGCGAGCAGGCGTTCGATGTCGGCCAGGTCTCGCCGTCGGCGAGTCGGATCATTGGATGAGGACTGGGCCTTGAGACCGATCAGGTCTGCCGCATCGACGACGCGCAACTGTAGACCCAGCACCTCGACTTCCTGTGCCCGCGCCAGGATGGCCCGTCCGTACGAGCGCAGCGCGAAGAGAAAATCGACTCTCCCACGCTCGGGTTTCTCGCTCGCGTAGTTGGCCACGTTCTCGCTGCGGTGAAGGCAGGCATAGCCACGCGCGACCAGTATTTCATCGACATCGTCGGCGCGGGCAGCGTCCGCGAGTAGATCGAGATCCACGGTGGCCCGTTCGCAGTGGTGCGCGGCGAGGGCCAGGCCGCCGATCAGCGCATGGTCGATGCTGGCGTTGTGCAGGGCCGTATGGATCTCGATCAGAACCGCGCGCAGGTCCATCTGTCGACTCGGCATGCTCGCCATCGCGGGGCCGCGGAGCGAATCGTTTCAGGGTCGCGCAGTCCTACCGGTCCGTCGAGGTCGATCGAGGCATCGCTCGTGATCAACGCGACGCTGCGACCTCCAGGAGGACCTTCTCCAGCTTCTCGAAATGGGCCTCCCAGGTCCAGTTCGCCTCGACGAAGGCGCGCGCCGCCCGGCCCAGGTCCCGGCGCCGCTCCTCTTCGCCCAGCAGCAGGGTCACGGCGTTCGCGAATCCCTCCTCGTCGTCCCGCACGAGCAGGTGACGGTCCGGAGCGGCTCCGATCCCCTCGTTCGCTGCCGACGTGGCGACGACGCCGAGCTCGCAGGCCATCGCCTGGACGAGCTTGTTCTGCATGCCCGCGGCGATCCGGAGTGGGGCCACCCCCACCTCAGCGCGGCACAGCCAGTCGGCCACGTCCGGCACCTCTCCCGTCACCTCGATCCGCCCGCGGCGAGCGAGGGACATCACCGCGCGCTGCGGGTTGCGGCCGACGATCCAGAGCTTCGCGTGGGGCACGCGGTCCACGACCCGCGGGAAGATCGTCTCGGCGAACCAGCGGGTGGCGTCGACGTTGGTGAACGTGGACATCACCCCGCTGATCACCACGACACCGGGCTCGCGCGTCGCCGCGCGTACGCGCTCGAGGGGAGGAACGTCTTGGCCGTGCGGGCACACGGCGGCATTCGGAACGGGAGCGGTCCGTTCCAGTGCCTCGATGTCGGAGGGGCCGCACAAGAACACGCGATCGAAGTCGGCGGCCGCGCCGACCTCGTAAGGTCGCGCCTTGGCCACCTCGATCCCGTAGAAGAGCTTCCGCAGGGGATCGCCCACGTGCGACACCATGCGGTCGAGGTTCAGCGCCTGGCTGACCTGCATGCCCATCACCTTCGGGACCGGAATGCGCCGCGTGTACTCGGCCATCCGGATCAGGTGGGTGTAGACGAGGTCGTAGCGCTCCCGGGCGACCATCCGACCGACGCGTTCGCTCATCGTCCCCGAGCGGTAGTACTCCACCTGCATGGGGAGCCGGAAAGGAAGGGTGAGGGCCGTTCTCGCGTAGGAGGACCACTTCGGCAGGCGCACGGCTTCGATGTGCCGGCAGACCCCTCCGATGCCCTCGCGCAGCACCCGCTCGTCTTCCGCGCTCTCCACGAAGCACGCGAGATCGACCTCGTGTCCCCGCTGCACCAGGAACCGGATCAGCCGGTCCACGGTCATCGCATCCGCCATCTTCGGCGGCCAGGGCGGGCGCGCGGAGACGACCAGCAGCTTCATGCCAGGCGGAGGACGTGCTTGCCCTGGGCGCGCCACTCTGCGTCGCGCCGGTAATCGGAGCTTCCGTGACCCACCACCACGAGCTCTGCGCTGCCGACCGCGTCGTCGACGCTGGGCACGAGCAGGCGATTGATGTGCGGAAGCGATCGTTCGAGGAAGGCCCGGTTGGAGCCGTGGAGGCGGGACAGCAGCACGGCCGGGTCGTGGATGGCCAGCTCGATCCCTTCTCCGATCAGGCGCTTGGCGAGCGCCAGCAGCGGGCTCTCGCGCAGGTCGTCGGTGCCTGCCTTGAAGGCGAGACCGAGCAGGGCCACGCGCCGGGCCCCGGTGGCCAGCACGGCGTCGAGCGCGCGCTCGACCTGGATCTCGTTCGACGGGAGCACGGCGTCGAGCATTGGGATGCGCACGTTCCGGTCGCGCGCCGCGAAGGTCAACGCGCGCAGATCCTTTGGCAGGCAGCTCCCGCCGAAGGCGAACCCGGGTCGGAGGTACACCGGCGAGATGTTGAGCTTCGTGTCCCCGGCGACGATCTCCATCACTCGCGTCGGATCCGCGCCCGAGGCGTGCCATACGCGAGCGATCTCGTTCGCGAAGGTGACCTTCAACGCATGAAACGCGTTGTCCGTGTACTTGATGGCTTCTGCCACCTCGAGCGGCACACTGAAGCGAGGAGCCTCCACGCGGGCGTAGAGCGCCAGCACCGGGGCGCCGCCGCCCGGCTCGCGTTCGCCGGCCAGAATGCGCGGGGGCGCGTCGTAGTCGCGCAGGGAGGTGCCCTCGCGGAGGAACTCGGGATTGGTGCAGATGTCCCATCCCTCCCCGGCCGGCCTCCCGGAGGCGCGCTCGACCGTCGGCATCACCGAGTTCCGCGTGCTTCCGGGGAGCACCGTGCTTCGCACCACCACGCGGTGTCCGTCGGCGGTGAGCGCGAGCTTCGAACCGATCTGCTGCGCGACCTGCAGGACGTAGGAGAGATCGAGAGATCCATCCTCGCGACTCGGGGTTCCGACACAGATCAAGGACACGTGGGCGCCGTCGAGACCCTCGGCCGGGTCGTCCGTGGCGTGCAGGCGTCCGGCCGCCACGCTCTCGGCGATCAGCTCCTCCACACCGAGCTCGAGCACGGGCGAGCGTCCCGCGTTCAACGTGGCGATCTTCGGCGGGGCGACGTCCACGCCGACCACCTGGTGGCCGTCGCGGGCCAGGGCCGCTGCCGTCACCGAGCCGACGTAGCCCAGTCCGAAGACGACGACCTTCACGACGCCGCGCCCGCGCCGTGCGGCCGACGCGGCGGTCGGCCCACCACCGGTCCGAGCTGCGGGTTCTCGACCACGAAGGGCCCCATCGCCAGGTAGTCGAGGTGACCGCGCATGAAGCTCCGCACTGCGTCCTGCGGAGTGCACACGATCGGCTCCTCGTGCATGTTGAAGGAGGTATTCACGACGGTTCCGACGCCGGTGAGCTTGCGGTACTCCGCGAGCAGCCGGTGGAAGGAGGGGTTGGTCTCCTTTCGAACGATCTGGGGCCGGGCTGTCCCGTCGACGTGCACGGCGGCAGGGCAGGTCTCCTTGAAGCGGTCCGAGCAATCCGAGGTGATGGTCATGAACTCGGCGGTGTGCTCGGCTCCCCGGAGCCCGCGGAAGCTGGCGTGGGCCTCGTCCTCGATGGTCGCTGGCGCGAAAGGCATGAACTCGGTCCGGTCGAGCCGCGTATTCAGCCAATCGTTCACCGAGGCGTCGGAGCAGTGGTAGAGGATGGAGCGGTTTCCCAGCGCGCGCGGGCCGAACTCCATCCGGCCGTTGAAGCGCGCCACGACGCGTCCGTCGGCGAGCAGCGCCGCGATCGCTGGCTCGACCTCCTCGTAGCGACGGGCTTCGAGGCCCTCGGCCCGGATCGCGGCGAGCATCTCGCTCTCGTCGTACTCCGGGCCGAGGTAGACGCTCTCGAGTCGGTAGGGGGCGAGCGAGCCGCGCTCCTCGGCGAGCCGCCAGAGCGGTGCGCCGAAGGCGAGGCCGCCGTCGCCCATCGCCGGCTGCACGAAGACGGCTCCGAAGCCCATCTCCTTCACCAGCTTGTTCAGCTTCACGTTGGCGAACACCCCGCCGGCCAGACAGATGGGCTGACCGTCGATTCGGGGAATCACCTCTCCGATCATGCGGGTGACGTCGCGTTCGAGCAGGTACTGGATCGCCCAGGCGAGATCCTGGTTGGACCAGTCGCCGAAGGTGGTGCGCCGGATCTCTCGCAGCTCGCGCAGCGCGGCGTCGAAGGCGGGGTCGCCGGCGGTCTCCCCGTGCGTCGAGTGCAGCATGAAGAAGTAGGGGCGCCCGCGACGCGCCGACCACACCTCGTCGAGCCACTCCTCGAGGAGGCGGAGTAAGCGGTGGTCGCGCGACCCGTGCGCCGACAGCCCGGTGATCTTTCCCGCATGCCGGTGCGGATGGAAGCCGAGCATCGCGGTGAGATACTCGTAGTTGTGTCCGAGGGGAAACGATGTGTGAAAGCGCTGCGCCACCGGCGTCAGGCGCCCGCCCTTCGCGTGGAAGACGCGCGAGCTGTAGGTGTCGCCGACGCCGTCCACCGTCACCACCTCGGCCTCGTCGAAGCCCGAGGGGTAGTAGGCGCTGGCCGCGTGGCAGGTGTGGTGATCGACGTAGGTGCGGGGCAGGCCCGGAAACACGCCGCTCTCGCCCTGGCGCGTGCGGCCGAGCGCCATATCGAGGAGCTTGCGGAAGCGCTTGGGGTGGACGTCCTGGAGCCTTCCGTGGGTCGCATTGAACAGTGCGAGGCGCGCTTCCCGCCCGAGCCGCTGCTGGAGCGGCAGACCGCCGTGCACGGCTCGCGCGCCCCCGAGCTCGTACTGCTTCGAGACATGCGCCGCGGTGAGCTCGGGCCAGCCACCCTGCATCTTGATGCGGCTGAAGCGCTCTTCGGAGGCGGCAAAGTCCGGCCGCCCGTCCTCCGCAAGGAGCACGACGCTCGCTTCGTGGCTGCGGTGAAATCCAACCAACACGGGGTCGCCTAGGTAGCAGATCCGCCGGAGGCGGAGCAAAGACGGACGGCCTGCTCCGGATCGGTCGAGTGGGGGCGCCAGCTGAGCCGAAGTTGCGGCTCGCTGAGGCCCAGCGTCACGAGGTTCCCGGAGATCTCGAGCTGCTCGACCCTCTCGCGCTGCGCCTCGGGAGCGATCCACCAGCCTGCCAGCCAGCGCGACGACTCACCGGCGGCGCGGTGCCGGCGCATCGGGCGACTCTCGCCGAAGCGCTCGTGCAGCGGCACCTCGTCGAGCGTCGCGGCGGGGCCCAGTGCGACGAAGCGGACGCCGGCCGCTTTCGCCTGGGGATGTTCGTGCAGGAAGCTCTCGAAGCGGTGCTCGCGGCTCCCGAGGACGGCGTCGAGCACCAGGATTCCCGCCTCGCCGAGGGCGATCAGGCGGTGGTGGACGGGACGCCCCGGGAGCCAGGCATAGGCGTTGTGAGAGGCCGAAACCCACTCCAGGTTGCCCAATCGGCCGCGCGCCAGCACGCGGGCGCGGCCGCGCCGCCCGACGCGGAAGCTGCCCCAGGCCTCGATCTGCTCTTCGTCGTCGATGCGGAGGGTGTTGTGTGCAGCCGTGGCGCGAATCCGCTGCCGCTCGGGACCCGGATCGTAGAGGAGCGTCCCGGTGTCGGTGACGACGCGAGCCACGCCGCAGCTGGCGTCGAAGGACAGCAGGTCCGCGTGGGCGTGCCCCATCTGCTCGTCCAGGGCATGACGCCCCGCCCGGACCGCGGCGCGCCAGGGGCCGGCGTGGAGAGGCACCAGGCCGCCGTGGCCCTCGGGAGCGGCGGGCGGCCTTGGCGAGACCACCTCCGCGCTCGCGCGGAGCACGGCCGGCGTGCTCACCTCGCCCAGCCAGCCGTCGCCCAGCAGGGGGATCTCGCCGTCGCCGAGGGCGATCGCCGCCAGGAAGCCGGTGGCGCGCCCCAGGGCGTCCTCCAGCCAGCCGGGAGCTCGATCGCCGAGGAGGAGGCACACCTCGAGCAGGTCCTGAGTGCACAGGGCGTGGTAGAAGGGGGCCCGCTCCACGTGGCAGCCGTCGGGCAAGATTTGCTCGGCCACCTGGCGCTCGAGGCAGGCGAGGGCGTCGGGGACGCCGCCCACCAGCTCTTCCGCGAACACCAGTCCGACGGCGTCGCGGAACAGGTGGTTGCCGCGCAGGTCGAGCTCCAGGTTGTCGCGCAGGAACAGGCCGTGGAGGCCGATCTCACGACCGAGCCAGTCGGCCTCCGGATCACCGGGCGCCAGCGCGACCAGATGGCCGGCGACGGCCCAGTTCATCAGGCGCGTCGCGACCGCGCGCGCGTTCCACGCGTCGAGTGCGAAGTCACGGCAACCGATCGGAGCGGCCGCGCGCCACTGGCGGCAGAGATCGAAGAGGCGCGTGCGGAAGCGCGCGTCCTCCGTGCCCGCCGCCGCTCGCGCGAGATCCACCGCATAGGGGAACTCGTGGAGCAGGGTCTTCCACAGGCGGGTCCCGACGTCGAGATCGGGCCGGAACCAGTCGACCCCGGCGCCGAACGACTCGCTGCGACCGAGGAACGCGAATTGCCCGGCGAGCGCGTCGCGCGCGATGGCGAGCGCCTCGGCATCGGGTCGCGAGGCGACGCGGTACGCCGCCACGCGCGCCAGTCCGGGATGATCCCAGTGCGTGGCGGGCAGCGCCGCGGCGCGCTGGCGGTAGCGGAGGTCGATCACCGCCGGATCACGCTGCCAGCGGGCGCGCCGCCAGCAGTAATGGATTCGGTGCGCGACCTGCGCCGGTCCAAGGTGCCGCAGCGTCCGCAGGGTGCGAGCCGCTCGCGAGAACAGTGGCCAGTCTCCCTACCCGCTGCCGGGCCTCCGGCGCGGCACCCGACGATAGGCCGAGGCCACCGGAGGCGCACTGGCACACAATGCTCGCGGATGGGATTCTCGCGCGGTGGATCCGACGCGTCCCTGCCGGCTCGAGGGCTCGATCCAGCACTATCCCTGGGGCTCGAAGACCGCGATCCCCGAGCTGCTCGGTTGGACCTCTCCCTCGGAGCGACCGTGCGCCGAGCTCTGGATCGGCGCGCACCCCAAGGCCCCCGCGCAGGTGCGTCTCGATGGAGATCGGGTCCCGCTCGACGCCTGGATCGCTGCCGATCCGGTCGCCGTGCTCGGGGAGCGGGTGGCCGCGCGCTTCGAGCGAGAGCTGCCGTTCCTGTTCAAGGTGCTGTCCGTGGCGAGCCCGCTGTCGATCCAGGCGCACCCGAGCTCCGAGCAGGCGCGCGCGGGCTTCGAGCGCGAGAACCGCGCCGGCATCGCCGTCGACGATCCCCGGCGCAACTACCGCGATCCGCATCCCAAGCCAGAGCTGGTGTGCGCGTTGACGCGCTTCGAGGCGCTGAACCGCTTCCGCGAGCCCGAGGCGATCCGTCTCGGCCTGGCGGCGCTGGGCGCCCGCGACCTCGCGCCGCTGCTGGCCGATTGGGCCCGCGCACCCGAGGGCGCCGGCCTCCCGGGCTTCTTCGAGGCGCTGATGGCGCTCGATCCGACCGCCCGCGAGCGCGTCGCCGAGCGGGCGTCGGACTGGGCGCGCGGGGCTGTGTCCGAGCTGCCCTCGGCGCGCTGGGTGGCGCGGATCGCGCAGGACCACCCGGGCGACATCGGCGTGCTCGCGCCGCTCTTGCTCAACGTCGTCGAGCTCGAGCCGGGCGAGGCGATGTTCCTGCCCGCGGGCGAGCTGCACTGCTACCTGAGCGGCGTCGCGATCGAGATCATGGCGAACTCGGACAACGTGCTGCGCGGAGGGCTCACGCCGAAGCACGTCGACGTCCCGGAGCTGCTGCGCACGCTCGCTTTCCGCTCCGGTCCGATCGAGACGCTTCACCGCGAGGCGATCGCTCCGGCCGGATTCCGCTACCCGACGCCGGCCGAGGAGTTCGAGCTCGCCGTCCTCGAGCCCGCGGCCGGTGCGGCGTACAACGCCCCGGAGCGCCGCGGCGTCGAGCTTCTGCTGTGCACCGACGGATCGGGTCGCCTCCAAACCGAGCAGAGCCACGCGCTCCAACGGGGCGATTGCTGGCTGATTCCGGCGGCGGCGCCCGGCTACCGGATCGAGGGCCCGGTCACCGTGTACCGGGCCGCTTCGGGGATCGCAGCGGGGTGAGCCGAGGGCCCGGCCTTGGGGCCGAGTCAGGCCGAGGATGCGGTGAGGCGATTCACCCGGCGCCGCTTGGGGACGTACATCAGGTCGAAGAATCCGGACAGGCTGAACCGCATCAGCGAGGGCGGGTAGTCGGCCTCGACGTTCGTGCGCTGGAGATGGAACGGCTCCGCCCCGGGGCGGATGGTCTCGTTGTTGGTCATCAGCGCGAGGCGGAAGCCCGCACGCTCGACCTCGCGGGCGGCATCGGCGCTGTAGGACCACTCCTCCCCACCGACCCATACGAAGACGTCCACTTCGTGTCCGAGCATCTGCTCGAGGTGCGCCTTCGCGTCCTCGATCTCGTGTCGTCTCTCGTCTTCGTCGAGAGAGGCCGCCAGGCGCCGGTGGGAGTAGGTGTGACAGCAGATCACGTGACCTTCGTCGAGGGTGCGCACTTGATCCCAGGTCATGGCGGGAGGCTCGTCTGCGGGCTGCTCGCCGTCCGGATACCCGGCGGGAACCGCGAACCAGCCGGGAAAGCCGTGCCGCTCCAGGAGCGGGGCGACCACCTCGGCGTGGGAGCGGAGGCCGTCGTCGAAGCTGAGCAGGAGGCCGGGACGTTCGTGAGGCCACTCTCCGCGCAGCAGGCGGTCGACCTCGGCGCGTCCGACGGGCACGAAGTGCTCGCGATAGAAGGAAAGCTGCTCATCGAAGGCCTGGGCGTGTGACCCGGGCACGTCGTGGTAGTTCAGGGCGCGGATGAAGGGGGAGAGGAGCTTCTTCTGGGCGCTCAGCATCAAGCGGTTCAGCCCCGTCGTGTCGAAGCCTCGGGCGAGCGCGAGCTTGATCGGATTCAAGGGCCCCGGTTCCTCAGTACATGACGTAGACGAAGGGAGAGAGGTCCGCGGAGTCCTGCTGCCGGATCTCCAGGGCGTCGGCCAGGTCCGCGAAGGCCCGCGCGAGCCGGGCGAGCTCGTCGAGGCCTTCGCGTTCCCAGTGTTCGCGCAACGAGGCTTCGAGATCGCCGATCTCGAGGAAGTCACCCGCTGGCGGAGACGAGAACCAGCTGGCGTCCTCATCGGGTCCCAGGGGAAAGAAGGTCACGCCTCGCGCTCGCAGACGCTGAGCGGCGGGGATCAGGTGACGTCGGAAGAAGCGCCGAGCTCGTCGCTCGTCATCAGTCGAGTTCATACTCCTGCCTCCACGACTCGTCGCGCTCGCTCTCGGGCTGCTTCTCCTTCCAGACCAGGCAGTCCTCGAGCACCAGCAGCTCCATCTCGGTGCGCATGAAGCATCGGTAGGCATCCTGGGGAGAGCACACGATCGGCTCTCCGCGCACGTTGAAGGAGGTGTTCACCACGACGGCGCATCCGCTGCGTCGTTCGAAGGCCTCCAGGATGGCATGGTAGTCTGGTTGCACCTCGGCGGACACCGTCTGGACACGCGCGCTGTAGTCGACGTGGGTCACGGCTGGAATGTCGCTGCGTGGCCGGCGCACCATCGCGAGCAGATCGTCGTCGCCTGCGTCGAAGGCGCTGCGGTCGAAGGGTTCCCGACGCTCCTGCCGCACGGGCGCCACGAGCAGCATGTACGGGCTCTCCGCGTCGAGCTCGAAGTAGTCCCCGCAGCGCTCCTCGAGGACGGACGGCGCGAACGGGCGAAATGACTCGCGGTACTTGATCTTGAGATTCATCAACGTCTGAGTGTCGGCGCGGCGCGGGTCTCCGAGAATCGAGCGCCCGCCGAGCGCCCGGGGGCCGAACTCCATGCGTCCCGAGAGCAAGCCGACGACCTTCCCCTCGTCGAGAGCCGCGGCGATCCGGTCTGCCCGCGCGCGCCGGTCCTCGACCACCTCGTACGGATATCCGTGCCAATCCAGAAAGGCGCGGACTTCCTCGCTGGAGTAGGCCGGCCCCAGGTAGCTGCCGCGCTGGCTGTCGCGCCCATCGGGGCGCAATTTCCGTGGCACGCCGAAGCGCAGATGCGAGGCGGCCAGGGCTGCTCCGAGCGCTCCACCCGCGTCGCCCGCGGCGGGCTGGATCCACAGGCGGTCGAATATCCGCTCCCTCAGCAGCACGCCATTGGCGACACAGTTGAGGGCAACGCCGCCGGAGAGGCACAGGTCGGTGGCGTCGGTCACCTCGCGCGCATGGCGCGCGAGGGCGAGTACGACCTCCTCGGTCACCTGCTGAATCGAGGCGGCGAGGTCCATCTCGCGGTGCGTGATCCTCGACTCGGGCTTCCGTGCGGCTCCCCCGAACAGATCATCGAAGCGCGCGTTCGTGACGACGTCCGAGTCGAGGTAGCCGAAGTACTCCATGTGGAGTCGGAACGATCCATCGGGCCGAACGGAGATGAGCTCTTCCCGGATCCGGTCGGCGTAACGGGGCGCGCCGTAGGGCGCGAGCCCCATCAGCTTGTATTCGCCCGAGTTCACCTTGAATCCGCAGTAGTAGGTGAAGGCGCTGTACAAGAGGCCGATGGAGTGGGGGTAGTGGACCTCCTTCAGGGTACGCAGGTGCGAGCCCTCGCCGAGCGCGATGCTCGTCGTCGCCCATTCGCCCACGCCGTCCAGGGTGAGCACCGCGGCGCGCTCGAAGGGGGACGGGTAGAAGGCGGAGGCCGCGTGGGAGAGGTGGTGTCGCGTGAAGAGGATCGGAACCTCCCGGCCGAGCATCTCCCGCACATAACGTCCGGCGAAGAGCTTCACGCCGAGAAAGGAGGGGCCGGCCTTCGACCATTGATCCTCCCCCCGCGGAGCCACCGCCAGCAAGGACTTCACGACGCGGTCGAAGGACAGGATGGGATCGTCGTAGAACACGACCGCATCGAGCTCGTCGGGCTCGATGAACGCCTCCTCGAGACAGTAGTTCACGGCGTGACGCGGGAAGCGCGGATCGTGCTTCTTGCGGCTGAACCGCTCTTCCTGGGCCGCGGCCACGATCTCGCCGTCCCGCACCAAGGCGGCGGCAGAATCGTGGTAGAAGCACGAGATGCCGAGAATTGTCGCCACGGTCAGGCGGCCCTGCGCTCGACCAGGGGTCCGATGCAGCCCGCCAGAGACTCGGCCAGGACGCGGTGGGCGGCGGGTGTCAGGTGGCAGTCGTGCTCGAAGCGGAAGCGCCGGCGCTCGGCGGCCGTATGGCGATGGAAATCGGGCAACGGATCGTGCACGCGGACGCGGGGCGGTGCGTGGAGGGATCGGAAGCGAGCCCGATACGCTTCGGCGGAAGCGGTCTTCTCCACGTACTGGTAGAGCGGGATCGGACACACGATCGCCGGCACGCGAATCTCGTCGAGCCAGCGCTTCAGGATCGCCCGAAGCAGCCGCCAATCCCGGTTCTCGGGATGGTTGTACTCGGGGAGCGGCTGATAGCGGGTGAGCCTCTGCATGCGATCCTTCACGTCGGGACCCAGGCGGTTGATCGCCTCCCGCAGCCACTGGAAGCGCCCGCCCCGGTCCACCGCCTCCCGGTGGCGGTCCGGATCCTCCAGCGGATCGCGAGGAACGGGCACCTGGTGCAAGGTCAGACGGTCCTCCGCATCCAGGGTGAAGTAGGGCTTTGCCAGCACCAGATCATCGCCCTCCAGGGTCTGGAAGGGGCGGTAGCGGGCAACCACCCGGCGTACGTTCTCGACCAGGACGGCGATCACGACGAGGTCGTGCTCGATCCGGGAGCCGAACTCGCGCCACGCGAGATACTGCTGGTCGGTTCCTGATCCGGGGAGGCCGAAGTTGTAGACCTCGATGCCGGGCAGCAGCTCTTCCAGGACGTCGCCGAAGCGGTACCGGTCGCTGACTCCGTCTCCGGCGGTGTACGAGTCCCCGAACAACAGGATCCGGGATAGGCTCGGCGTACGGCGCTCGACGAACTCGTGGCGGCAGCGAAAGCCGGCGGCGTTGGTCTGCAGCAGGTAGCCTCCGCCCTCGTGATCGACTCGCGCCCGCAGTCCGGGGATGAACTGGTGACCCAGCGTCGCGTGGTAGCGGAACAGGGAACGGGCCATCTGCATTCGTAAGCTGCCGCAATCGCAGGGCAAATGCTAGCTGTACCGGGCAGGGGATGACGACCGCGAAGTCCGCCTCGGACTGGATCGATCTGCTCGGCGACGAAGTCGCCGAGGTGCTCCGGGACCTTCCCTTCGCGGGCTCCGAACGGATTCCCCCGCCGAAGAGGATCGGGCTTCCCATCGGACACGAGCTTCGGATCCTGAACCGCTATCTGCGCGGAGGCACCTCCAGTCTCGACCCCTCCGCCCTCTGGTGGCTGTACGGTGGGTGGCTGCCGCGCGACGCGAAGCGCTGCTGGCGAGCTCTGGTGCTGCGAGAGGCCTTGAACGAGAGCGAGTGGCATCGACTTCTCGGCGACGCCTTCGCGCATTGGAAGCGACTCGGCCTGCTCGAGCCCGGGACGTCCGGCTGGGTGTCGCGCTTCGCGGTCGTTCCCGTCGAGGATCTGCGTCTGGTGGTGGACCCGCAGGAGGTCTCATTCCGCAACAAGGTGCACATCGGTCAGGACTCGCTGCACCTGCTCGAATTCGTTCGCGCCCGCTCGAACGACGTCGGCGGGCGCGTGCTCGACGTCGGCACCGGCTCGGGAATCCTCCTGGCCGCGCTCGCGGCCGCGGCCGCGGCCGAGGAATCGGTGGGAATCGACATCAATCCGAGGGCCGCCCGGGTGGCGCGCTTCAACGCCGACGCGAACCGCCGCACGCGCTGCCGGATCGAGGTGCGCGACGCTCTCGACGCGGCGCTCGACCTCGGTCGCTTCGATCGAGTGGTGTGGAATGCCCCGTTCATGTTCTACCCCGAGGAGGAGCGTGCACAGCGCATCGACGGAGACGGAGGCGAGCTCGGCATCGCATTGACGCTGGCGTTCGCGGACCGCCTTCCCGCGCTGCTGCGCAGCTCGGGACAGGCATGGATCATGTCGGCAGGGCCGGTGCTCGCCGACGGAGGGAACGCGCTCGAGGGCGCGCTGCGCGAACGAGCGTCGCGCCTCGGTCTGGACATCACCCTGCACGTCCTTCAGTCGTTCTGGGTTCCATCGCTGCGTGCATTCCACGAGCGATACGGGATCCGACGCTTCGAGAGCGTCATCCTGGACTGTCGTCCAGGACGGGGTCGCTGCGATCGCATCCCCTCCGCCTGGACGCGGCGCCTCCTCGACCGAGCGCGAGGTCTACTGACCCGATCGCTCCGCTAGTCCCGGAGCGGTCGACGAGGAAATCGACGGAATTCCGCCAGCTATTCGACCTGGTAGAGGCGGAAGTCCCGGGCGGGGACCTTCGCCTCGAAGGATCCCTCGCGCAGCGCGCGCGCTTTCGCCCGCGGATGCTCGAGGTCTCGGAAGCTCGAAGCTCCGGGGAGGCCGAGCGCAGCGGGGTCGAGGACGATTGCGGATTCGATCGGCCGATCTCCCCAGTTGGCCACGATCAGCAGGACCCGGTCGGGCTTCCGATACGCCGTCACGCGGAGGCCGGGATCGTGTCGGATCGCTGGTGTCGGCTCCCACCAGGGATCCAGACGCGCTTCGTCGAGGCTTCCGAACCGGTCGAGAGCGCGATACACGGGAACCCGCGTCTCGGCGTCGCTGTTCGACACGAACACATGCATGTCGTTCACGAGCGTGATCGCGAGCAGCTCGCGCGTACGGCGGGCGACCCGCCGTGGATCGACCGGGTACTTGCCGCGGCGGACCTGGGGCAGCAGGCTCGTGACTCCACCGACGCGGGGAAGCAGTAGCGCCTCGAGGAAGCCGGTCGGGAGCGCGAAGTAGTCGGGATCGTACAGCTCCGGATGCTTCTCGAGGTCGCGCCAGGAGTGGCCGTCGCGGAACAGGACGTTCAGCGCCTCTCCCACGAACATGTAGTCGACGAACTCCGCGAGCGCGCGCGGCTCTCCCTGGGCATGGATGGTGATCAGCGTCTCCGGACTCTGCTTCTTCACCGCGATGTAGAGGCGCTTGTAGAAGTCGCGCAGCGCGAAGTAGCTCCAGCGCTGCTCCCGATCGGGATCGGAGACGTAGGGAGGCCGCTGGCAGGGCTCGAGGATGCCCGCGAGGTCGAAGTAGAGGCCGCCGAGGTGCTCGCGGCGCAGCGTCGCGAGGTTCTCCTCGAGGATCCAGTCCAGGTAGCCGGGCGCCTCGACACAGGCCGCGTAGCTGTACGGGGTGCCGGGCTTCCAGCCCTGGGAGAGCAGGAACCGCCGCTCGCTCGCCGGCGGGCTGGTGAACAGGCGATGGGTGGCGGCCCACTGGTCGGCGTTGGCCATCGCGCGCGGATGCAGCGACGGCACCGCGCTCAGCTTTCCGTAGGGGATGTAGGTCACGCCGTCGGCGGAGAGTCTCGCTCGGAGACGGCGCTGGGCGTCGTCGTCCTTGGAGGCCGGCAGCCCGTGCCAGAGGGCCTCGAAGTGGCCCGGGAAGGCGATGAACACGAAGTGATCGCCCGAGTCCTTCCCGAAGCGTTTCGCCTGGTCCGGAGGTCCGAAGACGAACGAGCGCCAGCGGCTCGGCGCCTCGCGCACGGGAAGGGGAAAGAGGGCGAAGGTGTGGGACCAGTCGGCGCCGGGCGCCAGCGACACGTCGCCGCGGATCGGGGTCACGCGAAGCGCCAGTCCCGCGTCGTCTGGGACGAGCTCGATGGGGTCGCGACCGGGCGGGCTCTTCCAGCCCACGTTGGTCTCGGTCCACCACTCGATGCCCACCTGGCGGTTTCCGATCGACACGGTCGGGACGAAGGGCAGGGACGTCGCCTGGGAGGGCGCCCGTCCCGCCGAGGCGACGAGCTGGCTCTTGTCGGCGCGCAGGTTCTCGTAGTCGTACTGGAGGTGGTGGGTGACGTATTGAGCGACCGACCGGGGAAAGGCGAGCTCGTAGGAGAAGCGGTGGAGCTGGACCTCCTGCTCCGCGGTCAGTCGGAGATCCACGCGCAGCATGCCGTCGAACTCCACCTGCGTCCGGGCGCTCGCCGAGACGGGACCGGCGCGGCCCGCGCATTCCAGGACGACCTGGGCTGGGCTCGCGGAGACGACGCGCGGACGGTCCCAGACGAACTCCGAGGGCTCCCCTGACGCGTCGGCCTCGAAGCGCGGTGCGCGCAGCCACAGGTCGATGTCCTGGGAGGCGAGCCCGGCCGGGAGCGGACCGCGCTCGAAGCGGTAGACGCGACCCCACACCCCGATCTCCAGGGGGCCCTCGCCCTCGCTCGGCGACTGCACCCGCACCGGCTGGAAGGGCGCCGGCACCTCCTCAGCCTCCGCGCCCACCGCCTGCGGGCTCGGCGGAACGGGCCCGCCGCCGGCGCCGCAGGTCATCAGGGCGCACCCCAGGATGGCGATCGGGAGTCGTTCAGCCCGTCGCGACATGGGACGACGCGCAGGATCCCGGTACTCCCGCGCCCACGGGCGCGTCCGCGGGACGGACCAGCAGCGGCCGCAGCACCAGCAGCGGGGTGCCGAGGACCGCGATCGGGAACAACAGCTGGCCGATCCCGACGATCACCATGTCGATGATCCGGAACACGATGACGCTGTAGATCGCGAGCGAGACGGGATCGCGGCGGGAGGCGACCAGCCGCTGGTAGACCCACCGCACCATCGAGCCGTAGAGGAACAGCGGAAGCGGTGCGACGTACCAGGGAAAGTTCACCAGGATCTCGCCCAGCAGCGAGGGGTGGAACCCCGACTCGTGCGAGGTGGAGAGCTCGGGCAGAGCGAGCTGCAGGAACGTCCGGCCCAGGGGGAAGTTCTGCTCCTCGCCCAGCCCGATCAGTCGCAAGACGGGGTTGAACGCGGTGAACAGGGTGGAGCCCCAGCGATGGGGCGCGTCCCGCGGGAAGTGGTCCAGCACCAGCATCGCCTGCTTCATGCGGTTCATCGAGTGCCCGAGGAAGGTGTCCAGGAGCGGGCCGAAGTTGTCGGCCACCTCCTTCACCACGGCGGCGGGATTCGTGAGCAGGAGCCCCTTCACGGTGGGCTGTCTCGCATAGCCGACGAAGATGGCGAGGACCATCAGAACGATCACGTACACCGTGGCGCGTGAGACCCGCAGCGGCCGGATCAGGTAGTTGGAGATCACGACGAAGCTGATCAGGCCGATGACTGCCAGGGAGCGGCCCTGCAGGATGATGAACATGGATGCGCCGCCCAGCAGCGGCCAACCCCAGATCCACGACACCGCCGCGGGGCGCCGGCGGGACACGAGTTTCGTCACGAAGTAGAGCGCCCCGCCGACGTACATGTAGTTGCTGGCGTGAAGGAGGTATCCGACCCCGCGAGCCACGTCCGTGCGGCTCTCCTCGCCGCCCAGGATCTCCTGGACGCCGCCTGCGGTGAAGAACAGTACCGTGAAGCTGAGCAAGCCGACGGCGAACAGCGCGGCCGCGACGATCATGCAGACGTCGCGGCGAACGGTCATGCGAAACGCTCTCCTCGAGTCCGGTCCGGAGCGCCGGAAGGGCAGGAAATAGCCGGCCGCGATCATCAGATAGGCGACCAGCGCCATCACGCTGCCCTTCCAGAGCAGGGACGGCACCGGATCGTGCACGTACCAGTCGTACCCCGAGGCGAAGAGCGGGGCGACGCAGTAGGTGAGGGCGAAGCAGGCGCTGATCAGGCGGAACGGGTCGAGGGGGTCTCGTCCGGTTCCCAGGATGACGGCGCTGATGCTCAGGCTGAACAGCAGGGACAACACGATCACGGCGAGCGGAGAGCTGCGGAGGAAGGGATTCAGGAACGCCAGGATCGCGTACCCCAGGCACACCATGGGGACGACCATCAGCACCCCCAGCGAGATGGGTCGCCGTGCCACCTCCTCGCGATCTTCCGCCGCCATCGCCACTCCCATCGGTCGGCCGACCCCGATACTGGCATCCCGCCGCGCCGCAGGCCGCTCCCCCTCGGGGCGGCCCACGGTCACGTCCGCCAGGACGAGAGATCCCGCCGGAGCAGCCGGGCCAGGAGCTCGATCTCGCCGTCGAATTCGCCGATCAGTCTCCGGCGGAAGTCCGTCGGGAGGGGCTCGCGCGGGGTCCGCTCGAGGTTGGCGCGGCGAAGGGGACCGAGCAGGTGCACGCGCTCCAGTCCGACCGCGCGCTTGGCGGACGCCACCGCCCGACTGATGGCGGCCGGTGGACGCTGGGTCCAGCGCGCCAGTCCGCGGCGCCGGATCCGCTTGTTCTCGTTCACCGCGGGGAACTCCCTCCTCCCGTCCGGGGCCACGCCGAGGAAGGCGAGCACCCGCTCGTAGGCGCCGGCGGTGTCCCGGACGTAGTCGTCGAAAAGGAGGGTCAGCACTTGGTCGGCGGGGAACACCGAGAGCAGCCGCTCGAGCTGGCTGCCGAGCGAGGCCACCGCCCGGTACTGCAGGAAGCGCGGCTCCCAGGCCTGGGGTGGGAGCCGGACTCCCTTCCGCCGGTCCGCCTGGAGGTCCCAGGCGCGGACGAAGTCCAGCTCGTCCTCGTTCTGCCCGTACACCATCTCCGAGTGGAAGGCCTGGGCGAGGTCGACGGGGTTGCGGAACAGGGCGATCAGCCGGGCCCCGGGGCAGCGACGCCGGATGTTCGCGATCGCGACCTCGGAGTAGAGGTACATCGCCGACGCCTCGCCGGCGATGGCGCCCTCGGGCGCTCTTCGGAAGAGACGCCGGTAGGCGTCCCATGTTCGGGGGCGCCGAACGCCGGTAAAGTCCTCGCAGAAGAAGAACGGCTCCTTCGGAGTGGAGAGGAAGACGTCGGGGTGCTGCCGGAGATACTCGCTGAGCGCAGTGGTGCCGCACTTCGGCGCGCCGACGATGAAGAAGTCGGGTGCTCGCTCGCTGCTGCTCGGGACCTCCACACCCGCCACTCCCACCGACCGCCTCTTTCGCTCGGGTCTCTCTCCGCCGACGAGCGGGCCGGAGCATAGCGGGTCCGATCGTCGCGATGTCCTTCCTGCGAACGTCCGTCTCGGTCCTCGCGACCCAGGCCGTGATCACGCCGATCGCGCTGTTGACCGGGATCGTGCTCGCGCGGGGCCTGTCCGTCTCGGACCGCGGCTTCTACGCCGTCGCCGTGGAGTTCGCCGGGATCATCGTGATCGTGATGAACCTGGGATGGGCGCCCACCGCGATCTACCGCCTGCGCAGCGTGGGGATCGCGCCAGGTCGCGTCGCCGGCGCTGCGCTCTGGGTGACGCTCCTGACGTCGGCGATCTCGGTCTCGGTGTGTCTTGCGCTGCAGGACGAGCTCCGGGCCCGCTTCCTCTCCGGGGCCGACTCCCGCGTGTTCTACCTCGCGCTGGCGACGATCCCGTTCCAGCTCGCGGGCCTCACGTTCACCGGCGTCGCCCGCGGGCTCGGCGACTTCACCCTCCACAACGGCTATCGCCTCGGCTCGGCGCTGCTCGTGCTCGTCGGAGTCGGGATCGCCGTGCTCTTCGAGCGCCACGCGTCGACCGCCCTCGTCGGGACGCTCGTCGGCTGGGGCGTCTCGGGCGTCGTGTTGACGGCGCTGGTGCTGCGCCGCTCCGGTCTCGACCTGCGCTTCCCCTTCGACGAGATTCGCCAGAGCCTGCGCTTCGGCTTCGAGAGCACGCTCCAGCAGGTGCTGATCACGCTGCACCAGCGCCTCGACATCCTGCTGATCGCGTGGATCGTCTCCGATCCCAAGGCAGTGGCGGTGTACGCCGTCGCGGTGAGCGTGATCAACCGGGTCCGGATGATCCCGATGTCGATCGCCCTGGCGATGTTTCCCGCCATCACCGGACAGAGCGACGCCGTCGCGGACGCGTTCGTCGCGCGCGTCTCGCGGAGCTCGGTGCTCTCGGTGGTGGCGACGGCGGCGATCCTCGCCGTCGCCTCGCCGATCCTCGTGCCCCTGCTCTTCGGCGAGGAGTATCGACCCTCGGTCGCACCGCTCCTGCTGCTGCTGCCGGCCGCGATCTCCCTGGCGCCGGCCCTGGTCCTCGCGCGCTATTTCACCGCGCGGTCCCAGCAGACGAAGACCGTCGCGATCCTACTCGTCGCCACGACCGTCAACGTCCTGCTCAACCTATGGTGGATCCCGCGCTTCGGGATCCTGGGCGCCGCCGCGGCGAGCGTGGGCTCCTACGGACTACAGTTCGCGCTGATGCTGGTCGCCTTCGTGCGGGAGTCCGGGATGGGGGTTCGCGACGCGGTGGTCGTGACGCGCAAGGACGTCGAGGGCTTCCGCCGGCGCGTCGACGAGTGGTGGCTGCGCCGGCGGGCCGCGGCGGCGCGGACCGGACGATGAGCGCCTCTCCGCGCGAGCCCGTCCTCGTCCACATCGGGCTGCACAAGACCGCGACGACCTGGCTCCAGAACGCGATCTTCGAGAACGCCGAGTGGGGGTTTGCGTCGCCCTGGCCGCGCGCCGAGATCCTGGATCGCTTCGTCCTGGTCGATCCGATGAAGTTCGCCGCCGAGCCGACGCGTCGCGCGCTGCAGCCCGGCTGGGAGCGCGCCAACGGCGCCGGATCGGTCGCGGTCCTGTCCCACGAGCGGCTCTCGGGAAACCCCCATTCCGGCGGCTACGACCGGCGGACGATCGCGGAGAGGCTCGCCGCCGTCTGGCCCGAGGCGCGCGTGCTGATCGTGATCCGCGAGCAGCGCGACATGATCCGTTCCGTCTATCGCCAGTATCTCCGCGAAGGGGGCGCGCTCTCGCTTCGGCGTTACCTCGCGCCGAGCGTCCAGGGTCAGGCGCGCGCCCCCGCCTTCAGCGCCGCGTTCTTCGAGTACGACGCGCTGATCGACGGCTACCGCCGTTTGTTCGACTCGAGCCGCGTCCTGGTCCTTTGCTACGAGTCGCTGCGAGAGGATCCGAAGGCCTTCGTGTCCCGCATCGCCGAGTTCGCCGGCGCCCGCGGCACGGGGCCGGTCCCCGACCAGCGGGAGAACGTGGCGCTGTCGGACCTGGCCCTGCTGGTGAAGCGGCCTCTCAACCGCGTGCTGGTGCGCGACCGCCTGAATCCGACCGGGATGTTCGAGTCGCCCCGTTTCCACGCCGGGCTGGTCCGTGCCCTCGAGCTCGCCGAGCGTGCGTTGCCGCGCTCGCTCCGCCATTCGCGGGGCGACGCGTGGAGGGAGGTGATCGAGTCGGTGCTCGGTGAGGACTACGCCGTGAGCAACCGCCGCACGAAGGAGCTGACCGGGCTGCCGCTCGAAGAGCTGGGATACGCGACGTGATCGGCGCGCAACGCGCCGCCGGCGCGCTGGCTGGCCCGGTGGGCGCGCGGTAATCTCCGCCAATGTCCGGGCAAGTGCTCGATCTCGCATCGGTTTCAGCCAGACCGGTCGCCGGGGACCCGGCCTCCATGGCCCGGGTCGCGATCGACGCGCTCAGCCAGGTCGTCGGCGGAGGCGTGTCGGTGGCGCGGGATCTCAGCCACGCGATGGCCGAGGAGCGGCCGCAGACGCGCTTCGACCTGTTCTGCGTCTCCGACGCGCTCGCCGCGCATCCCTTTCCCGACAACGTCCGCGTGATCCGCCAGCCCGGGCTCGCGTCGCTGCGCAGGCGGACCTGGTGGCAGCAGGTCGTGTTCCCCGGCGTCCTGCGCCAGGGCGGATACGACGCGCTGCTGGGCCTGGGAGGATTCGCGATCTTCCGCAGCCCCGTGCCCCAGGTGTCCGTGTGGCAGAACTCGAACGTGTTCACCCGCGTTCCGGTGTCGCGCACCTGGAAGGTGGATGCCTACATCTGGCTCCAGCGCGCGATCCAGGGCTTTTCGATGCGACGCGCGGAGGGGAACGTCTTCCTCACGCGCGACTCCCTGGGCGAGGCCGCGACCCGCTGGGACATGGACCGCATCCCGCACGTCGTGATCCCCCACGGCGTGGGCCGTCCGGCGGCGGGTTCTGAGGATGGGGACCGGCCCGAGGGCGACTACGTCCTCACCGTCGGGCATCTCTTCTTCCACAAGAACTACGAGGCGCTGATCGAGGCGGCGGCGCGCTACCGGGAGCGCTTCGGCGATCCCCCGGCGATCCTGATCGCGGGGGGTGTCGTGGACGCGGCCTACGAGCGCCGACTCGACGAGCTCGTCCGGCGCCACCGTCTGGAGGAGGTCGTGCGCTTCCTCGGTCCGCAGCCGGCGGCCCGGGTGGCCGCGCTCTACGCCGGTGCCCGGGCCTGTGTCGTGACCTCGCGGCTGGAGAGCTTCGGCCTCACGCCCCTGGAGGCGATGACCCACGACGTGCCGGTCCTGGCCGGCCGCACCACCTGCCTGCCGGAGGTCTGTCACGACGCCGCTCTGTACTGCGACCCACATGATCCCGACGACATCGCGGAGAAGCTGCATCGCGTGCTGCGAGACGAGGCTTTGAGGAGCGAGCTGCGGACGAAGGGCCGCGCGCGCGTCGCCCGCTTCTCCTGGTCGAACAGCGCCCGGTCGTACCTCGCCGCGCTGGCCGCGGCGACGCCGGACACCGCCTGCGATCGGGTGGGAGAGGCGTTCCCGGGCGCCGGTGCCTGAGATGGGAGGGAGGCAGGCGCTCGATTTCCCCCGGCGCGTGCGTGAGCCGATCATCCTGATCGGCGCGGGTCGCTCGGGCACGACGCTGCTCGGCGAGCTCCTGGCTCTGCACCCGGACGTCGCCTACTGGGGCGAGCCCCGGCCGATCTGGATGCACGGCAACGCCTACCGGCGCGACCACCTGCTGCGCGCCGAGCACCTGACGCCGCGGATCGCCCGCTACATCGATCGGCGTTTCGGCGACTTCCTGGATGTCTCTGGCCGCACGCGCTTCCTCGAGAAGACGCCGAGCAACTGCCTGCGCATCGAATTCATCCGGACCCTGTATCCGGATGCCCGGTTCCTCAACCTGATCCGGGACGGTCGGGCGGTCGTCCGCTCGATGCTCGAGATCCGCAGGCGCGCCACGAAGGGGGCTTTCTTCACGGATCGGCTTCGCGCGACTCCCCTCACCGACTGGCCGGCCTACGTCCCGATGTTCTTCCGCACGGTGTGGCGGACCAACATCCTCGGCAGACCCGGCCACTACTGGGGCACCGAGCCGCCCGGGTGGAGGGACTGGCTCTCGCTTCCCCCCCATCTGTCCTCGGCGAGACAGTGGGAGGCGCTGGTGACCTGTTCCCGCTGCGACGGCCGGGAGCTCCCGGCGGACCGCTACCTGGAGCTGCGCTTCGAGGATCTGCTCCGGGACCCGGCGCGAATCCTCGAACGGATCCAGGAGTTCACGGGAATCGCCCGGAGCGAGGCGTTCTTCGCGTCGGCCCTCGCGAAGATCGACCGGCGCATGGTGCAGCAGTGGTCGGCGACGTTGACGCCGGAGCAGGAGCGCGAAGTGGAGCAGGAGCTGGAGCCGCTGCTCCGGGAGCTCGGATACCTCGAACTCGGTGAGACAGAGTGTCGCGGGGGGCGGTCGAATGTCGGCTGAGGCGGACGGGTCCGGGCCGCCGCGAGCCGGGGCGCGCCGGCTCCTGATGGTGCACAACCTGCTCGAGGAGAAGGGCGGGGCCGAGACCTTCTTCCTCAAGGAGGTCGACGTGCTGCGCCGGGCCGGCTACGAGGTCTTCGTGTTCGGCTTCGGCGACGAGGACGGGGGCGACGAGAGCGGCCCCATGCTTCGCAAGGGCGAGCCGCGATCGATCTGGCTGCGGAAGGTCTTCAAGTTCACGTTCCATCCCGGGGTCTACCGGGCCCTGCGGCGCTACGTGCGGCGCGTGCAGCCCGATCTGATCCACCTCCACATGGACACGAAGTACCCGCTTTCGGTTCTGGCCGCGCTCCGGGGTCACCCCGTGATCCAGATGTTCCATGGCGGCACCATCCTGTGTCCGACGGGCTGGCTCGTCCACGCCGACGACCTCGAGCCCTGCGAGGGCGGCGCGGGGTGGAAGTGCGTTCACCACGGCTGCGTTCCGGCCCGCCAGCTCCCCTTCCACGTCGGGCTCCAATGGGCCTGGCAGCGGGCGGCGCGGCGCGTCGTGACGCACTTCATGCCGCCGAGCCGCTACCTCAGCGAGTATCTCAGGCGCTTCGGCTTCCCGCTCGTCACGCGGGTTCCGTACTTCTCTCCGATGTCGGTGCGCGAGGAGCTGCCCTCTCCGGCGCACTCGGAGACGCTGGTCTACACGGGCGTGCTGACCCACCAGAAGGGCGTCGAGTTCCTGATCCGGGCGATGCCGATCGTGCTGGAGCGGCATCCCTCGGCGGAGCTCGTGGTGGTCGGCGACGGCCCGCTCGCGGAGTGGCTCGCGGAGCTGGCCGGGTCGCTCGGCGTGGCCGACCGCGTGCACTTTCGCGGCCGCCTTCCCAACCGGGAGCTCACCCGCATCTACGGCGCGGCGCGGGCCTGCGTGATCCCCTCGATGTGGCTGGAGAACTCTCCGCTCGTGGCTTACGAGGCGATGCTCGCCGGGCGGCCGATCGTCGGAAGCGACCGCGGTGGGATCCCGGACCTGATCGAGGCCGGCGAGTGTGGCTTCGTCGTGCCTCCGAAGGACCCCGCCGCGATCGCCGAGAGCGCGCTGCGCCTGCTCGAGGACCCGGAGCTCGCAGCCCGGCTGGGGGCGAACGGGCGCCGCCACGCGATTCAGTCGTTCTCCGAGCAGGTCTTCCTGGACCGCTTCGGCCGGGTGATCGAGGAAACGCTCGCCGCGGTGGCAGGAGGCCCGGCGCGGACGCGCGCGGCATGACCCAGAGGCCCCTGCGCACCTGGGCGCGGCACTCGCCGCTGCTGCTCGGCCTCTACCTGCGCTGGAAGGGCCGGGGCCAGCTCGGCGTGCACCCGGGCAGGACCGAGATCTGCATCGAGGCCTATCCCCGGTCCGCCAACTCCAGCACATTCCGGAAGTTCCGACTCGCGAACCCCGACGCAGTGGTCGCCCATCACACGCACGTGGTCGCCAACGTCGCCGCCGCGCTCCGCAACCGCATTCCCACCCTGGTGCTGATCCGCCAGCCGCCGGACCTGATCCTCTCCACGCTCGTCGCGATGCGCAGGCCGCGACCCGACGACGCGCTGGGGCGCTACGTAGACTTCTACGGCTGGATCGAGGGCCATCTCGACGGGCTCGTTCTCGCGGACTTCGAGACGGTGCTCGCGGACTGGAACGGTGTGATCCGCCGGGTCAACCAGCGCTTCGGCACGCGCTTCGCCCTGCACGAGGACGGCGCCGATGCCGACCGCCGGACCGAGGAGTTCATCCTCAACCGGATGGACGCGGAGGGGAAGTCGCGACACGTGACGAACATGCCGCTCCCCTCCGAAAAGCGGCGTGCTCTCAAGGAGTCGTTCCGGGAGGTCGTGCTCGGGCACCCGCTCTATGCCGAGGCGCAGGGGCTCTACCGGCGCCTGCGGGAGCACTGCGTCTCGATGGCGCCCTAGCCGGCCGCCCCGCGCCGCCGTGTCACGGTGCCGCCTCGTCCGCGTAGGTGACACAGTCGGATCCCGGGCCCGTGCCGAGACAAGACGCCTTGCTGACGGCGACGTCCGAGCTGCGACTCGGGAGCTCCAGGGCCGAGATCTGCGGGAGATCGGTCGCCTCGCTGTCGTCGATGCCGGTGATCCCGCTGATCGTCCAGTCCGTCACGCCGCCCATCACGCGAACGCCCGGCTGATGGCGCGCGTTCGAGACGGACACACGCAGGAGCGTCACGCCCGACGAGGGACCGGCGTCGCGGAACTCGATTCCGGGCCGGTCGGCGGAGGCCGGCTTCGGCACCCAGCTCCCGCCGCGGCACGCACAGCGCGCGGCGGTCGTCCCGGTGCTCCCCGGAGCGAGGTCGCAGTCGTTCTCGGCGACCGCATCGCGGACCGTGATCCACTGGTGGTCGATCGCCGCCGAGCACGCCGGCGCGACAGCTTCGGTGAAGGCGCCGAGCCAGCCCGGGTCCACGCCGTCGACCGTCACGTCCGAGAGCGTCGCATCGACGAGCGGCCCCTCGAACCACACCTCCGGTCCGGTCGCCTGGCGCGCGGTCAGGCGCTCGATCGTGAGGCCGCGGTGGGGTCCGCGCAGCCGCAGCCCGGCGCGCAGCGCGCCGCCGGTCGGATCGACCAGGTCGGTGGACTCGATCGCCAGGTCGCGCAGCGCCAGCTCCTCCCCGGGAACCGCGCCGCTCCCGGCGGTCGTCAGCTCGTACAGCCCCTCGGCGCCGCAGTGGCGCAGCGCCACCCGTTCGAAGAGGGCGCCCCGGAGCGGGGTCTCGAGGACCAGGCAGGGCAGGTCGAGGGGCGAGCCGTCGTCGGCGCGCGTGCCGTCCACCTCGACGTCGCGCAGCACGAGTCCGTCCACGTGACGACCGATCCAGATGCCGGCCGAGGCGTCCGCGTCCTCGACGAGCAGCCGCTCGATGCGCACGTCGGAGTTGGCGTTGTCGTCGCCGTCGCTGCGGTAGCCGTCGGCGGCGTCCCAGATCGTCAGGGCTCCTGCGGATCGGCACACGTTGTCGAGGATCTGCGCCCCCTCGGTGCCGCGCAGGCTCATGCACTTCGAGTACAGCGTCGGAGGTCGGGCCGCGGTTCCGACGGCGTAGCCGGTGTGCTCGATTATGTTGTCGCGCCAGACCAGGTTGCGGACCGCCTCGTGCTCGAGATTGGTGGTGTTGGCGCGCGTGTTGAGACCGGACGCCGCACAGCGCACCAGGTGATTGCCCTCGGCGACGAAGTCGTCGACGGAGATTCCGTCGGAGGCGTAGGCGTAGATGCAGGGCTTCGCCGTGCGGGTGAGGACGTTCGTGTTGCCGAAGCCCCCTGCGTCCTCGACCAGGTTGTTGCGGAACACATCCCCTTGGGAGCGGGAGGTATAGAGGCCGCTGTGATAGGTATGGTGGACGTGACAATCCTCCACGCGCGCGCCCGTGGTCCGGCGGAAGTAGACGCCGATCCGCAGGCGTGTCGAGTAGTCAGTACCGTCGTAGAGGTCGGGGGCGCCGCCGTCGATCTCGCAGCCCACGAGCGCCACGTCGACGTTTCCGTGACTGGTGCTCGCGTTGCCGACCACCGCGTAGTCCTGGGACGGGTCGGTGCCCGAGGGCCCGTTCAGCACCACCCCGGCGACGCAGCGCAGCTCCGTGTGGTCGGGCAGGGCGATCAACACCTTGTTGGTGCGGGGTCGCAGGTCCGGATTCGCAGGGGGGGCGTAGTCCCCGGCGAGGGCGACGACCAGCCGGCCGTCCGCGTCGTCGAGCGCGTCGATCGCGTCCTGGAGGTCGTCCGTCTCGAGCGCGCCGTCGCCGTCGAAGTCGTCGGCGCAGACCGTGTCGAGAGCGCCGTCTCCGTCCCGGTCGAAGGGGAGATTCTTCGAGACGTTCGCGCACACGGGATCCGCCGACTGGACGACGGGAGGGGTGGCGTCGCTGCTGGGCTGGGCGGCGACGGCCTGCGAGCCGCCGTCCTGGCAGGCGGCGGCGAGGACGAGCAGGAGTGGCGCGAGGGCGATCCGGGGGGAGAGGTGCACGGTCACCTCGGAGCGGGACATCGTCCGGTGTCGTCAGCGTCATCTCCGTCGGGATCGGCTCCGACCCCGGCCGGCGAGCGGCGCCTGCGGGAGCGGCCGCCCTCGCCATGGGACTCCGCTCCGCCGCTCTCGACGGTGGCCGGGTCGACGGTCTCGATCCGCCTTCGAGAGTCGAGGGCCACCGGTCTTCGCATCCTGCGGAGAGGTGGCGTCCCGCAGCGAAAGATCGCGCAACGAGGATTCGGCTGTGGGCCCTTCTCCCCTCGGGGATCTAATGTGTTCGCGCTGAGCTCTCCTCTTGCCCCGGTTCCTCCCGCAACACCATGGCGGGTGCATCCCGGCGGCCGAGCCGGCGCGCGATCCGGTGGCTCGGCGCCTCCACCGCACGGAACAGGATCTCGGCCGCGGTGAGGGCGGCCGCGACGCCGACGAGGGTGACACCCAGCCAGAGAGCGCTTCCCCCAGCGGCTTGCTTGTCGATCCCCAGCAGCCGGGCCGCGACCTCCCCGACCATTCCCAGCGTCAGGAAGTGCACCAGGTAGAGGCTGTAGGAACGGCTGCCGAGCCAGGAGGCAACGAGCCGGCTCGCCTCGCTCGGTCGTAGCTCGCCCGCCGTCTCGCAGGCGATCAGGCCACCGGTGAGCAGCGTGAAGAGCAGCGTCGCGGGGACGTCGAGGTCCGGGCTCTGCCCGCCGAGCGCCGCCACGGCCGCTGCGCAGACGGCGATTCCGGCGACGGTGCGCGCCAACCAGCCGCGCGCCGAGGTGCGCCAGCGCCCGCCGAAGCTCCGGGTGAGCGATCCCTGCACGTAGCGCTCGGCCAGCGCGGCGCCCAGCAGCCATTCGCCGAAGCGCGCCAGTGCGAACCGGTGTGGCTCGAGCAAGCGGATCACGTCCTCCGAGGGATCGGCGGCGAGCCAGAGGACGCGATAGGCGATGCCCAGACCGAGCCACAGGAAGGCCGCGCGGGTGAAGCCGAACCGGCGCAGCCAGGGCAGGAGCAGCGCGTACAGGGCGTAGAAGTGCACCTCCACGGCGATCGTCCAGATCACGACGGTCATCTCGGTCCCCGACGCCTGGGGCGGCCACGAGTAGTGCCAGAAGACGAGGTGACCGAGCACGTTCGAGGCGGTCGCCGGCTCGACGCCCCAGCCGGTGTGGGCGATCGCCAGCGCGAGGCCGATCGCGCAGACCGCCAGGTAGGGCGGGTACAGGCGGAAGAAGCGCCGTACGGCGAACGAGCCCAGCGCCAGGGGGCGGTCCTGGTTCGCGTGGGGAAGGTGTATGCAGAACCCGCTGATGACGAAGAACAGCGGGACGCCGAGGGAGCCCAGCCCGAAGAGGAGATAGGTGACCACGTGGACGAACGGGGCGGCGTCGAGCAGGTGGGCGGCCTTCCCGGACCAGATCCCGAGCTCCGCGTTGCGCAGCCAGAACCCCTGGGCGTGGAACAGCAGCACCGCCAAGGCGGCGGCTCCGCGCAGGATGTCGATCGACAGCAGGGAGGTGCGCGCGCCCCCCGTCCCCCGTTGCGGGCCGTTCGTCGACAAGAGTCCCCTGTCCCTGGCTCCGGGGGGTTCTCGGGGTCAGATCGGAGCCGTTCTCCCCGTTCGTATCGATTCGTTGATCGCGAAAGTGGAGCGCGAGACGGCCGCCAGCTCTGCGAGGGTGAACGGCGAGGGCGCGCCGGCGGCGACCGCCGCGACCACCTCCTGCACCGCGGTCGCCTGCCCCTTGTCCTGGTTCAGGGTCTTCAGGCCGCGTCCGCCCAGCAGGCGCGTCTGGCGGTAGTTGTTGCACAGCGCCGTGCGGCCGCCTCCGGACACCTCGAAGCGCTCCTTGGGCAGCGCGCTGCTGGTGTGGGCCAGGTAGTGGAGCGTGGCGACGGAGCCGTCGGCGAAGCCGAGCTCGGTGACGACCGAGTCGTCGCCTTCCGGGTCGCGGCCGAGGGCGCGCGCGTAGGCCGAAGTGGGCGGGGACCCGACGAGATACAGCATCAGGTCGACGAAGTGGCACGCCTCGCCGATCACCCGCCCGCCGCCGACGGCCGGGTCGGTGTGCCAAGTGCCCGAGGGCGTCGCGCCGGCGGCCACCGCGTAGTGGATCGCGAGCGGCGCCGTGCGCGGCGCGAAGTGCTCCCGGATCGCGCGCGCGTGGGGCGAGAAGCGGCGGTTGTAGCCGACGGTGAGGAAGCCGCCGGTCTCCTCCGCCGCAGCCAGGAGACCGGAGAGCTCCTCCTCGTGCAAGGCCATTGGCTTCTCCAGCCAGACGGCCTTGCCCGCCCGCAGCGCGGCCTCGGCGAGGCGCGCGTGGCTGTCGTGCTGGGTGGCGACGAACACCAGGTCCACGCTCTCGTCGCGGAAGACCTGCTCGGGATCGGTGCCACAGGCCGCGTAGCCGAACTTCTCGGCGGTGCGCCGGGCCGAGGCGCCGGTGGCCGTGACCACCGCGACCTTGCGCACGCCGGTCGTGCCGCCGACGGCGGGCAGCAGCATGCCCTTGGCGTAGTTCCCCGCTCCCAGGAAGGCGACTCCGACGCCGTCGCGGGTCGCGGAACGGGCGCCCGGCAGCGCGAGGTGGCGCGCCGGCTCCCCGTGCTGGGTCGGGTAGGCGAAAATCACCGCCAGGTGTCGGCGCTCGCCCGCGGCGAGCCCCTCGTAGGCGGTCGGCGCCTGCTCGAAGGGGATCGTCTCGGCGTCGAGGCGTTTCGGATCCACCGCGCCCGAGGCGACCAGGGCGAGGAACGCCTGGAGATTGCGGTTCTCCGTCCAGCGCACCTGGGAGATCGGATAGTCGAGGCCGAGCTCCTCGTAGCGGCGGTCGTAGCGCCCCGGGCCGTAGGACATGCTCATCCGCAGCTCGAGCTCCTTGTCGTAGAAGGAGCGCCGGTCGAGATCCATCGCCGTGGCCCCCACCGCCACGACCCGGCCGCGCGCGCGGCAGAGCTCCGCGGCGAGTGCCAGCGGCGCGGAGCTCTCCGAGGCGGCGGTGACGATGGCGGCGTCGGCTCCGGCGCCGCCGGTCGCGCGCAGGATCCAGGCCGCGTGGTCGTCGCCGGGGCGCGCGGTCCACTCGGCGCCCTGGTCGGTGGCCTGCTCGACCCGCTGCTCGTCGAGATCGATGCCCAGCACACGGCAGCCGTTCGCGCGCAGGAGCTGCACCGTGAGCTGTCCAATCAGGCCCAGCCCGATCACCGCCACGATCTCGCCGAGGGTGGGATCGGCGATCCGCAGCCCCTGGAGCGCGATCGCGCCGACGGTCGCGAAGGCGGCGTCCTCGAGCGCGACGGACTCGGGCACCCGGGCCACCAGGTTCTCGGGCACCGCGACGAGCTCGGCGTGGTTCGCATAGCCCGCCCCGGCGCAGGCCGCGCGGTCGCCCGGCGCGAACTGGGACACGCCCTCGCCCACGGCCTCGACGACGCCGGCGCAGGAGTAGCCCAGGGGCTGGGGCGCATCGAGGCGCGTCATCACGGCGCGGTAGGTCGGCGCCGGTCCCTCCTGCCGCAGCTTGCGCACCACCTGCTGCACCAGATCGGGTCGGCTGCGCGCCTTCCCCAGCATCGACTTGCGCGCGAATTCGAGTGCCATCTTCTCGGTGCCGGGAGAGACCACCGAGTAGTGGTTGCGGATCAACACCTGCCCGGGCGCGAGCGCGGGCGCCGGCACTTCGAGCAGCTCGAGCCTTCCCGTGCGCGGGCTCTGCACCACCTGCTTCACGCGGACCGCTCCACGTGTCCCACCCAGCCGGCGTGGGGCGCGAAGGTGCCGTCGCCGCGCACCGCTTCGAGCGGCCGGTCCTCGGGCGGGCTCCCGGATCCTTCGGACTCGCCCACGATCACCTCCGCGGGGTCGCGCACCGCGGTGACGCGGAGCCCCTCGTCCCGGATCGGCTCCCACACCTTCGGCAGGCGTCGCTCGTCGAAGCCCATCAGGCGCACCGCGACCAGATCGACCGCCACCGGGTCCGTGCCGGCGAGCACCACGCCGAGCGGGCGATCGCGGGGCGCGAGCGGGCCCTCGCCCTCGCCGGCGACCACCCCATCCACGACGGTCAGCACCGTGCGCACGGGCGCCGGGGCGTCGAGGTGCGGGCCGTCGGGGCCGCTGTAGTAGAGGCAGCGATTGAGGTCCAGGCACATGCGCCAGGTCGTGCGGTTGCCGTGCCAGTTGCCGCTGCGGATGAAGTCGGTGCCGCGGGTCGCGTTCTCGGCCCGCCGCACGACGCGGACCAGGCGCGTGCCGATCCCCCGAGCGAGCAGCGCCCGCGCCACCTCGGTCGCGCGGCTGCGCAGACGGTCGGCCCAGCCCTCGCCGGGGAACTCGTCGCCGCCCCGGGCCGGCGAGCCGACGCAGTGGTGCGGCAGCCAGTTCTTGTCGCCGTTGATGCCGACGAGGTTCTTGAGCGCGAGCGTCACGCCGGTCTTCTTGTGCGTCTTGAGCTTCGGCAGGTTCACCACCAGGTCGGCCGACAGCACCGTCTCCGAGAGCAGGTAGGCGTGGCGTCCGCCCGTGTGGTTCTGGGCGGTCGGGCCGGGATCGTAGTCGGCGCCGCGAAAGCGCTGGGGATCGAGGTCGGATCCGGCGAAGAAGCTGCGGTCGCCGAGGTCGACCACGCGGTAGCCGGCCGGGTCCCCCGGGAGCGGGTGCCGTTCGACGATCACCGCGTCGCGGTACACGACCCACTCGCGGCGCAGGTCGATGATCTCGAGCGGTCGACCCAGCTCCTCCTCGTAGAGGGCGGCCAGCGCGTCGAGGCCGACGGTCTCCCGGATGCGCCCGAAGTCGCAGTCGTGCTGGGGCGCCTCGGCGATCGTCACCGATCCCTCGGGCCCGGCCGCGATGAACGCGTAGTCCGCCACCGCGCGCAGGACTGCGCCGTGGGTGATCACGCTCTCGACGCTGCCCTCCGGGCACGGATTCCAGTGCCGGATGAAGTTCGGCTTCAGCACGATGCGCCGGCCGCGCTCGACGAGGTCGCCGAGCGGATTCCAGTCGGGACTGCCGAAGTGCTCGCGGTCGAGACCGAGTCCGAGCAGTGCCCGGCGCACCGCCTCGTAGGCGGGGTTCGAGGCGCCGCCGACGCAGGACTCCCCGAGCAGGCGGGTGATCTCCGGATAGGGCTTTGCCGGCGCGAAGGGGGGCACCGCATCGGCGTAGGTCGGCTCGGTGCGCGCGAGTCCCACGCGGATCACGGGGCGACCCTCCCGACCTTGGACTTCACCGCCCGGAACTTCCCGTTCGCCTCGCGGGCGATCGCCTCCACCAAGACGATCTCGATCCCGATCTCGGAGCCGAGGCGCGACCGGATCTCGCCCAGCAGCTTCCGCTCGCTCGCCGCGTCGTAGCTGGCATGGGGCACGATCCGCACCTCGATCGCCTGGGACGTCTCCTGCAGGATCTGGGCTTCGGCCACGTCGAGCTGCTCCTTGAAGATGTGGTCCAGACGCCCCACCCAGCGGCCGTCCGGCGTGGCGACGTAGTCCTCGATGCGTCCGTCCACGTCGAGGAAGACGTCGCCGGGGCGCCCGCAGGGACACGGGCGCTTCGCGCGGGTCCCGACGTCTCCCACCCGATAGCGCAGGAAGGGCGTGGCGTCGTTCGCGAACCCGGTGACGATCAGGTCGCCCCGCTCGTACTCGCTCGTCTCCTCGTGGACCTCCAGCTCCACGAGGCCGAACTCCAGGTCCACGTGGAGCCGGCGCTCCTCGCACTCCGTCATCGAGACGGCGAACTCGCTCACGCCGTAGCGGTCGCGCACCGGCGCCCCGAAGGCGCGCTCGATCGCGTCGCGCTGGAACGCGAGCAGCGATTCGGAGGAGGTGAAGACGCCCTTCAGGCGGCCCTCGGGCAGGGGGCGCCCCGCCTCCAGCAGTGCCCGGGCGACCAGGTAGATCGAGGACGGGTAGCCCTGCACCCAGCTCGCCGGGCGCGCGTGCACGCCCTCGACGTAGGCGCCCAGGTTCTCGGGGCTCATGTGATAGAGGGAGAAGAGCGTCTGTCCGCCGTAGTGATTGACGCGCCAGAAGGGCGGCCGGGTCTGGGAGAAGGGCACGACGATCTGGCCGTTGAAGGTGAGGTTCGGGTCGCCGAGCTCGACTCCGAAGTGCCGGCGCTGACGCCAGAAGCTCGCGAACTCCTCGGCCACCGCGCGCCGCGTGAACCACAGGGGCAGGGCGGTGCCCGTGGTCCCGCTGGTCTTGCTCCGGATCCGATCCCCGGGGCCGAGGTCCCGGCACAGGAACGATTCGGGGTCGGCGCGGTAGGCGGACTTCTCCAGCACGGGGATGCCCGCGAGGGTCTCCTCGATCGCGCGGCGCGCATCGCGCGCCGAGGAGGCGGGAGCGAGCTCCCGGTAGTGGGTGGTCTCACGGCGCGCCCGCTCGACGATCGCGTCCAGGCGCCGCCGCTGGAGCACGTGCAGCGCGTCGAGCGGACCTCGCACCGTGCGCTCCCACTCCGCGAGGGTCGCACGAAAGTGGGGGCCGAAGCGCAGGCGCGCGCGCCGGAACCCGACCCAGGTGCACGCCGCCTCCTGGAGCGGAAGGGGCAGCGCCGCGTAGATCCGTTCGGAAAGGCCCGACATCTCTAGTTCGGGACGAACTCCGGCAGCCGCGGCAGGATCCGGGTGGCCAGCGACACGAACTCCGCATCGGCCTCTTCTTCGTCCCCGTTCACGATCGGGATCGTGAAGCGGATGAGGGATCCATCGCTGCGTGCGCGCGTGGCCCGGTCCCAGAACAGGTAGACGATCTTCCAGTAGTCGCTGGCGATCACCCGGCCGCGCTCCTGGTACCAGTAGTACACCAGCTGCCGGGCCGGACCCTTCGCGATGATCAGACGGTTCACGGGCTTGTCCGCGATGTCCGGAATGTCGACGGTCACGATCTCCGAATCGATGATGTTCCAGCCGGAGCCCGGAATGCAGTGGCGCGGCGGATGGATCGAGCTCTCCGCGAAGGATTTCGCGCCTTCGCGTACCTGACGCTGGTGGTAGCCGAGATACACGTTCACCAGGTCGTCGGGCTCTTCGGAGCGCTCGTAGTTGCAGAGCCAGTAGTCGGTCACCCCGAGCCGATGCTCGATCTCTTCTCCCATGCTCTCTCTTCCGCGGCAATGCCAGTCGTCGATCGTGCGCGGGAACGTGTCGAAGGAGATCCGGGGCGGGAGGCTCTCCTCGGAGCCCATGAAGTAGAAGACGTAGGCATTGAGGCCGAGCATCGCGGCGGCGACCAGGGCCGCGAGCTTGGTCACGACGCCTCCTTCGCGGCACGGGGCCAAAAGCGCTTGAGCAGCGCCGACTCTCCGAGCAGGAGCAGGAAGGCGATGCCGAAGGTGAAGAATCCCTCGGTCTGGTGGATCCAGCCGCCGGCGGCCTCCCGGCCGAGGTGATGGGTGAGGATTCCGGTGAGAGCGACGCGGAACGCGTTGACCGCGATCGCGATCGGAAGCGTGGAAGCCACCAGGATGGCCCGCTCGATCCAGCTCTTGCGGAAGAAGTAGGCGAACACGACCCCCAGCGTGAACAGCGCCATCAGCGAGCGAAGGCCGCTGCACGCCTGCTCGACGAAGAGCTGGGAGTTGGCGAGGTGGAGGATGTTCCCCTCGCGGAGCGCGGGGATGCCCAGCCACTGCATGAACTCGGTCGCCGCGTCCGCGGCAATCAGCTGGAGCGGGAAGGCGACCGTGTTCACCAGCGACTCCGGCAGCGGAACCATCAGGAACAGGAAGGCGAGTGGGAAGGCGAGGATCTGGCAGACCCGGCGCCCGAGCACGAGCAGGACGATCCCGATCAGCGTGAAGACGAACGACATCCGCAGGTTCATCAGCTCGACGCCGAAGCGACCGATCGCCAGGGTCAGGGTCCCGAGGGCGAGCGGGATCAGTCCCAGCCAGGAGGGGGCCACCGGTGCGTTGCGCAGCTGGTTGCGACGCTCGAGGGCGAAGAACACGGCGAGCGGTACGATCAGGAAGCCGTGCGAGTAGTCGCTCGACTGGCTCCAATGGCGAGCCATAGAGTAGAGGATCGGGCTGTAGACGCCGATCGCGGCGACGACCAGGACTGCCGCAGTCTGCCACTCGGCGCGGCCGTCACGCGTGGAGGCGTCGACCGCATCTGTTCGGACTTCGGAAGTCATCGAATCGCTCACTCGCCCCTTGCGGGCTCTGCCTCAGAACAGCGCGTAGATGAACGGCGCCACGGCCGAGCCCTGCGTCAGGACGATCAGCGCCGATAGCAGCAGCATCGTCACGACGATCGGTCCGAGCCACCACTTCTTTCGCACCTTCATGAAGGCCCACAGCTCGCCAAAGATCGAGGAGAAGCCACCGCCGGATCGCGCCATTCTTCTGCTCCTGGTTTCGGTACCGCTCGGCCGCCCCGCAGGGGAGCGGCCGTACGGGGTCAATCGAGCTCGTAGAGGTCGCGCCAGTCGACGTCCTCGTGGAACTCGGGCTGGTCTT
>CAZZFT010000039.1:0-35734 GCA_964653555.1 uncultured Spirochaetales bacterium | reverse complement strand
GAGCGAGACCTGCCGCACCTTCACGCCCGCCTCCCGTAACAGATTCAACGCCACCTCTCCCAACGGGTAATCCGCGTTGTAGACCACCTCTTGGAGCCCCGCGTTGATGATCATCTTGGTGCAGATGAGGCACGGGCTGAACGTGGTGTAGATCGTCCCACCCTTGAGCTGCACGCCGTGGTAGGCGGCCTGGGTGATGGCGTTCTCCTCGCCGTGGGAGCACAGGCACTCGTCGAGGCGGGTGCCGCCCTCGGCGAAGCCGTTGCAGCGCGGGCAGCCGCCCTCGTTGCAGTTGCGGGTGCCGCGGGGGGTGCCGTTGTAGCCGGTGGAGATGATGCGGCGGTCGAGGGTGATCACCGCGGCCACCTTGCGCTTCACGCAGTTGCTGCGCGACGCCACCACGCGCGCAATCGACATGAAGTACTCGTCCCAGCTAGGTCGTTCGAAAAAATAGGAGCGTTCCAGCAGCGCCTGCACCTGGGCGTGCAGCTCGGCCAGGGTGCCGTCGTTGCGGATCGCGGTGTCGGCCAGGGGCTCCAGGGCGGCGAGCTGCTGGGTGGTGGGGTCGTCGCTGCCGAGCTCACGGCCCTCCAGCTCGCGCAGCTCGGCGAGGGTGGTCGGGTCGCCCGAGCGGCCGCGGGCGCGGATGCGCTCGAGGCGCACGCTCTCGTCCGCGTCCACCCACACGAGCTGGAAGCGGCTCGTCCGCGTGCGCAGCACCTCGACCTCGGCGGGGTGGCGGATCGAGTCGATCACGTAGTTGCGGTCGGGAGCGAGCTGGTCGGCCAGCAGCAGCGCCAGGCCGCCGGGCCCGTGCCGGCGCCGGATCGCGTTGCCCGTCTCGATCATCCGCTCGCGCGTCTCCTCCAGGCCCTGGCGCGCCAGCTCCTCGCGGATCACGTCCGAGAGCGAGAGCGCGTAGAAGCTGCGCGACCGGAGATAGGCCAGCACCTCGCCCTTGCCGGCACCGTTGCGCCCGGACAGTCCGATGATCATGCGCGCACCCCCTGGTTCGTGCGGGGATTCTAAGCCAGGCGTCCGGAAGGGGCCGCCCGGCGCGTTGGATCATCGATCCCGGCGTCTGCGCAGGAATCCGAGCAGCGCCACTCCGAGCGGATCCGCGAGCACCGGGTCGGGCTCCGGGACGGTCACAAACCGGAGGAAGTCGTCGGATTGGAGGCTCACGGGGCCGAACCCGGGGTTGCCGGGCAGCACCGACGCGTAGTCGACGCCGTGGAACTCGTCGGATCGAAAGGTCGAGCCGGCGAGATCGGTGACGACGTAATCGAAAGAGTCGCCGGGAAGCAGGCCGATATCGGACAGGGGAAACTCGGTCTCGCGATCGGTAGCGGTTGAGCTCGTCAAGGATCTCACGTACCGGTGATCTCCTCCCGCGTAGAGCTCGTAGAGGGCGGGGCCCGGCAACGAATCCCACGCGATCGCGTAGTCCGCCTCGAACCCCGTCCCGAAGGCCAGGTCCGAGCTGTTGACGCCGACGGTTCCGCTGATGGCGGCTCGCTGCGGGTCGGAGTCGTCGGTCAGGGTGGTGGTGTCGGCAAAGCCGCCGGGCACCGAGTCGATGTAGATCACCGCGATGTCCGAGAACGAGCCGGGGCCCTGCACGAACCCGAGCTGGACGTTGCCCGCGACGTCCGAGTCGAGGTGCAGCTCCGAGTGGCCTCCCCAGACGTCTCCGAACCCGGAGTGGATGCCGAAACTGAAGCCGGCGTATTCGCCCATGCCGACGGCGCCGTCCACGGTCGCGCCCCCCGGAGTGACGTCGATGATCGGAGCAGAGAGCTGGGCGGAGGCCCCGGACAGCGATGTAGCGATTCCCGCGACCGCGATCATCACCCGCAGAGCGCAGCCCTTGCCGCGCTCGCTGCGCGCCCTGCGCTGTTCTCGCGTGGGATCCATTCGGGCCACCCGCTGACCCACATCCGACCACGGCGCTCCGGGGGTGTCAATCCCAGTCTGCCCTTCCCGCCGCGCACGGACTAATGCCCGCGAAACACGCGCGTGTCGATGATCGGTGGCTCGGGGGAGTTGGGGAAGAGAGGTCCGCACTCCGGGGCGCTCGATTTCCCCTCCCCTGTGACCGGATCTGTCACGCCCCTGCCCCATCCTTGCGGCTCCCGGTCCCATCAGCACGGAGGCGAGATGTCCACCGCACCGGGCCTCCTCGAGCCCGGGGCCGGTGGGGCTCGAGGGAGTGACGAGCCCGCGCGGGCCTGGCGCTCTCGCGGTTACCCCTGGCCCCTTCGGGTCGCCCCGTGGTTGCGATCCGACCTTCGTCTCGTCGAGTGCGCGCGAGAGCCCCCGGCACTCCGGCGCGCGCTGGCGCGGGTGGTCGGTCGGCTGGTCGCCGCGCGGGCCTGGGAGCGGCTGGGCTTCGCCCGCCTGGAGGATTACGCCGTCGAACGCGCCGGACTCTCCGCGCGCGAGCTACGCGACCTGGCGCGGGTCGATCGGGCGCTGGAGACCCTTCCCTCACTCGAGTCGGCGTTCCTGGCGGGCCGGATCGGATGGACGCAGCTGCGCTTGCTGTGTCGGGTGGCGCGTCGGGAGGACGAGCGGGAGTGGCTGGCCTTCGCTTCGAAGCTCGACACGCGACAGCTGGCACGCGAGGTGCGCGCGGTGGATGCGTGCGCGCGTGGCGCCGCCGATGCGACGGCGGACGAAGACGACCACTGCGTGGGAGTCGTGCTGCGCTGCACGCCCCTGGCTCGCGCGCGCTGGTGGCACGCGCGTCAGGTCGCGAACCGCGTCGCGGGCCGTTCGCTGTCACCCGGCAACTTCGCGGAGGCCCTGGCGGCCGAGGTGGCCTCGGCGGTGCCCATCGAGGGAGGGCTCTCCACCGCGGCGATCGATCCGAGCGAGGCCTCGTTCGTCGAGGCCTCGCGGTGCGCCGGATCGCCCCCGAGTCGCTCGTCCAGGCGCCTCTGCGCCGGGTCGGCTCCCGTCGCATTTGCGTGGACTGCCGAGCTCGAGCGAGGTCTCGAGAGCGCGGACGCCTTCGAGCTCGACGCGCGTCTGCGTCGCGCCCTGCGCGCCGAAGCGCGCCGGCTCGCCGAGGTGGCCACCGGGCTCGCGGACGTCGTCGCCCGTGGTCTGCACCGCCACCTCGGCTTCCGAAGCGTGGACTCCTACGCCGAAGGGCGACTCGGCATCGCGCCCAGCCGAGCCCGGGCCCTGCTGCGGATCGCTCGCGCAGCGGCGCGCTGCCCCGAGCTGGGCGATGCCTTCCGCGCGGGACGGATCTCCTGGGTACAGGCTCACGCTCTCGTCCCGCTGCTGCTCGCGGGGGAGGCTCGCCCGCACCGCGCTCAATGGATCGCCCACGCTCTGCGCGTGAGCGTCCGCCGCCTGCGAGACGACGTCGAGGGTGCTCTGGCGTCTGGCGAGCTCGCGGCCCCGTGCGTCGGGATGCCCGCGGCGCCGGTTTCGAAGGTCCCCGCGGACCGCCAAACGGGTGCCATCCCACGCCTTCCCGCGGAGACGGCCCGCCTCTTCTTCGCCGCCCCTCCCGAGGTCGCCCAGCTGTTCCGCTCGGTCCTCGCTTGCACCCAGCGTCGGATCGAGCGGATCCGGGGCCGCCCGTCGTGCCGCAGCGAGGCGCTCGAGGCGATGATCGAGCACGCCGTCGCCACCTGGGAGGGATCGGAACCCCGCGCGCGAACCACCCGGGAGCAGCGCGTGTTCGCGCGCGACGGCTGGCGCTGCACGGCGCCGGGCTGCTCCTCCTACCGCAATCTGCACGCACACCACGTGGTGTTCCGCTCCGCAGGGGGCAGTGATGCCCCGGGCAATCTCACCACGCTCTGCGCCTGGCATCATCTGCGCGGCGTCCATGCCGGAGTCGTCTCGTGCAGGGGTCGGGCGCCGAAGGCGCTGCACTTCGAGCTGGGTGTCCGCCACGCCCGCCCGCCGCTCGTCGCCTACGGGCCCGGGGAGGTGCGGTGCTCCCGCTAGCGCGAGGCCTTCGCCGCCGCCGCGCCCGCGAGCCTCCCCGAGAAGGTGGCGTCGGCCAGCGAGAGGCCGCTGTTGTACCCGTGCGCGGGCATGCCCGAGGCGTTGCGCCCGGCCGCGTACAGGCCGGGGACGACCTCGCCATCGGGGTCGAGCACCTCGCCCGTCGGACGGGTGTGCAGCCCGCCCAGGGTGAAGGCCGACCAGAAGGGATACTTCTCGAGCGAGAGGTCGAGCACTACGAAGGGCGGCGTCGCGAGCGGCTGGAGCCAGCCCGCCCCCTTGCGGAACTGCGGATCCTCACCTCGCGCGGCGCCGGCGTTGTACGTCTCCAGCGTGTGTACGAGGCTGCCGCGGGGGAAGATCTTCGCCTCCGCCTCGAGCTCGGCGAAGCTCTCACCCACGGCCAGGATCTCGGTCGGGAGCTGCGGCTTCTCGTACAGGGCGTCGTCGAGCACCAGGTAGATCCGCCCGTCCTGGCGCCACATGCCGATCTCCCCAAGCAGCGACTGGTAGAGGTCCTCCGCGCAGAATCGCTGCCCCGCCGCGTTCACCAGGACGCCCTTGACGAACTGCCGATTCCGGGAGAAGGGCACCACGATGCACGCCGCCTCCATTCGAATCGCGTCGCCGCGCGCGCTCATGCCCATCCGGATACCACGTCCGTCGTCCCCGTCGCAGCCCAGCCGGAAGCGCACACGGCGCGTCACCGGCGCATAACGCTCGAGCATGGCCTTGTTGTGGATGTAGCCGCCAGCGGTCAGCACGACGCCTCGCCGCGCGCGGACGCAGATCTCCTCGCCACCCACCGCGGCCACCACGCCCGCGACCCGTCCGTCGTGATCCACGATCAGCGGCTCGCACAGCGCGTCGTTCACCACCTCCACGCCCGCCGGCGCGAGATGCCCCATCAGGACGTCCATCATCATCCCGCCCGCGTTCTCGCCCTCCTGCTGGGCGGTGTGGCCACGCGGCGCCGGTCGCGCGATCTCGCAGAAGGGATACGCCAGCTCGCTCCCCGTATAGGACAAACCGTCGTCCGTAGACGGATCGGTCCCGACCTCCACGGGCAGGAACGTCGGCTTGAAGGGGACGCCCTTGCCCGTGATCCAGTGGTAGTGCTCGACGCTGCGCTCGCAATAGACGCGGATCTTCTCCGCGTCGGCCCCGGGGCCGCACGACGCCACGAGGTACTTGTACATCTCCTCCGGATCGTCCTCGAAGCCGCAGGCCTTCTGGAGCGGCGTCCCCCCGCCCATGTAGAGCTGGCCGCTGGCCTGGGCGGAGGTGCCCCCGCCCTTCCAGGCGCGCTCGAGCACGAGCACCTCGGCGCCGGCGGCGCGCGCTTCGAGCGCAGCGCACACGCCCGCTCCGCCACAGCCGACGATCACCACGTCGGCCTCGCGGTGCCAGCGCTTCACCTCGCCCGCGTCGCGCGCATGGGCGGGCTTCCCGAGGTCGGCAGCCTTCTTCTCGCTCACGTCTTCCTCGTCGGTTCTACGGTTTCGTGTTGCGCGCGGCGGCCAGGAACGCCGGCCGCTCCCCGCCCCCGTGCAGCAGCAGCACGGCGCCGCTCAGGTAGGCCGCGCGCTCGGACGCCGCGAACGCGCAGGCGTCGCCGATGTCCTCGGGCTCGGCGATCCGCCCCAGCGGCACGGTCGCCCCCACCGCCGCGATGCCTTCCTCGTCGCCGTAGTGCAGCGCCGACTGCTCGGTGCGCACCATGCCTGCCGCCACCGATACCACGCGCACCTTCGGCGCCCACTCCACTGCCAGCGTCTGGGTGAGCGAGTGCAACCCCGCCTTCGCCGCGCCGTAGGCCGCGGTCCCCGGTGAGGGGCGCATGCCGCTCACGCTGGTGATGAACAGGATCACGCCGCCGCTGGCCTGGCCCTGCATGGTGCGGTTCGCGCGCTGGGCGAAGTGCAGCGGCGCCATCAGGTTCAAACGCAGGATCGATTCGTGGAATCGCGGCGAAGCCGTGGCGGCCTCCGCCGCCGGGGCACCGCCCGCGTTGTTCACCAGCACGTCGATCCGCCCGAAACGCTGCTCGGTGAAGTCGGCCACCGCTTCGATCTGGTCGAGCTCCCGCACGTCCGCCGGCGTGAAGCAGGCGCGCCGCCCGCCCGCCTCGGGAAGGCGCTCCGGCTCGTTGCGGCCGCAGATCACCACGTCGGCCCCTGCCTCGAGCAGCCGTTCGCTGATCCCGCGACCCACACCGCGGCCGCCACCGGTGACGATCGCCACCCGACCCGCGAGGTCGATCGCGAGCGCCACGCTAGAGCCCGATCGCCCGCGCGACGCGCTCTCGGTGCCAGACCGGCGTGCCCAGCAGCGCCTCCGAGGCACGCGCGCGCTTGAAGTAGAGGTGCGGGTCGTACTCCCAGGTGAAGCCCACGCCGCCGAAGATTTGGATGCTCTCGGCGGCGCACCGGTAGTAGGCTTCGCTGCAGTACGCCTTCGCCAGGGAAGCGGCCACCGACAGCTCCGGTCGCTCCTCGGCCGCGACGCACGCCGCGTAGTAGGCGGCCGAGCGCGCCGTCTCGACGAGCACCATCATGTCGGCACACTTGTGCTTGATCGCCTGGAAGGACCCGATCGGCCGGCCGAACTGCTCGCGCTCCTTCGCGTAGGCGACCGACAGGTCGAGGCTGCGCTGGGCGCCGCCGACGCACTCGGCGGACAGGGCGATCGCCCCCAGGTCCAGCGCGCGGCGCAGCGCCGCCGCGCCGGCACCCTCCTCCCCGAGGCGCGACTCCTCGGGGACCACCACGCCCTCGAAGCGCAGCTCAGCCTGGCGACGGGTCAGGTCCATCGTGGGCAGCGCTCGACGGGTGAGGCCGGCTGCGTCGCCGGGCACCACGAACAGCGAGAGGCCCTCGTCGCCGGTGCTCCCCGGCGCCCGCGCGCTCACCACCAGCCAGTCCGCGCGGTGCCCGTCCAGGACGTAGCGCTTCACGCCTCCCAGCCGGTACGAGCTGCCCGCGCCGCCCTCCCGTCGCGCCTCGAGCGCAACGGCGTCGAAGCTCTGCCGGGGCTCGCTGGTGGCCAGCGCCGCCCGCACCTGTCCCTCCGCCAGCGGCTCCAGCCACCGGCGTTTCTGCTCCTCGCTCCCGGCCGCCAGCACCGCCTGGGCGGCCAGGCACACGGTGGCGAAGAAGGGCGAGCACAGCAGCGCCTCGCCCATCGGCTCGAGCAGCGCCCCCAGCTCCACGGCGCCCAGCCCGATCCCGCCGCACGCCTCGGGCACGATCACCGAGGTCCAGCCCAGCTCGCTCCCGATCCGCTTCCACACTTCGGGGTCGTAGCCGGTCTCGCTCGCCATCGCCGCGCGCACGCGCTCGGAGCTCGACGCCTCGGCCAGGAACGCCCGCGCCGCCGCGCGCAGCTCCTCCTGCTCCTCGGTGAAGGCGAAGTTCAAGTGCCGTACACCTTCTGGGCGGGAACGGCCTTCGCGAGCAGGTCGTGCACCGCCGCGCCCACCTCGTCGGGGGCCCAGCGCGCGCCCTTGTCCACCACGGGACCCTCGCGCCAGCCGTCGGCCAGCGAGATCTTGCCGCCCGACAGCTCGAATACGCAGCCGCTCACGTCCTTGGCCTCGGCACTGCCGAGCCACACCACGAGCGGCGATACGTTCTCCGGGGCCATGGCGTCGAAGCCGCTGTCGGGACGGGCCATCATCTCGGCGAACACCTCCTCGGTCATCCGGGTACGCGCCGAGGGGGCGATGGCGTTGGCGGTGATGCCGTAGCGGCCCAGCTCCGCCGCCTGCACCAGGGTGAGCGCCGCGATCCCCGCCTTCGCCGCCGAGTAGGCGCTCTGCCCGACGCTGCCCTGGAGCCCCGCTCCGGAGCTGGTGTTGACGATCCGGGCGTCCACCGTCCGCCCCGCCTTGACCTCGCCTCGCCAGTAGGCGCAGGCGTTGCTCGACACAGAATAGTGTCCGCGCAGGTGTACGCGGATCACCGCGTCCCATTCCTCCTCGGAGGTGCTCACGAACATCCGGTCGCGGACGATCCCGGCGTTGTTCACGACGACGTCGAGTCCACCGAAGGCGTCCAGCGCGGTCTTCACCAGGCGGCCGGCGGCGGCGTAGTCGGCCACGTCGTTCGCGTCCGCCACGGCGCGCCCCCCGGAGTCCTCGATCTCCGCCACCACCTCTTCGGCGGGCGTCGCCGAGCCGCCCTCCCCGGCCAGCGAGACGCCCACGTCGTTCACCACCACCGCAGCGCCCTCGGCCGCGAGGGCCAGCGCGTGGGCCCGGCCGAGGCCGCGCCCCGCTCCCGTCACGATCACTACCCGGCCGTCGCAGATTCCCACGGTCTAGAGCCTCTCCACGATCGTGACGTTCGCCTGGCCGCCGCCCTCGCACATGGTCTGGAGGCCATAGCGGCCGCCCGTGCGTTCCAGCTCGGCCAGCAGCGTCGTCATCAAACGCGTGCCCGTGGCCCCGATCGGGTGCCCGAGGGCGATCGCGCCCCCGTTCGGGTTCACCTTCTTCATGTCCGGGTGGAGCTCCTTCTCCCACGCCAGCACCACCGACGCGAAGGCTTCGTTGATCTCGATCGCGTCGATCTGATCCAGCTTCATGCCCGCCTTCTCCAGCGCGAAGCGCGTCGCCGGGATCGGCGCCGTCAACATGAAGATCGGGTCGTCCGCCCGTACGCTCAGGTGGTGCACGCGCGCGCGCGGCGTGAGGCCGTGCGTCTTCACCGCCCGCTCCGAGGCGACCAGCACGCACGAGGCCCCGTCCGAGATCTGGCTGGCCACGGCGGCGGTGAGCTTCTGGCTCCCCTCGAGCAGCGGCAGCTTCGCCATCTTCTCGAGGGTCGTGCCGCGCCGCGGCCCCTCGTCCACGCGCACCTCGCCGATCGGCGCGATCTCGCCGTCGAAGCGGCCCTCGTCGATCGCGCGCAGGGCGCGCTCGTGGCTCTCGAGCGCGAAGCGCTCCATGTCCTCCCGCGAGATGCCCCACTTGTCGGCGATCATCTCGGCGCCCCGGAACTGGCTCACCTCCTGCGTCCCGTAGCGGTCCACCCAGCCCTTCGATCCCGAGAACGGGTCGCTGAAGCCGAGTGGCTCGGCAGCGGTCATCGACGAGGAGATCGGGATCTGGCTCATGTTCTGCACGCCGCCCGCGACGATCAGGTCGCTGGTCCCGCTCATCACGGCCTGGGCGGCGAAGTGCACCGACTGCTGGGAGGATCCGCATTGACGGTCGATCGTCACCCCCGGCACGTGGTCCGGCAGGCCCGCCGCGAGCCAGCAGGTGCGCGCGATGTCGCCCGCCTGAGGGCCGATCGTGTCGCAGCAGCCGAAGATCACGTCCTCGACCGCGCCGGGATCCACCCCGGTGCGCTCCATCAGCGCCTTGATCACGTGGGCCCCGAGGTCGGCGGAGTGCACGGTGGAGAGTCCGCCTCCCCGCTTGCCTACCGGTGTCCGGACTGCGTCGACGATGTATGCCTCGGCCATGGAATCCTCCTCTGCTCAGGGATCATCGCTCAGGGATCCTGCTCTCGAGATCAGCTCTCGAAGGTTTTCCCGGCGCCCAGCAGGGCGTCCGGAGCGAGCGCGAACCGGGCCATCCGCTCGCGGTGAAAGGGCTGGAGCCCGAAGGCCTGGTCGAGCGACCAGGCCCGGCGCATCCAGATGTGCACGTCCTGCTCCCAGGTGTAGCCGATCGCTCCGTGGGCCTGGAGGGCGGCGCGCGCGCCGCGCAGCGCCGCCTCGGCGGCGGCCACCTTCGCCATCGAGACGTGCACCGCGCGCTGCGCCCGTCCGTGCGCCACCGACTCGGCGGCGCGGTACACGAGCGGTCGCGCGTACTCGAGCTTCACCTTCACGTCGGCGAGGGCGTGCTTCACCGCCTGGAACGATCCGATCGGAACTCCGAACTGCACGCGCTGGCTCGTGTAGTGCACGGCCAGCGTCAGCAGGCGATCGCACACGCCGAGCAGCTGCGCAGCGGCGGCCAGTGCGCCGCGATCGAGGGCGGCGGCGAGCAGTGCGTCGGCCCGCTCGCCTGCGGCCACCCGCGTGGCCGCGCCCGGCGTCCACGCGACGCGGAAGATCCGCCGCGCCGGATCGCTCGCGGGCTGCGCCACCAGCAAGACGTCGCCCGGCGCCACCGCGTGGAGCTCTCCGCCCTCCGCGAGCAGCAGCAGATCCGCGACGTGGGCGTCGTCGACGAAGGGGCTCACCGGAAGCCCGACCGCGGCGATCGCCTCGCCGACGGCCAGCGGCTTCAGCCAGCGCTCGGCGAGCTCACCGCCCAGCTCGGCCAGCAGGGGCGCGGCCACCGCCGCGGTGCCGATCACGGGCTCGGCCAGGCCGGCGCGCCCCACTTCCTCGCACAGGAGCACGATGTCCACCTCCGAGAGCCCCATCCCCTCGTGCGCCTCGGGAACCAGCAGCCCGGGCAGGCCGATCTCCGCCAGCTGCTTCCACAGCGCGCGCGAGCGGCCGGTCTCCGTCTCCCACAGCGCACGCACGGCGTCGGGCGTGCACTCGCCCGCCAGGAACTCCCGAACCGTCTCCTGGAGCAGCCGCTGGTCTTCGGTGAAATCGAACCGCACCTCAGCTCCTCGGCATCCCGAGAATCCGCTCGGCGATGATGTTGCGCTGGATCTCGTTCGTGCCGGCGTAGATCGGGCCCGACAGCGCGAACAGGTAGCCGTCGAGCCAGCTTCCGACGTCGCCCGCCGCGGGCGCCTCGGGCAGCAGGTGTCCGCGCTCTCCCAGGATCCGCAGCGCCGTCTCGTGCATGCGCAGGTCGAGCTCGGACCAGAAGATCTTGTTCAAGCTGGCCTCGGATCCGATCTTCGCGCCGCCCAGCAGCCGCGACACGGTGCGGTAGGTCTCCAGCGTGTACGCCTCGGCCTGGCTCCAGCAGTCCACCACCACGTCGCGCACCGCCGGCTCGACGTCACCGGTGTCGCGGGCCCGCCGGTAGAGCTCCATCAGGCGCCGTGCCGTCTCCTGGAAGCGCGCCGGGCTGCGCAGCATCAGGCCGCGCTCGAAGCCGGCCGTGGCCATCGCCACCTGCCAGCCGCGCCCTTCCTCGCCGAGGCGGTTCTCCACCGGAACGCGCACGTCGTCGAGGAACACCTCGGCGAAACCGGGCAGGCCGTCGAGCTGGTCGATCGGACGCACCGTCACGCCGGGCAGATCGAGTGGCACCAGGACGAACGTCAGTCCGCGGTGGCGCTCGCTCTCCGGGTCGGTGCGGAACATCCCGAACAGCCAGTCCGCATAGGCACCGCGCGACGCCCAGGTCTTCTGCCCGTTGATCACGTAGTGATCGCCCTCGGCGCCGCTCTCCCCTCCCCCCTTCACCAGACGGGCCGTCGCCTGGATGTTCGCCATGTCGCTGCCGGCGTTGGGCTCCGACCAGCCCTGGGCCCACACCTCCTCGGAGGAGGCCATCTTCGGCAGGAAGCGCGCCTTCTGCTCCGGCGTGCCGTACTCCATGATCGTCGGTCCGAGCAGGAAGATCCCGTTCTGGTTCACCCGCTTCGGGGCGCCCGCCCGGTAGTACTCCTCCTCGAAGATCAGCCACTCGAGCAGGTCGGCGCCGCGCCCGCCGTACTCGACGGGCCAGGGCACCATCGCCAAGCCGCCCGCGTGCAGCTCGCGCTCCCACCGTCGGTGGGCCTCGAAGCCCTCGCGCGTGTCGAAGGAGGGAAGCGGCTCCGCCGGCACGTGGTCGGCCAGCCACGCGCGCACCTCGGAACGGAACGACTGCTGCTCGGAGGTGTAGCGGAGATCCATCGCTCAGCCGCGCTTCTCGTCCTTCGCGTCCCGCGTCTCGAAGCGGGCCTCGCGCTTTTCGACGAACGCCTCCCGCGCCTCCTGGGAGCCCGAGTCCGGGGACGTGTACAGCTCCAGCGTGAAGCCCTGCTCGAAGCGGTAGCTCTTGCGCACGTCGATCAGCTCGATGCCGTTGAGCGACGCCTTCGCCGCGCGCACGGCCTTCGGGCTCTTCGCCGCGATCTTCCCCGCCAGCTCGCGGGCCGCCCCGAGCAGCGCGGCGCGCGGCACCACGCGCAAGAGGCCGCCCAGCCGATAGGCCTCGGCCGCGCCGATCGGCTCGCCGGTGAGCAGCATCCGCCGCGCCTCCTGCATGCCGAACATCCGCATCGCGTGGGTGGCGGCACCCATCGCCCCGCGATCGATCTCGGGCAGACCGAAGGTCGCGTCCTCGGAGGCGATCACGAAGTCCGAGGAGCCGGCGATCCCGATGCCGCCGCCCAGGCAATAGCCGTGGACCGCGGAGATCACCGGCACCGGGCAGTCGTAGATGGCGCCGAAGGTGTCGTAGCAGCCCCGGTTCACCTCCACGATCAGCGAGCCGTCGGCGGCCAGCTCCTTCACGTCCACGCCGCACTGGAAGCCGCGCCCCTCGGCGCGGATCAGCAGCACGCGCACGGCGGCATCGCGCCCGAGCGCCTCGATCTCCCGCGCCAGGTCCGCCCAGGCCTTCGTGCCGAGGGCGTTCACCGGCGGATTGTCGATCACCAGCTCGGCGACGCCCGCCTTCTCCCCCGTCCGCTCGCTTCGAAACGCCATCGCCATCTCCCCGCGGCTATCCGCGAACCTCGCCCGCGCCTACGCCGTCCGGGTCGATCACCTCGCGCAGCAGGCGGAGCTCCTCGTCGGTCGGGACGCGCGTCTCGGGCACTCGGTCGGGGACCGCGAGCTCGAAGCCCGTGTTCGCCACGACCTCCTCCAGCGAGACGCCCGGATGCACCGAGGCGAGTCGCATCCGGTGGTCTTCCGTCTGGAAGTCGAATACGCCGAGGCTCGACACGACGCGCCGGATCTCGTGGAAGCGCGACGCCACCGGGCCCAGGGCGGCGGCGCGGTCGTACCCGATACCCGTCACCACGTCCACCTTCGGCACGAACACGCGGTCCGAGTGCCCCGGCACCCAGTAGCTCGTGGTGTGGTTGATCGTGTTGCCCGGGGCGCCGCGCATGCCGAGCAGCTGGGCCTTCGGCTTCGCGTAGTCGCCGATGCAGGCGATGTTCTGGTTCCCGTAGCGGTCGATCTGGGTGGCGCCCATCATGACGTGCCGCCTCCCCGACCACAGATTGTCGAACACCTTCCGGTAGGGGAGCCAGCCCTCCACCACCGGATCCGGCCGGTCTGGACCGCTCACCGGGAGCACGTTCGCGAGCAGCGGCGCCACCCCGTCGGTCATCAACAGGTCCGGCTCGAAGGTGAGCCGCGCCAGGCGGGCGCCGATCTGGGGCAGCGTCCCGATCGGCGACACCAGCACCTCGCCGTCGCCACGGAAGGTCTCCGCGATCGCGACGGCGCACACCTCGGCGCGCGTGGCCGGGCTCATTGCCGCTCCCCGGCGCGTCGGTCCACCGCCTGCAGGTACTCGGCCTCGCTGTCCACCGACAGGTACTTCGCGAAGAAGGCCTCCCACGCCGCGGGATCCTTCGCCGTCGCGGCGTACTCGCGCTGGAAGGCCTCGTCGCGGCCGTAGTCGGGAGGGCACTCGGTGAAGTGTGCGCCGCGGGGGGTCTCGATCACCCCGTCCACCATCGTGCGGTTGAGCAGCAGCGTGTGCAGGCTGCCCTCCTTGAGGAAGTCGTCGGTGCGCACCAGGCGCTCGCAGGTGACGAAGCGACGCTTCGCCGCCATGCAGAACAGATCGTCGAAGTACGGATCGGGCCCCAGGTACTGCCCGTTGCCCGCGGCGTCGGCACGGTTCATGTGGACGAAGGCCACGTCGAGCTCGAGCGCCGGCATCGCGACCAGCTCCTCGCCGTCGTCGTAGGGCGAGTGGACGGTGCGCAGCTGCGGGTTCAACGTCAGCACGTCGGAGCCCAGACCCGCCCGCGTCGGCAGGAACGGCAGCCGGGTTGCGGCGGCGTACAGCCCCCACTGGAACATGCCCTCGTCGAGCTCGAAGGTCTCGATCGAGCCGTTCTGGCGCGCCAGACGGAAGTGCGGCTCCAGGGGGATCGAGTCCAGCGACACGAAGCCGAAGCACGCCTTCTTCACCTTGCCCGCCGCGCACAGCAGGCCCAGGTCGGGCCCGCCGTACGACACGACGGTGAGGTCCCGCAGGTCGCTGCGCAGGATCTCGCGCACCACGGCCATCGGCTTGCGGCGGGAGCCCCAGCCTCCGATTCCGATCGTCATGCCGTCGCGCAGCTCGCAGACGGCCTCGGCCAGCGAGGTGCGCTTGTCCACGGGTCGAAACAATAACGAGACGTATCGTTTCTGTAAACGAGTCCGGGTAGAGTCCCAGCGAACCGCCATGCTCCACGATGACCTCGCCCGCCGGGATCCCGAGGGCCTCGCCCTCGACGACGGCAGCTGCCGGCGGAGCTGGGCCGAGCTGGCCGACCGCAGCGCCCGCCTCGCCAACTGGATCCGCGAGCTCGGCGCCCGGCCGGGGGATCACGTCGCCACGCTGATGGGCAACCGCGTCGAGTGCGTGGAGCTGATGGTCGCCGGCATCCAGGCGGGCGTCTGGCTGACGCCGATCAACTGGCACCTCACCCGCGACGAGATCGCCTACGTCGTGTCCGACTCCGGCGCCCGGGTCCTGTTCACCGAGCCCGACTACGCGGAGCTGGCGCGCGAGGTCTTCGACGGTCCGGTGATCGTCGCCGGGGAGGAGCTCGAGATGGGCCTGCGCGCGGCGAGCGGCGCGCCCCAGCGCGCCGACGCTCCCGCCGGCGGGCCGATGATCTACACCAGCGGCACGACGGGCCGCCCCAAGGGCGTGAAGCGCAGGCGACCCGACTCCCTGGCGGCGGCCCGCGACGGCATGATCGCCTACGGCCGCAACACGGGCCTCGCCGGGCCCGGCCCTCATCTGATCACGGGCCCCTGCTACCACGCGGCGCCGCTCATGTTCGCCGTCTACGCCCAGGCCTGCGGCGCGCCGGTGCTGGTGATGCCGCGCTGGGACGAGCGGGCGGCCCTGCGCTGCATCCAGGAAAGGGAGGTCGGCCAGACCCATCTCGTGCCGACGATGTTCGTCCGCCTGCTCCGCCTTCCCGAGGAGGAGCGCGCCGCCTTCTCGGCGCCCGCGCTGCACCTGGTGCTGCACGGAGCCGCGCCCGTCTCGCGCGCGGTGAAGGAGCGCATGATCGCCTGGTGGGGACCGGTGCTCGTCGAGTACTGGGGCGCCACCGAGAGCGGGGTCGTCACCCTCGCCACCAGCGACGAGTGGCTGTCGCACCCCGAGACGGTCGGCCGCGTCCTGCCCGCCTTCGAGGTGTTCGCCGTCGACGACGAGGGACGGCGGCTGCCAGAGGGAAAGACCGGACTGCTCTACGCCCGCCACCGCTCGACGCCCGGGTTCTTCGCCTACCACGAGGCGCCCGAGAAGACCGCGGGCAGCTTCCTCGACCCCCACACCTTCACGATCGGCGACATCGGGCGCGTGGAGCGGGAGCCCGCCGACGGCGGGTCCGGCCAACACGCCGAGCACTGGGTCTACCTCGCCGACCGTCAGTCCCACATGATCATCTCGGGCGGCGTGAACATCTACCCCGCCGAGGTGGAGGCCGTCCTGCAGGAACACCCGGCGGTCGCCGACGTGGCGGTGTTCGGCATCCCGGACGACGAATGGGGCGAGAGCGTGAAGGCCGCGATCGAGCTGGCACCGGGCTTCGCGCCCGAGGAGTCCCTCGCCAGCGAGATCCTGCGCTGGTCGCGCGAGCGTCTCGCCCGCTACAAGGTGCCGCGCTCGATCGACTTCGAGGCCGCCCTCCCCCGCCACGCCTCGGGCAAGCTCTATCTGCGCGCCTTGCGCGATCCGTACTGGAAGGGGCGCTCGCGTCGGATCTGACCCCCTCTCCGTGCTACACAGGAGTCCCATGACGAAGCCCCGCGTCCCCGCCATCGATGGCTGGTTCACGATGGACGACGAGCCCCGCCTGATCGGCCTCTACGACCAGGGAACCGGCAGCTACTTCTTCCCCAAGGACGTGGCGCTCTCCGCCGCTCCCGGGCGGGCGGGGGTCGTGCTCCGGGAGGCAGAGCTCTCGCGCACCGGGCGCCTGTGGTCGTACACGACGAACCACTACCAACCGCCCGATCCCTACGTCGCCCCGGATCCCTTCGAGCCCTACACGGTGGCAGCGGTGGAGCTGACCCAGGAGCGGATGGTGGTGCTCGGGCAGCTCGCGCCGGGGGTCGAGCCGTCGAGCCTGGAGCTCGGCATGCCGATGGAGCTCGTGCTCGACACGCTCTACGAGGACGACGAGGCGGAGTACGTCGTCTGGAAGTGGAAGCCCGTCACCGTTCCCGCTTCGGTGCAGGCAATTCGGGAGAACACCTGATGTCGAAGAACGAAGTCGCGGTCCTCGGCGTCGGCATGCACCCCTGGGGCAAGTGGGGCCGCAACTTCGTCGAGTACGGCGTGCACGCGGCCCAGGCGGCGCTCGCCGACGCGGGCCTCCACTACAGCCGCGTCGACTTTCTCGCCGCCGGCGAGACGATCCGCAACGGCTATCCCGGCTTCGTCGCCGCCTCGAGCTTCGCCCAGGCGCTCGGCTACACCGGGATCCCGATCTCGAGCAACTACGCCGCCTGCGCCTCGGGAAGCCAGGCGATGGAGGCGGCGCGCACGCGCATCCTGGCGGGAATGTGCGACGTGGCGCTGGTCGTGGGCGCCGACACCACGCCCAAGGGCTTCCTCGCCCCGAACAAGGGCGAGCGAGTCCTCGATCCCGACTGGCTGCGCTTCCGCCTGCTCGGCGCGACCAACCCGACCTACTTCGGCCTCTATGCGCGCCGGCGCATGGACCTCTACGGCGCGACCGAGCGCGACTTCGCCCAGGTCAAGGTCAAGAACAGCCGCCACGGCTACCAAAATCCCTTCGCCCGCTACAAGAAGATCTTCACCGAGGAGGAGGTGCTGGCCTCGCCCCTGGTGGCCGAGCCCCTGCGGCTGCTGGAGATCTGCGCCACCAGCGACGGCGCTGCCGCCGTGGTGCTCAGCAGCCTCGAGTTCGCCCGTCAGCGGGCGACGAGCTTCCCGCGCATCGCGGCGATCTCGACCATCACGCCCACCTACCCGGACACCTGGATCGACATGCCGAAGTTTGCGACCGATTCGGCCGCGGGCATCACCGCCCCCGACCGCGGCTTCAAGGACTCGATCGCCTACGCCGCCTACGAGGAGGCGGGGCTCGGCCCCGAGGACATGTCGATGGCCGAGGTCTACGACCTCTCCTCGGCGCTGGAGCTCGACTGGTACGAGAACATCGGGCTGTGCAAGCCCGGCGAGGCGGAGCGCCTGCTGCGCGCGGGCGACACCACGCTCGGTGGGCGGGTGCCGGTGAACCCCTCCGGCGGCCTCGGCTGCTTCGGCGAGGCAGTGCCCGCCCAGGCGATCGCCCAGGTGTGCGAGCTGGTGTGGCAGCTGCGCGGCCAGGCCGAGGGGCGTCAGGTGGAGAACGCGAAGGCCGGCATCACCGCCAACCAGGGCCTGTTCGGCCACGGGTCGTCGGTGATCGTGGTCCGCTAGCCCATCTTTGCGATCACGTCGTCCGCGAAGCGGCGCAGGCCGTCGCGCTTGTCCGCGATCGACCGGTGCGACCCTCCGTAGAGCGTCCAGGGCGTCGTGAGCACGTGAGTGACGCCGAACTCCTCGGCCCGGCGATACGCGCCGGGCTCGAAGGCGTCGAGCAGCGGGACGACGGCGGTGAGCGGCTCGTCGCCCCGGCCGCACTCCGCGCGCAGCTTCCGGATCCGGGCGATCGTGTCGCGCGCCTCGTCGCTGGTGATCGCGTGGGGCATCCAGCCGTCGCCCTGGCGGGCGACGCGGCGCAGGGCGGCGTCGGTCATGCCGCCGACGAGGAGCGGGATCGGTCCGCGCACGGGGGGACGCATGTCGAGCCGTTCGAAGTCGTAGAAGCGCCCGTGGTGCTCGACCATCTCGCCGCTCCACAGCTTGCGCATCACCTCGATCATCTCCGTGGTGCGCGTGCCGCGGTGCTCGAACTCCTCCCCGAGCAGCTCGAACTCGTCGCGCATCCAGCCCAGTCCCATGCCCAGCGAGACGCGGTATCCGGTCAACACAGCGGCAGTGCCGATCGCCTTCGCCAGGTGCAGCGGGTGCCGCATCGGCACCACGTACACACCGGTGAGGAAGCGCAGCCGCTTCGTCACCGCTCCCATCGCCGCCATCGCCACCCACACGTCGGGCCAGTGGTCCTGCGCCTCCCAGGGGCGCTGGCCGTCCTCCTTGTACGGATACCGCGCCTCGATCGCCTCGGGGTGGACGACGTGGTCGGAGAGCACGAGCGTGTCCCAGCCGTGCTCCTCGGCGACTCCCGCCAGCTCGACGTAGTCCTCGGTATCGGTGAAGGCGAGCGATGCACAGAACCTCATGTGCAGAGCTCCAGCGCGTCGACCGTGCGGTCGAGCTCGGCGGGATCGGAGGAGGTCGGCACCAGGATCAGCTCGTCGGCGCCGAGCTCTCGGATCGCGTTCACGCAGGCGCGGAAGCGCTCGACCGACGAGATCCGGCAGCGCGCCGCCATCGCCCGCGCCCGCTTCTCTCCGAACACTCGCAGGTACTCGAAGGCGTAGCGCGCGAGCCGCTCCTCGCCGTCGGCGCCGAGGGCGTACCAGAAGCCGGTGACGAGGCGCGGCGTGTCGGTGCGCGGCGCCGCCGCTTCCCGCCACGCCGCCCGCACCTCCTCGAAGGCGGCGGCCACCTCGGCCGGATCGCCGACCGTGGAGAAGCCCGCCACTCCGTCGGCCCAGGCGGCAGCCCGCCGCAGCGACTTCGGCCCCATCGCGCCCGACCAGATCGGCGGACCGCCCGGCTGCACCGGCGACGGACCCACCGGGTCGGCGCCCTCGAAGGGCGGCTCCCCGGCCCACAGCCGCCGCAGCAGGGCCACCTGCTCGTCCAGGCGGCGGAAGCGCCCGGCGAAGGGCTTCTCGGCGGCGCGGTAGTCGTGCTCGCGCCCGCCGACCCCGACCGTCACGGTCATCCGCCCTCCCGAGAGCTGGTCGAGGCTCGCCACCTCCTTCGCGACCACGGCGGTCGCGTGCATCGGCAGCACGTAGAGGGTGGGAACGATGCGCACGCGCTCGGTCAGCGCTGCGGCCGCAGCCAGCAGCGTGTGCATCTCGGTGTTGTGGAAGGTGATCCGTTCGCCGCAGGCCAGGCTCGAGAAGGGCCCGGCGTCGACTCCGCGGCACCAGGCGAGGATCGCCTTGCGATCGAAGCGGGCGACCATCGAGGGAAGCGTCATACCAATCTGCATCTGCCGAAATTCTCCCCTGCTCGTCGAGCCGTCGACGACGTCGATCCCCCAGACAGCCCCAGTGGACCGCGCAATCGCAGTAGACTACCCGAGTGCGATCGGGCCCCGCATGAACATCGCCCTCTTCGTCCCCTGCTACGTGGACCAGCTCTTTCCCCGGGTCGCCTGGGCGAGTGTCGCCGTGCTCGAGCGCCATGGCTGCGACGTGTCCTTCGACCCTGCCCAGACCTGCTGCGGGCAGGCGCTGCTCAACGCGGGCGCCCCCGATGCCGCCCGCCCCCTCGCCCGCCGCTTCCTCGAGCTCTTCGCCCGAGCCGACCACGTCGTCGCGCCCTCGGCGAGCTGCGTGGCCACGGTCCGGCGCCACTACGCGCACCTGCTACCCGGCGACCCGCGCACGGCCGACCTCTCCCGGGTCCGCGAGCTGTGCGAGTTCCTGGTCGACGTCCTCGGGGTCGAGCGCGCCCCGGGACGCTTCGCGCACCGGGTCGGTCTTCATCCGAGCTGCCACGGGCTGCGCGAGCTGCACCTGGGCCAGGGCAGCGAACGCGGCGCCAGCGAGGTCGCCCACCGCGACCCCGCGCGCCAGCTGCTCGCCTCCCTCGACGGCATCGAGATCGTCGAGCCGGCGCGACCCGACGAGTGCTGCGGATTCGGCGGGGCCTTCGCCGTGGGCGAGAGCGCCGTCTCCGGGCAGATGGGGCGCGACCGCGTGCGCGCCCACCGCGCCGCGGGCGCCGAGGTGCTGACCGCCACCGACGTGTCCTGCCTCGCCCACCTGGAGGGGGTGGCCCGCCGCGCCCGCGAGCCGCTCCGCGTGCTGCACGTGGCCGAGATCCTGGCCGAGGCGAGCGCGTGAAGCCGCGAGGCATGAAGAGCCACCCCGAGGCAGCGGCGCGCTTCGCGGCCAACGAGGCGCGCGCGGCCTGGCACGACCAGGCACTGTGGTTCGTGCGCACCAAGCGCGACCGCGCCGCCCACCGACTTCCCGAATGGGAGGCCCTGCGCGCGAGCGCGGCCGAGATCAAGGCCCACACCCTCGACCACCTCGGCGCCTATCTCGAGCAGTTCGAGCGGGCGGCGATTGCACGCGGCGCGCAGGTCCACTGGGCGCGCGACGCCGCCGAGCACAACCGGATCGTCGCCGGGATCCTCGCCGCCCACGGCGTCCGCCGCGCCGTGAAGAGCAAGTCCATGCTCACCGAGGAGTGCGGCCTGAACCCCTTCCTCGCCGCGCGCGGCGTCGAAGTGGTGGACACCGACCTGGGCGAGCGCATCGTGCAGCTGCGCCGCGAGCCGCCGAGCCACATCGTCTTCCCCGCCATCCATCTGCGGCGCGGCGAGATCGGCGCCCTGTTCCACGAGCAGCTCGGCAGCCCCGCCGGCCTCGACGACCCGGACGCCCTGACCGCCGTCGCGCGCACCCACCTACGCGAGAAGTTCCTCGCCGCCGAGGCGGGGATCACCGGCGTGAACTTCGCCGTCGCCGAGACGGGCGGCTTCGTGGTGTGCACGAACGAGGGCAACGCCGACCTGGGGACGGCCCTGCCCCCGCTCCACGTCGCCTGCATGGGAATCGAGAAGCTGATCCCGCGCCTCGAGCACCTGCCCGTCTTCCTGCGCCTGCTGGCGCGCTCGGCGACCGGCCAGGCGATCACGGCCTACACCTCCCACTTCCACGGTCCTGCACCGGGCGGTGAGCTGCACATCGTGATCGTGGACAACGGGCGCAGCCACCTGCTCGCGAGCGGCGCGCATCGCGACGCCCTGCGCTGCATCCGCTGCGGTGCGTGCATGAACACCTGCCCCGTGTACCGCCGCAGCGGGGGACACAGCTACGGCGCCACCGTGCCGGGTCCGATCGGCAGCGTGCTGGAGCCCTCGCGCGATCCCGCGCGCCACGCGAGCCTCCCCTTCGCGTGCAGCCTGTGCGGATCGTGTCGCGACGTGTGTCCGGTCGGGATCGACCTCCCCCAGCAGCTGCTCGCCTGGCGCGGGGCGCTGGTGCGCGCCGGCCACGCCGGCCGCGCGCGGCGGGCGACGCTCTCCCTCGTTGGTGGCCTGCTGGAGCGGCCGGCCCTCGTCTCCCTCCTGGGCGGGCTGGCCCGCCGAATCGCGAGGGCCCTGCCCGCGCGCTGGCGCGAGCGGCTGACGGCGCCCTGGAGCCGCGAGCGCGCCCTGCCCGAACTGCCGGCGCACAGCTTCCGCTCCCAGTGGAGGCAGCAGCGTGGCCGCTAGTCGCGACGCGATCCTCGCCGCCGTCGCCGCTCGCACCGCACCCGAGCGCGTGCCGCGCTGGTCGGGCGCCGCACTCCGCTTTGCCGACCCGGTCGTGGCCTTCCGCGAGGCCCTCGAGGCGGCGGGCGGAACCCTCACCCTGCTCGATGACCGCGCCGCCCTCGACCGCGCTCGCGCCGCCGCCTCGCCCGAGGCCCGCCTGCTCACCGGCGGGCCCGCCGTAGCCGAGAGCGGCGCCGTGTGGTGGGTGCCCGCCGATCCGGGCGAGCGCCGCGACGGCTTCCTCGCCGAGCGGATGATCTTCGTCGTTGCGCGCGCCGAGCTGGTCGACGATCTCCACTCCGCCTACGCGCGCATCGACCCCGCGGCGGCGCCCTACGGCTGCTTCGTCTCCGGCCCCTCGAAGACCGCCGACATCGAGCAGGCCCTGGTGATCGGCGCCCACGGCCCCCGCGCCCTCGAGGTGTGGCTGCTCGCCGACCGGGTCGCCGTCGAGGCGACCTAGCGCTTTGCCTCCCGGCCGAACATCACCCCTGCCACCCGGCGCAGCTGGATCTCGTCGCTGCCCTCGGTGATCCGGTAGCGCCGATGGTGGCGGTAGATGTGCTCGAAGGGCTTGTGGCGGGTGTAGCCGATGCCGCCATGCACCTGGATCGCCCGGTCCGCCGCCTCGCATACCAGGCGATTCGCGCGGACGTTGCACATCGAGACGCGGTCGCTCACCTCCATGTGGTGGCCGCGATCCAGCTCCCAGGCGGTCTTGTAGACGAGCTGGCGCACCATCTCGCACTCGGTCTGCAGCTCGGCCAGGGGGAACTGGATCGCCTGGTTCAGCCACAGCGGCTTGCCGAACACGACCCGCTCCTTGGCGTAGCGCACGCTCTCGTCGATGCAGTACTGCGCGGCGCCCACGCCCGAGGCGGCCTGGCGGATCCGGTTCTCGTGGGTGAACGTGTTCGCGAGCGCCAGCCCGCGACCCACCTCACCGAACACCGCGTCCCCGGGCACCCGTACGTCCCGCAGCGTCACCTCCGCGTGGTCGCTCGGCATGTTGAAGGTCCACCACAGGAAGTCGACGGAGAAGCCCGGCGCGTCGGTCGGCACCAGGAAGCAGGTGATGCCCTCCGCCTCTCCCGGCTCCCCCCCGGTGCGGGCGAACACCATGTCCCAGTTCGCGCTGTGCAGGCCCGAGTTGAAGCGCTTCTTTCCGTTCAAGATCCAACCGTCGCCTTCGCGCACCGCCGTCGTCTCGAGCCAGGTCGCGTCGCTCCCGTGGTCGGGCTCGGTGAGCCCGAAGCCCACGCGGTGGGTGCCCGTGATCATCCCGGGCAGGAACTCGCGCTTCTGCTCCGGGGTGCCGAAGCGGTGCATCATGATCACGCCCGGGAAGTTCCCGACGATCGAGGACTCGTTCTGGAGATCGTTGTGCAGCCCCAGGCCCTTCGCCGCCAGGTGCTCGCGGATGATCGCCATCGCCAGGTTCGAGCCGTCCTGTCCGCCCAGCTCCTTCGGCAGGCCGTAGCGCAGGTGCCCGGCGGCGTCGGCGCGCCTGCGCATCTCGCGCAGCAGCTCCTCCCACTCCCGGCGCGGCCGCCCGTCGTTCTCCCAGTCGGTGCGCGCGTGCTCGCGCCGGTGGTCGAAGTACTGGCGGTTCTCGCGCTCGAGCGGCGCGATCTCGCGTTCGATGAACGCGTCCAGCTCGGCGAGCTTCGCGCGGATCTCCTCGGGAACGTTGAAGTCCATCGGCTACCCCCGCCGCTTCGACTTGAGGTCGCGAAGCTCCGCGTTCGCTGCCTGCTCGTTCGCCATCGCCTCGGCCATCGTCGCCACCGCCCCGGCATGGAGCGTCCGCTTCGCCACGGCCAGCGCGTCGGGATCGCAGGCGATCGTCTGCTCGGCGAGCTCGCGCGCCGTCTCGAGCAGCGCGTCGCCGGACACGATCCGGTTCACCAGCCCGATCGCGAACGCCTCGGGCGCTTCGATCACCCGCGCCGTCAGCACCAGCTCCTGGGCCTTCCCCAGCCCGACGAGCTGCGGCAGCAGGTGGGTGCTGCCGAGCCCGGGCAGGATCCCGAGCTTCGTGAAGGTCAGCCCCAGCTTCGCGTCCTCGGCGGCTACCCGGAGGTCGCAGGGCAGCACCATCGTCACACCGACGCCGATCGCCGCGCCGTGGATCGCGGCGATCACGGGCTTCGGGTAGGAGAGCATCTCCAGCGGCCACACCCGGAGGAAGTCCTCCTCGCCGAGCTTGGGGCCGGAGCCGCTCGCCGCCTGGCCCGCGTGCAGCGCCTTCAGCGCATCTAGGTCGACCCCCGCGCAGAATCCCTTCCCCGCCCCGCACAGGATCACCGCGCGCACCGCGTCGTCGTCGCGCGCGGTGCGGAACACGGCCACGATCTCCTCGCCCATCTGGGGCGTGTAGGCGTTGCGCTTCTCGGGGCGGTGGAGGGTGATCGTGGCGATCGCGCCTGCGACGTCGTAGCGGATCGCCTGATAGCCGCTCATTCCGTCGGATCCGTGTACGGGACCCAGCGCGGCTTGCGCTTCTCGACGAAGGCCCGCGCGCCCTCGAGCATGTCCGGGCCGGCGCCGTGCTCGGCGATGATCGCCCAGGCGTGATGCAGGCCGTCTTGGAGACCCCGGTCGAGGCTCTCCCAGATCGCGCGCTTGGTGCGCGCCAGCGCCGCCGGCGAGTGCTCGGCGATCTTCGCCGCGAGCTCGCGTGCCCGCGGCAGCAGGTCGGCCGCGGGCAGCACCTCGCCCACCAACCCGATCGCCTTCGCCTCGGCCGCACCCATCCGCTCCGAGCCCCCGAGCAGCGCCATCCGCAGAACCGCCTCGAGCGGAATCCGCCGCGCCAGGCCCACCGGCTCGAGGCCCGCCACCAGCCCCACCTTCACGTGGGTGTCGAAGAAGCTGGCGTGCTCCGCGGCCAGGATCAGGTCGCTGTCGGCGAGGAAGTGGTGTCCGCCGCCGTTGACCATCCCGTTCACCGCGGTGATCACCGGCTTCCAGCAGCCGTTGTGGAGGGCCGTGAGCTTCAGGATCGGCGAGTCCTCGTAGGCCACCTGCTCCTGACCCCCGGTGCTGCCCGAGGCCACGTCCGAGACGTCGAAGCCGGTGCAGAATGCCTTCTCGCCCGCCCCGGTGACGATCGCGCATACGACCTCGGGATCCGCCTTGATCTTCTGCCACGCCCGGCGCAGCTCGCCCGCCATCTGGAGGTTGAAGGCGTTGTGGCGCTCGGGTCGGTTCAGCGTCACCGTGACGACGCGGTCGGCCTTCTCGTAGAGCAGCGTCTCGAACGTCACGCTTCCCGCTACTCCTTCGGCTCGGGCTTCACCCCGCCGTAGTACGGATAAGGCTTCTTGAACAAGCCGACCGGCTCGAGCCCACCCTTGAAGAACTTCGGCATGTGCTCGCGCAGCGCCTCCACGTCCCAGCCGCCGGGCCGGAACATCCCCGTGTCGTACTTGGGGTGGCGCATGATCACGACGCGATCACCGCCGGTGCCGAACACCTGGCCCGTGATCCAGTTCCCCTCGTCGCTGCACAGGTACGCGACGATCGGGCCGTTGAGGGTCGGGTCGAAGAAGGGGCCCTGGTGCTCCTTCCCGTCGGCGCCCTTCGCCGTGGCCGACATCCGGGTCGTCGCCAGGGGACTAATCGCGTTCACCCGGATTCCGTAGCGCGCCAGCTCGTTCGCCCAGGTGTAGGTCATCGAGGCGATCGCGCCCTTGGCGGCGCTGTAGTTGGTCTGGCCGAAGTTGCCCATCTGGGCCGCCGACACCGTGTTCACGATCGCCCCGCCGGTGCCCTGCTCGCGCATGCGCAGCGCGCCTTCCTGGGCGCACCAGAAGGTGCCGCCGGTGTGGACGCGCATCACCAGCTCCCACTCCTCGTCGCTCATCTTGAGGAAGCTCTTGTCGCGCACGATGCCGGCGTTGTTCACCACTGCGTGGATCGCGCCGAACTCGTCGACGCACTGGGCCACCAGCTCCTGGGCGCCCTTGCGCGAGCCGATGTCCGAGGAGTTCGCCACGGCGCGGCCGCCGGCCTTCGCGATCTCGTCGACCACCGCCTGCGCTTCGCTCCCGTCGACGTCGTTCACCACCACGCTGGCACCCTGCGCCGCGAGCTGGAGACAGTGGCCGCGGCCCACGCCACGCCCGCCGCCGGTGACCACGGCGGCCTTCCCCTCGAGAATGCCCATCGCTTCGGAACCTCCTGCTCGTCCGTCCGCTCGTTCTCGCGTCCCGTCAAGCCGCTGCGACGATTTCGGCCATGCGCTCGGCGTGCTCGGCCACGTCCCCGAAGACGTTCTCGAGCACCCAGGTGCGCTTCAGGTAGTAGTGGGCCGGGATCTCCCAGGTGTATCCCATGCCCCCGTGCACCTGGATGCAGGCGCGCGCGTTCTTCATCGCCGCCTCGCCCGCGACGAGCTTCGCCGTCGTCACCGCTCGCGCGACGTCTCCGACGCCCGGGTCGTCGAGCGTGGCGCCGCCGGCGTACACCGCGGCGCGAGCGATCTCCTGACGGGTGTAGCAGTCGGCCAGGATGTGCTTGATCGCCTGAAATCCCCCGATCGGGCGGCCGAACTGCTCGCGCTTCTTCGCGTACTCGGTGGCGAGCTCCTGACTCATCTCGGCGATCCCCAGCAGCTGGCCCGCGGCCAGCGCCGCGCCCTCGAGGCGCAGCCGCGCCGCCGCCGCCGCGTCGCCGATCCGGTCGCCTTCGGGCAGCGCGGCGACGTGGTGCAAGGGCGTGAACGGATCGAGGGGCGTGGCGACGGGCCGGGCGGACAGCGTCCCCGGCGCCACGAGGTCGATCCCGTCCTCGCGCACCACGAGCAGCGCGTCGAGCTGGTCGAAGTGCTCGACCAGGATCGGGTCGCTGGCGCGGCGCGGCACCTCGACGCCGCCCACCACCGCCTCACCGGATCCCGCACCTTCCACCAGACCCGTGGCGAGATGCGTCCACAAGAGCGGCCCGGGCACCAGCCGACGGCCGAGCTCGGCGAAGACGATCACCGCGTCGGCGCTGCCCAGCCCGATCCCGCCCTGGTCCTCGGGCTGCCGCAGGGAGAACACGCCCATCTCGGCGAGCTCGCCCCACAGCGCGCGCTCGAAGCCGGTCTTGTCGCGCTCGCGCAGCGAGTCCACCGGCATCCGCCCGTCGCAGAACGAGCGGATCCCGGCGCGCAGCGCCTCCTGATCCTCGCTGAGCTGGAAGTCCACGCGTGCTCCTCCGCCCGCGCCTAGCGCGGCTCCTTCGGCAGGCCCAGGATCCGCTCGGAGATGATGTTGCGCTGGATCTGCGACGAGCCCGCCGCGATCGTGAGCGACAGGGACTGCAGAGCCTGGTGCACGATCTCCTGGCTCGGCAGCCCCGCCACGTCCTCCCGGACCAGCGCGGCGCGCCCGAGCACGCGCATCGAAAGCTCGCCGATCCGCTGCTTCAGCTCCGAGTAGTAGAGCTTCACGCAGGAGCCGGCCATGCCCGGCACGCCCGTCCTCTCCGCCTCCGATACGGTGTACTTGACCATCGCCCACAGCGCGTCGGCCTCGGCGGCGGCGTGTCCGACCTCGCGGCGCAGAGCCCGGTCGTCCCAGGCACTGGCGTCGTCCCGGGTGATCCGCTTGGCCAGCGCCGTCAGCATGCGCAGCGACTCCTGGAGCTGCACCATGTCGCTCGCAAACGCGGTGCCGCGCTCGAAGGAGAGCGTCACGTTGGTGACGCGCCAGCCGTCGTTCTCCTTGCCGACGCGGTATTCCACCGGCACCCGCACGTTCTCCAGGAACACCTCGCTGAACTCCCCCGAGCCGAGCAGGGTCGGCAGCGGGCGGATCTCGATGCCGTCGAGGTCCATCGGCATCGCGAGCCAGGTGATGCCGCGGTGCTTCTCCTCCGGGTTCGTGCGCACGAGCAGCTCGCAGTAGTCGGCGACCTGGGCGAAGGAGGTCCAGATCTTGTGGCCGCTGACCACGTAGTGGTCGCCCTCGCGGACCGCGCGCGTCTTCAGCGACGCGAGATCCGAGCCCGCCGAGGGCTCGGAGAAGCCCTGGCACCAGATCTGCTCGCCGCGCAGGATCGGACCGATGTGCCGTTCCTTCTGCTCGGGCGTGCCCTCGGCGACGATCGTCGGACCGCCGTGCAGAAGCCCCACGAAGTTCACGCCGACGTAGGGTGCGTGGGCGCGGGCGGTCTCCTCGTAGTACACGAGCTGCTCGGTGAGCGAGGCGTCACGGCCGCCGTACTGCTTCGGCCAGTTGATGCCCGCGTAGCCCGCGTCGTGGAGCTTGCGCTGCCACGAGGTGTCGTAGGCGCAACGCGCCTCCCAGTCGGCGCGCTCCGAGGGCGCCGGTCCGTGGGCGGGAACCGCATCGGCCAGCCAGGCGCGCAGCTCCTTGCGAAAGGCCTCGTCGGAATCGGAGTAGCGGAGATCCAAGGGGGTCGGCTCCTCGGGAGGGGGCGCGGGAGTGCGGGGCGCAACGGGGCGGACGCCCTACGATAGAAGCCGTCCCTCACCCTGCCAACGGGGTATGCTGCGGCCCCGATGCGCTTCTCCCTCCAGCTCCCCACCGACCGCGTGGCGGCGGGCGACGAGTTCGTGGGTGCGCGTGCGATCGCCGAGATGGCGCGCACCGCCGAGTCAGCGGGCTTCGACGCGGCCTTCGTCACCGACCATCCGTTCCCGAACGACCGCTGGCTCGCCTCCGGCGGTCACCACGCCCTCGATCCCTTCGTCGCACTCTCCTTCGTCGCCGCCGCCACCGAGCGCCTGCGCGTCCAGACGAACATCACCGTGCTCGGCTACCGCAATCCCTTCCTGCTCGCGAAGGCGGCGGCCAGCCTCGACGTGCTCTCCGGCGGCCGGCTGATCCTCGGCGTCGCCGCCGGCTACCTCAAGCGCGAGTTCCAGGCGCTCGGCGCCGACTTCGAGGCGCGCAACGAGGTGGCCGACGAGTCGGTGCGCGCGATCCAGCGCGCCTGGACCGAGGAGGGGATCGAGCTGATCGGCCGGCACTTCGTCGCCACCGGCAACACGATGCTGCCGCGGCCCCTCCAGCGGCCCCACCCGCCGATCTGGATCGGCGGCAACAGCCGCCGCGCGATCCGGCGCGCCGTCGAGCTGGGCGACGGCTGGATCCCCTTCCCCACCCTCGGCATCGTGCCCGAGCGCGTGCGCACCGCCGCGATCGTCAGTCTCTCCGACTTCGACGAGCGGATGGCCTACGCGCGCGCCCACGGCGAGACGATCGGCCGCAGGCGCCCACTCGACGTCTGCTTCGTCCCCTTCGGCCTGTCCATGAACGCCCCGGAACGGATCGACCCGTCGAACTTCGCCGAGAGCGTCGACTCCCTCGGAGGACGCGGCGTCACCTGGGTGGCGCTCTCCCTGCCCGCCGAGTCGCGCGGCCAGTGGTGCGACCAGGTCGCGAAGTTCGGCGAGGAGATCCTGCGTCCGCTGCGCTAGCGAGCCGCCGAAGGGATCAGTCGAGATAGTCGACGGCGTACCGGTCCAGCACCGGCAGCACCTCGTCGCGCGGCGCCGACGGAACGCGCAGCACCGTCTCGGTGACGCCCAGCTGCCGGTAGTAGTCCATCTTCTCCGACGTCGGCAGGACGCCCATCGGGACGATGTGCAACGCCGCCGGGTCGCGCCCGGCCTCCGCCACCACCGCACGCAGCTCCTCGAGCGACGCCGCCATCCCGGCGCCGCCGATCGGCAGCCACCCGTCGCCGTACTCGGCGATGTGTCGGAAGAGTGTCGGCCCCGCGGCGCCGCCGAGCAGGACCCGCGGCCGCGGCTGCTGCACCGGCTTCGGCCACTGCCAGGACGGCTCGAAGCGCACGAACTCGCCGGCGAAGGACGCCACCTCCCGGGACCACAGCGCCTGCATCGCGAGCATCGTCTCCCGGACCAGGGCCCGGCGGCGCTTCACGTCGATGCCGTGGTTCTCCATCTCCTCGTGGTTCCAGCCGTAGCCGATCCCGAGCACAAGGCGGCCCTTCGACAGGAGATCGAGCGTCGCCAGCTCCTTCGCGAAGGTGATCGGATCGTGCTGCGCCACCAGCCCGATCCCGGTGCCGAGCCGGATCCGCTCGGTCACCGAAGACGCCGCCGCCAGGGCGATGTAGGGATCGAGCGCGCGCTTGTACTCCTCGGCCAGCACCGCGTCCCCGGTCGGCGGCGGCGTGCGGCGGCTGGTGGGGATGTGCGTGTGCTCGGGCACGTAGAGCGAGTAGAAGCCGCGCGCTTCGGCCTCACGCGCGAGATCGACCGGATCCATCGCCAGATCCGTCGCAAACAGGGTGATGCCGATCTTCATGCGGTCCGCCTTCGCTGGAGCGCCGCGAGTATACTCGCCCCCCCATGCTCTCCGGCCTGCGCGTCCTCGACCTGTGCGACGAATCGGGCCAGCTCGCGGGGCGGATCCTCGGCGACCTGGGGGCCGACGTGATCGCCGTCGAGCCGCCGGGAGGCAAGGCGCTGCGCCACCGGGGACCGTGGCTCGGCGGCCAGCCCGGGATCGAGCGCGGGGTCGCCTGGCACGCGCTCAACGCGAGCAAGCGCAGCGTGCGACTCGACCCGGACGCTCCGGCCGACCGCGCGCGGCTCGAGTCGCTCGTCGCCACCGCCGACGTCTGGCTCGACACCCCCGCACCGGGGGCGCGCGCCGCCCAGGGCCTCGACCCGGCGGGCCTGCGTGCGCGCCACCCGCGTCTGGTCGTGTGCGCGATCACCCCCTTCGGTCTCGACGGGCCCTGGTCGCGCTACCGCGCCGGCGACCTGATCGCGGTCGCCCTGGGCGGAAACATGGGCCTGACCGGCGATCCGGACCGCGCGCCGCTGCGCTGCACCATGCCCACCGCCTACTACCACGCGGCCCCCGAGGCCGCGCTCGGGGTGACGATGGCGCTCTACGCGCGCGAGGAGTCGGGCCGCGGCCAGATCGTCGACGTCTCCCTGCACGAGACCCAGCTCCAGACCCAGCTCTCCTTCCCGGCCCAGTACCCGATCAAGAAGCAAGGCGCGCGGCGCGCGGGTCCGCGGATCGGGCGCACGCGGGAGATCTGGCGCGCCGCCGACGGCTACGTGTCCTTCGGACTGCGCGGGGGTCCGACGCGCGTGAAGAACCTGATCGCCACCGTCGAGCTCATGGACGAGTGCGGCGCCGCCCCCGACTGGCTGCGCGACTACGACTGGGCCCACTACAACCACAACACCCTCGCCGACGCCGAGATCGCTCGGCTCGAGGAGGCCTTCGGCGCCTTCTTCGCCACCCGCACGATGCGCGAGCTCTACGAGCAGGCGCTGGTCCGGCGCATCCTGCTCGCCCCCTGCAACGACGCCCGCGAGATCGCCGAGCACCGCCAGCTGCGCGAGCGCGAGCTGTTCGCGACCGTCGAGCTCCCCGAGCTCGGCAGCTCGCTCGAGCTTCCCGACTTCTTCGCGAAGACCGAGGACGGCGCCATCCGCGTCCGGCGGCGCGCGCCGCGCCTGGGCGAGCACGAGCGCGAGGTGTTCGCGGAGCTCGAGGGGCGGGAGGGACCGGCGGCGTGACACGCGTCTTCGAGGGCGTGCGCGTGCTGGAACTCGGCTCGGGAGCGGCAGGGCCCGTCGCCACCCGCTACCTCGCCGAGCATGGCGCGCGGGTGATCCGGATCGAGTCGGCCCGGGCGCCGGACTTCCTGCGCATCCTGTGGCTCACGCCCGAGAGCCGCTTCGGCCTCGACGGCTCGCCGATGTTCCACCTGCTCAACCCCGACAAGGAGAGCCTGGCGGTGAACCTGCGCGAGCCCGAAGGCGTGGCGCTGGTCGAGCGGCTGGCCCTCGAGTGGGCCGACGTGGTGAGCGAGAACTTCGCGCCGGGTCCGATGGAGCGCTGGGGGCTCGACGCGGCGTCGCTGCGCCGGGAGAGGCCCGAGCTGATCTGCGTCTCCGCGTGCCTGTTCGGCCAGACCGGCTCCCAGCGCTCCTACCCCGGGTTCGGCGGCCAGGGCTCGGCGATCTCGGGCTTCAACCACCTCACCGGCTGGCCCGATCGCGAGGCGATCGGACCCGCCCACACGATCACCGACTCGCTGTCGCCGCGCTTCGTGGCGCTGGCGATCACGGCCGCGCTGCTCGAGCGGCGTCGCACCGGCCGCGGGCGCACGATCGACCTCTCCCAGATCGAGGCCGCGGTCTACTGCCAGTCGGAGGTACTCGCGCGCTACACGGCGAACGGCGAGGTGGTGACGCGCCGGGGCAACGCCGACGACCACACCTGTCCCCACGGCGTGTACCCCTGCGCGGGCGAGGACCGCTGGATCGCGATCGCGGTCTACGACGACGCCCAGTGGCGCGCGCTGCGCTCCGCGCTGGGCGAGCCCCCGCCCGGCTGGGCGAGCGGCGCGCAGCTCGAGGCGCTTTCCGGACGCCTCGCCGCGCGCGATGCCCTCGACGCCGGGCTCGCCGCCTGGACGCGCGGCTTCGAGCCGCAGCCGCTGATGGAGCGGCTGCAGGCCGCCGGCGTGCCCGCCGGGGTCGTGCAGAGCGAGCCCGACCTGCTCGCCGATCCCCAGCTCGCGCACCGGGGCCACTGGGTGCCCACCGAGCACCCCCACCTGGGTACGCTGCTCGTCGAGCGCGCGGGCTTCCGGCTCTCCGACGCCGAGAGCGGATTCTCCCGTCCCGGCCCGCTTCTGGGCGAGCACACGGACGCGATCCTGCGCGAGCTGCTCGGCCTCGACCACGCCGAGATCGCCCGCCTGCGCGAGAACGGGGTGCTGGAGTGAGGGGCGCCCCTACCCGTCCAGCACCTGCGCCGCGACCAGCTCCTCCAGGAACGGGCCGTCCCACCAGGAGAGCTGGAGCTGCTTCGCTCGGCGGAAGAACAGCTGGATGTCGTACTCGATCGTGAAGCCGACACCGCCCCAGATCTGCTCGCAGATGCGCGTGCCCTCGCGGTAGGTCTCGCAGGCGAAGAGCTTCGCCATCGGAGCGAGCTGGGCGATCGAGCGCCCCTGGGCGTGGTTCCAGGCCGCCTCGTACACCAGGGTGCGTCCGCCGTCGATGCGCGTCGAGGTGTCGGCCATATAGTGCGCGAGGCTCTGGAAGGCGCCGAGGGGCTTGTCGAACTGCTTGCGCGTCTTCGCGTACTCGACGGTGATCTCGAGCGCGCGATCGGCGCCGCCGATCGCCTCGGCCGCCAGCAGCACGATCCCCTCGTGAAGCGCCTCGCTCCAGGTGTCCCAGCCGGTGCCGGGCGCGCCGATCCGAGCGGTGGCGGGCACGCGAACGTCGGCGAAGTCCAGCCGGTACTGGCAGTCCGAGGCCAGGGAGAGCTGCTGGGTGAGCGTCACGCCCGGGGCGTTCGGGTCGACCAGGAACAGGTCGACGCCCGCGTCGCTGCGCGCGAGCACGACCAGCCGGTCGGCGGCGCGTGCGAAGCCCACGTGACGCTTGGTGCCCGAGAGGACGAAGTCGTTCCCGTCGCCGCGGGCGGCGAGCTGCACGCCCAGCTCGCCGTAGCCGCGGTCGGGCTCGAGCCAGGCCGGCGTCAGGATCGCGCTGCCGCCCGCAATCCGCTCCACCCACTCCGCCTTCTGGGCGTCGCTGCCGGCGGCCAGCAGGATGCGCGCCGACAGCACGCAGCTCACGAAGTGGGGGATCGGCGCCATCGCGCGCCCGAACTCCTCGTAGACGAGTGCCGCGTCGAGCAGCGACTGCCCCGACCCGCCGTACTCCTCGGGGATCAGCATCCCGGCCAGGCCCAGCTCGCTCACCTGCTTCCAGAGGCCGTCGGGGTAGCCCTTCGGATCGTCCTCCATCCGACGCACGACCTCGACCGGGCAGTGCTCGGCGAGCATCGCCCGGGTCATGTCGCGCATCAGGTGCTGTTCTTCGCTGAACTCCAGGTCCATGTTCTGCTCCTCAGGCGGCCGCGCGGGGCTGCCAGTCGTCGCCCCGGCGCTTCCAGGGGTTGTCTCCCTCGGCGGCGGGAATCGCCACGCGGGCGGTGCACACGGTCGTCACCCGGCCACCGGCAGTGAGCGTGAGCTCGAGCTCGGCCCAGGCGCAGCCCTGCGCGTCGGTGTCGATGCCCTTCACCTCGCCGGTGAACACCATCGTCTCGCCGGGGAACACGCTGTCCTTCATCCGGAAGCGGATCCAGCCCATGCGGCCGTAGGGCCCCGTCCAGTCGGTGACGTAGCGCTCGAACCAGGCGGCGAGGTTCGGCGTGTTCATGAAGATGTCGCGCACGCCGTTGTTCTGGGTCGCGAACTGGTAGTCGTGATGCTGGGGGCGCCAGTCGCGCGACGCCATCGCGCCGAGCACGATGTCCACCGGCTTCACGTCGATCGCGAGCTCGGGGAGACGGTCCCCCGGCTTCACCCGGTCCGCGGTGAGAACGTCGTAGGCCATCACGAATCCCTCCTACCGACTTCGCTCGCCTGCGTCTCGCTGCGCGCGCCCTCTGGGCGCTCGCGGCGGTAGCCGAAGCCGGTGTAGCTCTCGGTGCCCACCCAGTCGCCGCGCTGGTTCACGTACTCGACGTCGATGTCCCAGAAGCGGCCGTTACCGAGCTTCGTCTTCTTCGGGGAGCTCACGTTCCGCAGCACCTGCCAGGTGCGCAGGCGGTCGCCGGGGCGGACCGGCTCGCCGAAGGTGACGGTGTTGTCGCTCATCACCGCCTCGGGCAGGTCGAAGATCTCCTTCAGGTCGAAGTGGACCTGGAGCGGCAGCGCCTGCCTGGTGCGGTTCGGCGCCCAGTGGTGCGGCCGGAACCACACCGAGATCATCGCCGGCGGCGCGATCACGCCGCCGGTGATCTCCTCGGCCGCCTTGTCGTCCCAGAAGATCGGGTTGCCGTTTCGCACCGACGAACAGGTGGTGAAGATGTACCCGCGCTCGACGTCGAACTCGCCGTCCTGCTCGTAGCGCTTCTGGCCGATCCAGGACTGGACCTCTTCGGGAAGATCGGACATCGGACTCTCCTCGTGATTTCGGAAGCCTGCGGCGTCCGCGCTAGGCGACGACGCCTGCCTTTCGCATCTTCTCGATCCGATCGCGCGCGATCCCCGCGGCGGCCAGCAGCGCGTCGGTGTCGGTCGTGGCGCCGCCGGGGACGGCGGTCGGCGCCTCGCCCCGGGCCATCCCGGCGAGCGGCGGCGCGACCTGGCGGAAGCGGCCCTCGCGCGGGTGCACGGCCTCGGCAAACAGACCGCGCGCCCGGAACTGCGGGTCTTCCACCAGCTCGGGAATCGCGTACACCGGCGCCACGCACGTGTCGGCTGGCGCCAGCTCGGCGATCCAGTCGTCCCGGTCCCGGGTGCGGAAGGCGGCGGCGAAGTCGGCGCGGATCTTCTCCTGGGCCGTGTCGTCGGTCTGGTGCGCGAGCCACTGCTCGCAGCCGAGGTGCCGGCACAGGTTCGCGAAGAACTGCGGCTCGATCGCGCCGACCGCCACCCACCTGCCGTCCCGGCACGCGTAGGTCTCGTAGCAGGCGTAGCGGCCGGTGAGGATGTCGTGCCCGGGCCCGGGCTCGGCGCCCGTGGCGAGGAACTGATCGATATACAGGGAGGTCAGCTGGAGGACGCCCTCGGCCACCGCCACGTCGAGGTACTCGCCCTCCCCGGTCCTCTCCCGGCGCAGCAGCGCGGCGAAGATCGCGAGGGCTGCATGCATGCCCCCGGCCGCGCTGTCGGCCACCGTCGCCCCGGGCAGCGGCGGACCGCCGTCGGCGCGGCGACCGCTGGTGTGGAGGTAGCCGCCCACCGCCAGGTAGTTGAGGTCGTGGCCCGCGTACTGGCTGGCGGGGCCGTCCTGGCCGTAACCGCTGGTCGAGCACACGATCACGCGCGGGTTCACCGCACACAGGTCCTCGTAGCCGAGCCCCAGGCGCGCCATCACGCCGGGGCGGAAGCTCTCGAGCACCACGTCGGCGGCCCGGACCAGCGCCAGGAAGGCGGCCCGGCCCTCGGCGTCCTTGAGGTCGATGCGCACCTGCTGCATGCCGCGATTCGCCGAGTAGCTCCAGAAGGCGGGCTGCACCTGGAGGCCCGACTTCTTCGGCGGCACCCCCACCTTCACCACCCGCGCCCCGTAGTCGGCGAGGATGCGCGTGCAGCGGGTACCGGGCCCGACCGTCGAGAGGTCGAGCACGACGACGTCGTCGAGCGCTGCGGGAGGCGGGGTCGCGGCCACGGAGAACCGGTCCCGCTAGAAGTTCTTCGGCAGGCCGAGGTGGCGGCGCGCGATGATGTTCTTCTGGATC
>CAZZFT010000038.1:0-37754 GCA_964653555.1 uncultured Spirochaetales bacterium | reverse complement strand
ACGCCCTCGGGCGCCTCGATGCGGTCGAGCACACCGTCGCGGATGCGCACGCTGCGGCGTGCCACCACCACGCCGGTGCGCGTGTTGCCGCCCAGCTCCTCCTCGTACTCGTCGCCCTGCTGGTAGCGGTAGAAGACCTTCGACACCGGAGCGTGCCGCCAGTCGACGATCCGCACTCCGTTCTCGATGCAGGTAGCGCGACCGAGGCAGAGGTCGCGCTCGCGCCCGGCCTCGCGCAGGCGCAGGTGGGCGAAGTAGGGCGAGCGCGGGTCGACCTCGGGGCCCGACCGGCCTCGGCGCAGCTGGTCGAGCAGCGCCGTCTGGCGGTGGTACTGCTCGCTGAGGGCGAAGGCGTCCTTGCGCTCGCGCCCGGACACGATCTGCTCGCGCAGGCTCTCCAGCTCGCGCTCGAGAGACCGCTCGTCGGTGCGCGGCTTCTCGACGCGCTGGTCGAGATGACGGCGGACGCGATCGTGGAGCGCGACCTCCTCGGCGACGATGCGATCGGACAACGCGGGGCTCCTGGGCGGGACGAGGAAGCCCGAGAGGGTAGATCCTCGTCGCCGACGGCGCCGGCGCGGCGCGCCCTCCGCCGCCGGGCGCCGCTCGCGCCCGCTCTCGCCTCAGCGCGCCGCCCGCGCGGCCTCGGTGCCGCCCACGTCCCGCGCGAGGTCGTGGGGGAAGATCGCGTCTCGCGCCAGGCGCGGGTCGGGCTCCGGCTCTCCGGCGACCGTGCGCAGCGGGATCACCCCCGCCCAGTGGGGCAGCGCGTAGTCGGGCTCGTCGTCGATCGGCGGACCCGTGCGCAGCTTCGCCGACGCCTCGTCGAGCGGGAGTCGCAGCACCTTGACCGCCCGCAGCTCCGCCGCGCTCGGCGCCCGGCACCGGGCGCTGCGACCGCGCATCGTCTTCTCGACGATCGCCGTCAGCGCCTCCTCCTTCTCCGAGCCGCTCTCCACCTCCTGCGCGCGGGCCAGCACCACGACCGAGCGGTAGTTCACCGAGTGGTGGAAGGCGGAGCGGGCGAGCACGATCCCGTCCACCAGGGTGACGGTGAGGCAGCAGGGAGCGCCACCCTGCAGCACCCGCAGCATCCGATTGGCGACGGCGCCGTGGACGTAGAGGCGGTCGTCGCGCCGCGCGTGGATCGTCGGGATCACATAGGGCTGCCCGTCGACGGCGAAGCCGAGGTGACAGACGAGCGCTTCGTCGAGGATGGCGTGGACGGTGGCCGCGTCGTAGGCGCCGCGGTCCGGCTTCCGGCGCAAAGAGGTTCGGGGCGTCTGCATCGCCGGGAGCCTGGCCCGAGGCCGGTCTGTTCGAAAGGTCCAGTTCGTGGAATCCTGATGGACCACCTTGGGAGCGCCGGCCATGCCCTGGACCCCCGACTTCGCCCTCTCCCTGGCGCCCGGCGACCGGCGCCCGCTGTTCGAGCGGATCGGCACCGCCCTGGTCGACGCGATCCGGGCCGGACGCCTGCGCCCGGGAGATCGCCTCCCCAGTACGCGCGCCTTGGCGGCGACGCTCGGCGTGCACCGCAATACGGCGATCGCCGCCTACGCCGAGCTGAGTGGTCAGGGCTGGATCCGCAGCGACCGCGGCCGCGGCACCTTCGTCTCCGGGTCGCTGCCCGAGGTGGCGACACGCAGCTTCGCGCCGGGTCCGCCGCGGCTGGCCCGGCGTACCGGCTATCCGCTGCCGGCCGGACCCGCGCGCCCGCCCTTCACCGCGTGGCCGCCGCCGCCGGGGGTGCTCTCGCTCGCCGGAGCCGTGCCGGATCCCCGCTTCGCGCCGATCACCGAGCTGGCGCGCGCCTACCGCCGGGCGCTCCACCGCCGGCGCGACACGCCGCTCGACTACGGACACGAGCGCGGACACCCGGCGCTGCGGCGCCAGCTCGCCGGGATGCTCGCGGCGCTGCGCGGGCTGGCGGTCACGGCGGAGGACGTGTTCGTGACCCGCGGAAGCCAGCTCGCGCTCTACCTGACGGCGCGGGCGCTGATCCGCCCCGGCGATACAGTGGCGATCGAGAGCCTCGGCTACCCGCCGGCCTGGGCCGCCTTCCGCGCCGCCGGGGCGCACCTGACGCCGGTGCCGGTCGACGGGAATGGCCTGCGCATCGACCGCCTGGCGGCGCTCGCCGAGCGCGCCCGTGGGCGGCTGCGCGCCGTCTACCTGACGCCCCACCACCAATACCCGACGCTGGCGGTCCTCGCGCCGGAGCGGCGCCTCGCCCTGCTCGAGCTGGCCCGGCGTCACCGCTTCGCGATCGTCGAGGACGACTACGACTACGAGATGCACTACGAAGGGCGGCCGCTGCTGCCCCTCGCCAGCGCCGACCCCGCCGGCAACGTCGTGTACGTCGGCACGCTGTCGAAGATCCTGGCCCCGGGCGTGCGCGTGGGATACGTCGTGGCGCCGCGTCCGCTGCTCGACCGCTTCGGGGCGCTGCGGCGCGCGATCGACCGCCAGGGCGACCCGGCGGTCGAGCGGGCGATCGCCGAGCTGCTCGAGGACGGGGTGGTCGAGCGCCACGCGCGGCGTATGCGCCGGATCTACCGGGCGCGCCGCGACCTCCTCGCCGACGAGTTGCGCCGCGCGCTCCCCGACGTGCTCTCCTTCGAGACGCCGCCCGGCGGCATGGCGCTGTGGGTGCGCAGTGCCCCCCGCGTCGACGTCGACGCGTGGTTCGCGCGCGCGCTGGCGCGCGGCGTGCACGCCCTCTCCGCCCGCTCCTTCGCCTTCGACGGACGGCCGCGCGCCGCGGCCCGGCTCGGCTACGCCTACCTCGGCGAGGAGGACCTGCGCGAGGCGGTGGCGCGCCTGCGCGCGGCGCTCTGACGCCCGCCGCCCGACCGTCTCAGAAGCTCCACTTCACCCGGAACAGCGCGCGGTCGTTGTCCGCCCAGGCGTCGAAAGGAGGAACGTCGCCCGTCTGGTACAGCAGCACGCCCACGCCGACGACGAGGGCGTCGCGCACGTCGTAGTCGAGATCGAAGCGCACCAGCGAGCCGTCGCGGGCGTCCCAGCCCAGCAGGATGCCCACCAGGGTGGCGTGCAGCGTGTCGTGGAAGAAGTTGCGCGAGATGCGCAGCGCGATCTCCTGGCTGTCGGTGCGGGTGTAGTTCGGGGCGCGGCGGATCTCGGCGTCGTGGTCGAAGAGGTGGCGGTTCACCCCCTCCACCACGATCGTGGTGTCGGTGAGTCCGTAGTACTCGGCACCGAGCAGCAGGTCGAAGCGGGTCTTCTCGTCGGACTCGCCGAAGAAGCGCAACCCCTGGAGGACGGCGGTCTCGTACTTGAGGAGCCAGCCCCCGGTGGTGTAGTTGCCGCTGCTGCCCAGGAGCCACAGCCGGTCGTGCTTCAGGCTCGTCGCGGGAGGGCCGCCCGACAGACGTGGCTCGTCGTTCCAGAACCAGGCCCCGTTGAAGGAGACGTCCCAGCCCGGGAAGATGCCGTTGAGGGCCGCCGCGAACTCGGGCGTCGACCCGAACTGGCGCGGCTTCTGCTCCGGCAGCTGGACGACGTCCGGATAGAAGTCGCTCCCGACGACGGGGAGCTCGTCGAAGCGGACCTCCGGGATGGCCATGCCCGTCGCCGACCAGTGCCCCGCATAGCCCTCGACCCGCAGCATCGTCACCGGGAGGCGCAGGTACTCGAGGTCGGCGCGGCCCGGCTCCCGTTGATCGAGGGGGTTCAGCACGTCGAGAACGCGCAGCGACTCGGAGCGCCCCCAGACGACGATCTGTCGACCGACGGTGACGTCGACCTCCGGGCCGATCTCGCTGCGCAGCCATGCCTCGCCCACGTCGGCGTCGAGCTCGTAGTCGCGCAGCACCTGGGAGGTGTACTGGTCGCGGCCCTGGATCGCGTAGGCGGCGTCGTAGAAGGCCCAGCCCTCGAGGCGCAGGTGGGTGCTCCAGGGCAAGTCGGCGTCGAGCTGGAGTCCCTGACGGAAGCGCAGCCGCTGCAGGCCCTGGTAGTCGGTTCCCGTGTCCGAGGAATGGGAGCGGAAGTTCACCGAGCCGGTGAGCTCGATGCTGCCCGAGACGTCGACGAGTTCGTGCTCCGGGGGCTCGGGCTCCGCGTTCTCCGGGGCGACCTCGAAGCCCGGCTCCTCGTGCTCGAAGCCGCCGAGCACGTCGTCGAGGTCGTCGTCGTCGGCGCGCACGGCGCTGGCGAGGAGACCGCACGCCAGGACGCCCATCCACCACGCGAGGCGTCGCGGACGCGATGCGGCCCGGAGGCTCAGGGCCCCTTCTCGAGCTGGCGCACGCTGAAGAAGTCGTCGCCCCGCACGTCGCCGAACTTCACGTTGCGGGAGTAGAGCACCGTCTTGTGCAGCGTCTCGTCGCCCTTGCGCGTCGTCATCTGCATCTCGGTGGGCACCCAGATGCCGTCGATCTGCTCGAGCTTCTTCACGTCGAAGTACTTGAGCCGCGAGCCCTTCTTCATCCAGTAGAGGCCCCGCACCACGACGTAGTTGTCCTGGCGGACGAACAGGATCGACTTCTCGGTGCCGGTCTCGTCCCGCTCGCGCTCGGTCACGGGCACCGCCTCGATCTGCCAGACCGGATGTCCGTCGATCTCGGTCTCCTTCATCAGCGTGTACTCGTAGGACTGGATCGGGCGGTCGGTCATGTCGGCGTAGCTGAAGTCGGATCCCATGAAGCTGCCGCTCTTGTCGGCCGAGGCGATGCGCTTGGTGCGGGAGAGCGCCGGCAGGTACAGCCACTGGTCGTCGTCGCGCTCGGGGTCGTCGTAGTCGTAGGTGAGGAAGCCCGTGTCCTCGACGTCCGCGGGCTCGACGAAGAACAGGATCGACTGCTCGTCCGGTCCCACGTCGCGGCCGTAGGAGCGCAGCTTCCGCACCCGCTGGCCGCCGCGCTTGTCGATCAGGACCATCTCGGTGTCCTGGCTCCAGTGGTCGCCGTCGTCGCGGGCGTCGACGCGCTCCATGATCTCGCGCGCCGAGGGTCCCTCGGCCGGGGCGGGCGCCGCGGCGAGCACCGCCAGGAGCGCCGCGAAGGCGGCGACGCGCGGGCTCACGCCGCCTCCGCCAGGACGCGCGCCGGGGCGCGTTCGCCACCCGGGCCGAAGGGATGGAAGGTGAGCACCAGCGCGGGCATCAGCAGGAAGTCGGCCACGAGGGCGATCGCGATCGTCGCCGCCAGCAGCACCCCGTACATGAGCTGGGCGTCGAGCACCGAGAGCGTGAACACGAGGAAGCCGCACACCAGGGCCAGGGAGGTGATGAACATCGCGCGGCCGACGTCGGTGAGCGCCGCGTGCAGGGCCTGCTCGTAGTCCGGGCAGCACAGGAACTCGTGCCGGTAGCGCGAGACCAGGTGGATGGTGTCGTCCACGGCGATTCCGATCGCGACGGAGGCGATCGAGATCTTGCTGTAGTCGAGGAAGATGCCCAGCGCCCCCATCGCCCCGAGCACCACTGCCACCGGCGCCAGGTTGGGCACCATCGACAGGATGCCCAGCGAGAAGGAGCGGAAGATCCAGATCATCATCGCCGCGATCACGACGAAGGCGAGCAGGAAGCCCTGGATCTGGCTCGAGACGATGTAGTCCATCAACGCGAGCCACAGCGCCCCGATCCCGGTCAGGCTGACCTCGGTCGCCTGGAGCGGCGCGCGCGTCAGCTCGGCGTCGATCGCGGCGACCAGATCCCCGGTTCGGCGGGTCGGCGCCAGGGCGAGGCGCAGCTCGAGCCCCGCCCTGCGGCGGTCCGCGGTCACGTGCTCCTCGACCTCCTCACCGCCCGAGGTCTCGTAGAGGAGCAGGTACTGGGCGACCAGCTCGCGGGTGTCGGGGAGCCGGTGCCACTCCGGGTCGCCCCCGTGGAAGGCCTGGTTCAGGTCTTCGAGGATGTCGACGAGGGAGTAGGTCTTGCGCACCAGCGGCCCCTGGGCCTCGGCGATCTCCTGCACCCGCTCGATCTCGCGCAGCGCCTCGGGCTCGACCATTCCGTCGGGAGCGCCCGCGTCGAAGACGTAGATCAGGTTGGCCGTGCCGCCCATCACCTCGTCCACGCGCTGGGTGATCGCCTTGATCGGCATCTGGTCGGAGAAGTCGTCGAGCCAGTTCGAGTCGACGACGAGGCGCGCCATCCCCAGGGCGGAGACGGCGAAGAGCGCCGCGAAGCCGACGAGGATCGCGCGGCGGTGGCGGACGTCGAAGGCGGCGATCGCGGTCAGCGCCGCCTGCGCCCGCCACCCGCCCTTGGCGCTGGCGTCGGGACCGCCGGACGGGTCGGGGACGCGCCGTCGCTCTCCGAAGGAGAGGAACGCCATCAAGAGCGTGAGCGACAGGAAGAAGGCCGCGAGCACGCCGAAGGCGTCGTAGGCGCCCATGTGCGCGATGCTCTTGATCGGGACGGCGCTCATCGCCGCGAAGCCCGCGGCCGTGGTCAGGCTGGTCATCAGACACGGCGTGCCGACCACGTAGATCGTCCGCACCAGCGCCTCGCGGCGGTCCCCCGTCGCGCGGAAGCGCGCGCGGAACTCGGAGAGGATGTGGACCGAGTTGGCGACGCCGATCGCCGTCAGCAGGGTCGGCGCACTGGCGAAGCTCATGTCGATCTTCCAGCCGAGCACCGCGATCAGGGCGACGCAGAACGTGACACTCGTCGCCACCACGACCAGCGGACCGATCACTCCGAGGAAGGAGCGGAAGCACAGTGCCAGGATCGCGCCGATCACGGCCGCCGTGATCGCGAACAGGACGCCGGTCTCCTCGTCGAGCACCCGGTTGTAGACGGCGTTCAGCGGCACGTCGCCCGAGTGGTAGAAGCGGATGCCCTGGTACTCGGGGCGCGCCAGGATCGCCTCGATCGCGTCGTTCGTCGCCTGGGGGTAGAGGTTGTCGAGGCCGTCGCCGCCCTCGGGATCGACGCGGATCTGGTCGAGCGGGTCGGTGCTCGAGCGATCCATGTCGATGATGATCGCGGCGTACCGGGCGTCGGCGGACAGGATCCCGCCCACGAGCATCGGCTTGGCGAGATAGACGTCGCGGCGCGCGAGCAGCTCCTCCTGGGTCTCGGGGAAGTCGTCCTCGAGCTTGTGGATCTCGATCCCCGAGACATCGCCCTCGATCAGCTCGGCGTTGGTGAGCGACTTCACGTCGTAGACGAAAGGCACCTCGTCCTCGAGGGCGGCGGTGAGATCCGCGATCTTGCGCATCACCGCGAGGTTCCAGGGGCCGTACTCGAAGCCGGGCGCCTCGTAGAGGATGTAGGAGACCTCGTCCGAGCCGAAGTCGTCGCGATACTGCTGGTAGGCGAGGTAGGTGGGATCGGCCGGGTCGAAGTAGGCCTCGTAGCTGCTGTCGACGCGAGCGCCGCCGGCCAGGGCGAGCGCCCCGGCGACCGCCAGCAGCGAGGCCCCGAGCACGATCCAGCGGTGGTCGAAGGACCAGCCGGCGATCGCGGCGAAGCGCTCGTTCAGTGCGCCGAGGAAGTCTCGGGTCGGGGTGCCGGGACCGTTCATGGAGCGGTGGGGACGATAGGGGAATCCCGGGCCATCGCGCTGGCACAGGATGACAGGACCGCAGGCTGGTCTCGGCTATCCAGAGGAGCCGGGGTTCCGCGCGCCAGTGGGAGAGCGCCCGCGCGCGGCGACGGGGCCGTCGCCGGAAAGGCGCCGAAGGGAGGTTGCGATGGGAGCTCGAGACGTCTTTGCGGCGGGCGCGCTCGCGCTGCTGCTCCTCGTGTCGGGGGGGCTCGGCTGCGCCACGACCGAGGTGAAGGATCAGACGACCACCAGCTACATGACGCCGATTCCGCCGCCCGGACGGATCCTGGTCCGGTCCTTCGCGACCTCGCCCGAGGACATCCAGCTCGACTACAGCCCGACCGTCGTCGCGGCCTGGAAGCTGGAGGGGAGATCGGCCTCGACGGAGCGCCGCGACGTCGACCGCGCCGTGTCCGGCGCGGTCGCGGATCACCTGGTGGAGAAGATCCACGCCATGGGTCTGCCGGCCGAGCACGTTTCGGGCCCGATCGAGGTCAACCCGAGCACGACGACGATCCTGATCGAGGGGCAGTTCATCGCGATCGACGAGGGCAGCCGCGCCGAGCGCGTCGTGATCGGCCTCGGCGCGGGCCGTAGCGACGTGCGCACCGAGGTCCAGGTGATGGAGCTCCTGCCCTACGGACACCGGCCCCTCGACCAGTTCGAGATCGTCGCGAAGAGTGGCCGCAAGCCGGGCGCCGCGGAGACGCTCGCCGTCGGCGCCGGGGCCGGGACCCTGGTCACCGCCGGCGTCGTCACCGCCGCCACCGCGGTCAGCTCCGAGGCGTTTGGCGCCGACGTCGACGCCGACGCGCGCCGCACGGCGGACAAGATCGCCTCGGTGCTCAAGACCTACTTCCAGCGCCAGGGATGGATCGCCGCCGGGGACTAGCCGAGGCTCGTCGGTCCGTCAGCTCTCCCGTTCGGAGCGAAGCCCGCCCGCCGCCCGCCGGCGGTACTCCTGGGGCGGCATGCCGGCCCAGCGCCGGAAGGCGCGCGTGAAGTTCGCCGAGTCCGTGTAGCCGAGCTCGGCCGAGATCTGGATGATCTTCCGGCTGGGGTCACGGAGCATCCGGCGCGCCGTCTCGAACCGGCACTCCTGGACCAGCTCGCAGAAGCGGATCCCCGCGGCCTCCAATCTGCGCTGGAACGAGCGCACGCTGAGCCCCGCCGCGGCAGCCGCCGCCGGGAGCACCGCCTGCCCCAGGCGCAGGAGCGCCGCCACCGTCATGCGGACGGAGGCGACGAAGTCGGACTCGGGAATCGCATCTTCGAGTACCGGCGGGGAGGACAGTCCGCCGGGAACGGCGAGCTGGAGCAGCGAGCGCGGGACGATCAGCGACATGTCGGGCTGGCCGAACCCGACGCGGCGCAGGGCAAGTGCGGCGAGCCGTCCGAGGTGGGAAGGAGGCGATCCTTCGCAGCGGATCTCGAGGGGGCGCCAGTCGAGGACGCCGGAAGCCCGCCGCAGATAGGCCACGGTCCGCATCAGCGCGAAGTCGTTCAGGGGCCGCCGGCCGCGCTGCAGCACGGGCGCATAGCGCCAGTGGATGGCCGTCTCGTCGCCGCGGTGGACCAGCCAGAAGCGCTGGGGGGCATGGGATCGCAGGCCACGGCGCTCGGCCGCCTCGAACGCGGCGCCGATCGTGGCTCCGCACGAGACCGGGGCGGGATCGCTCGCCTCCGTCCGCGGCGACTCGAGGCCAACCAGCAGCCCCAGCTCCCCGCGCCCGCAAAGACGCGCCGCCCGCTCCCACAGGTCTCCGCAGCTCGCCAGGGGGATCGGCGCGTCCCCGTCTCCGACCAGGGACTGGACGGATCCGAGCAGCGACGCCGTCGGACCGGGAATCCGCGCGAGGTAGCGCAGCAGCGGCGAGAGAGAGCTCGCGCGAATCATCGCGACCGGCGGCACGGAAGTGCCGAGGGATCGCCGTCGCTCCCAGCGGAGCGGCGGGGCGACTGGGGAGGGGACGCCGACCGGGTAGGCGGCGGAAGGAGCCGCCAGGTCGAGAGCGCTCATCCCTTGTCTCGAACTCTCCATGGAACCTTCTCACTCCGATTCGAAGTCGTCGTCGATCCGCCAGGCCAGATGCGGAGGGATGTCCTGGAGCGCGACACCTTCTTGCCGGAGCCTCCGGAGCGCGGCGAGGGCGGCGGGGTCCAGCGACCGGAGCTCGGAAAGGTCGATGCAGACTCCGCTCGCTTCGCACCCGATCAGCTGCCAGAGCTCTGCCAGCTCCTCGTGCGTGAGGCGCCCCGCCACACCGATGAGGCGCGGTCCGGCATTGCCCGCCACCGTGAAGCGAACCGTCACGGCGCTGGGAGCTGCGAGGGGCGTGCCAACTCCGCCGCCGGCGAGAAGTGTCGGCTCCTCGCCCGGTTGAGACGGGCCGACCTTCCGAGGCGGAGAGGGTCTGGCGCGACCGATCGCGACGACTCGCGACATATCGCGTGCGGCGTGGACCGCCGCTCACCTAGAATGCCCGCGTGCGCGAGCCGGAGCCGTTTCGCCGTCTGATGCGCGATCTGTCGACGCGCTTCTCGGGGATCGCGGCCGAGCAGGTCGACGCCGAGGTCGACGGCGCTCTCGCACGCGTCGTGGAGGCGTTCGAGACCGACCGCAGCACGCTGCTCCAGCTTCACCCCGAGAGTGGGGCGATCTCGGTCACCCACTCCTGGGCGCGTCCGGGGATCGTCCGGGCCCAGACCGGGACGAGGATCTCGGGCGGGCTCGACTGGTATCACGCGCGCCTGCGCGAGGGGGAGCCGCTGCGCTTCGAGCGCCTTCCCGACGAGCTCCCGCGCGACGCCTTGGCCGAGCGCGCCCTCGCCGCGAGGCTCTCCACCCGCTCCCAGCTGGCCGTCCCCTTGTCGGTGGGCGGGCGCTGGGTGTGCGCGCTGCTGATGTCGACGACGACGCGCCATCGCGGCTGGGACGACGACGTCGTCGATCGGCTCCGCATCGTCGGTCAGATCCTGGCGAATGCGGTGCACCGCCGGAATCTCGAGTTCGACCTTCGCAGCCGCCTGACCGAGGTGCGTCGCCTCCAGCAGCAGCTCGAGGCGGAGAACCGCTACCACCGGGAGACCACCCCGGGTGCGCTGGGCTTCGAGGGCATCGCCGGGCGCAGCCGCGCCATCCGCGGAGTGATCGAGCTCGCCGCCCAGGTGGCGCCGATGCACACGGCGGTGCTGCTGCTCGGCGAGACGGGAACCGGCAAGGAGCTGCTGGCGCGGGCGATCCACGCGCGCAGCCCGCGGGCCGAGCAAGCGCTGATCAAGGTGAACTGCGCCGCGTTGCCCCCCTCCCTGGTCGAGAGCGAGCTCTTCGGCCACGAGAAGGGAGCCTTCACGGGCGCGACCTCGCCCCGCCCGGGACGCTTCGAGCTCGCCGACGGGGGAACCCTGTTCCTCGACGAGATCGGCGAGGTCCCTCCCGACATCCAGGCGAAGCTGTTGCGCGTGCTGGAGGAGGGGGCGTTCGAGCGCGTGGGTGGGGTTCGCACCCGGAAGGTGGACGTTCGGATCCTCGCCGCCACCAATCGCGACCTGGAGCGCGCCATGGTCGAGGGGGGCTTTCGCGAGGACCTCTACTACCGGCTGTCGGCGTTCCCGATCCGCCTGCCGCCCCTGCGCGATCGGCGCGAGGACATCCCGCCGATCGTGTGGGACCTGATCCAGCGCCGCGCGGCGGATCTGGGCCGCCGGATCGAGCGGGTGCCCGAGTCGGTGTTCCGGGCGCTGGCGCGCTACTCCTGGCCCGGCAACGTGCGGGAGCTCGCCAACGTGATCGAGCGCGCGATGATCCTCTCCCCGGGCTCCGAGCTCCAGCTCGCCCCGGACTCCGCGGGCCCCACGCGGCGCGGCGAGCCCGCCGATCGCCTCGAGGAGGTCGAGCGCGCCCACATCCAGCGCGTCCTGGATCGCTGTCACTGGCGGATCAGCGGCGTCGGCAACGCGGCCGAGGTGCTCGGACTGCGGCCGAGCACGTTGCGGTCGCGCCTCAAGAAGCTGGGTGTCCGGCGCCCGAGCCCGTGCTGAAGGCCGCGAGATTCCGCGCGGACACGCGCTATTTCGCGACCCCGCCCCCGCCGCGCGAGGGCAAGGTCGCGATCCGACTCGGTTCCACGGCATGGCTCGTCCCTTGCACGGAGCCGCCGCCCAGGGGCGCCTTCGGCGCCGGGAGGACGCACGCGCAATGACCCTTCGATCCACGTCTCGCGAGCTGACGCAATCTCGCTGGGGGAGGGCTTCGGGGACCCTGTCCGCGGCGCTCCTGTGCCTCGCCGCTTCCGCCTCGGCCGCGCCCCTGCCGGACGCCGACACCCTGCTCGCCGACCTCGGGCTCAGTGCCGACGAGATCGCCCAGGTGGAGGCCGGCCAGCTCGTCCGTCACGAGGTGGAGTCCGCCTCGGAGCGCGAGCTCACCGCGGGCATGGCATTCCTGGTGAAGGCGACTCCCGCGGCCCTGGTGGCGGAGTCGAAGAAGGACCTGCTCGATCGGGTGATGGCCGACACGATCAGCTTCGGGATCGTGTCGAGCCCGGCCTCGATCGCGGACTTCGCGAAGCTCGTCCTGAAGCCGAACGCCGCGCAGAGGGCCCAGGCCTACGTCGCCGCGAGCCCCTCGGGCGATCTCAACCTGTCGACCCAGGAGATCGCCGCGTTCCACGCACTCGGGAGCGGTGCCTCGGTGGCCGCCGTCGAGCAGCAGCTGCGCAGCCAGCTCTTCGCGCGCCTCCAGACGTACCAGGCCCACGGCCTGGCGGGCATCGCCCCCTACGCCCGATCGAGCGGCGGGCCCCGCTCGCCGGCCGACGCGCTGCGCACCGCGACCACGGCCTCGAAGGCACTCGAGAAATACGTGCCCGCCGTCTATCAGTACCTGCTCTCGTACCCGGAGAAGAAGCCGCCGGGCACCGAGGAGTCGTTCCGCTGGATGCAGGTCGACGCCCACGGCGAGCCGACGATCGCCCTGACCCACGTCCTGCTCGTGCCCGAGGGCGACGCCTGGGTCGCCGTCCAGCGCCAGTTCTACGTGAGCGCCGGCTACAACGCCGAGCAGGCCATCGCCGCCCTGCTGCCGACGAAGTCGGGAACGGTCATGGTCTACGGCAACCGCACGTCGACCGACCAGGTCACGGGCTTCGGCGGCGGTGCGAAGCGCTCGATCGGAAGCCGCGTGCTGGCCTCCCAGCTCGAGGACATGTTCGAGAAGGCGCGCTCGGCGGTGCAGCAGTGATCGGCGAGCCGGTCCGTTCTCGACCGATCAGGAGGTTCGCGGTGAGGAATGTGGGAATCGCTCTGGTCCTGTCCCTGGCGCTGATGGCCGCCGGCGCGCGCGCCGCGGAGTCGACGCCCGCGAGCTCCGACGAGTCTTCGCTGAAGCCGTGGGAGCTCGAGATCACGCCCTACGCGTGGGTCCCCCGGATCGACGTCAAGACCGAAGACCCGATCCTCGGCCAGCGGCACTTCAAGGCCAGCATCAAGGACGTCCTCGAGAACCTGGACATCGCGGCCATGGGACGGGTGAGCGGGCGCTGGCACCGCTGGGTGAGCGTCGTGGACGTGTTCTGGTCCAAGCTGAAGGAGGACAACACCGCCACCGTCGGGCCGCTGCGCGTGGACCTCGACACCGAGCAGCAGATGGTGCTCGCGCAGGCGCTCGTCGGCTACCGGCTGTTCCGGCAGGCAGGTGGCTTCCTCGGGAACCCCGAGCGTGGGGACCAGCGCGAGTTCGGCTTCGATTTCCTGGCCGGCCTCAACTACACCTATCTCGAGAACCAGGCCGAGCCGAAGCTGCTTCTCCCCCAGGCGAACTTCCAGCGGCACATCGAGTCGTCGAACGATTGGTTTGCCCCCGCGCTCGGACTGCGCATCCACAACGACTTCACGACGCGTTTGCGCTTCGAGACCCTGGCCAGCGTCGGCGGCTTCGGGGCCGGCGATGCCCCGGACATCTCCTGGCTGATCACCAGCCTCCTCTCCTACCGCTTCACCGACCACTGGCTCGTGGCCCTCGGCCATCGCGCAGTGATCACCCAGGGCAACGCCGTCGACGTCCGAATGCAGGGTCCGATGATCGGCATCGGCTACCGGTTCTGAGCAGGGCTCACACGTAGCGCGCGAGGGCGCTGCTGGGGCGCTCGCCCATGCGCTCGGACCAGGTGCGCACGTGACGCCGCTCCGGGAGGACGGCGATTCCGAAGAACTTCGCGAGCTCGACGCCCGTGTAGGCCGTGACGTCGGCGATCGAGATCTCCTCTCCCGCGACGAAGGGCCGCGACTCGAGGGCCCGATCGAGGAGCGCGAAGGAGTCGACCACGAGGTCCTGGTGGTGCGCGGCGAAGGCGGCGTTCTGCTCGAAGGTGTCGGCGAAGTAGGGGTGCGAGTGGTGGCCGTACTCGACCGCCGCCGAGAAGAGCCTCAGCTCGACGCGCCGCAGCCACATGTCGACGACGGCTCGCTCCCGCGGCGTCGCTCCGAACAGCCGCGGTCCGGAGCAGGTCTCGTCGAGGTAGCGGCAGATGCTGATCGACTCCGCGATGCACAGACCGTCGTCGAGCTCGAGCACCGGTACCTGGCCCAGCGGATTCTTCGCCAGGAACGCGGCGCTCTTGTGCTCACCCGACGCCATGTCCACCTCGACCAGCTCGGGCTCGACGCCCTTCTCAGCCAGGAAGACGCGCACCCGCCGCGCATTGGGCGCAAGGCGTTCGATGTACAGCCGCACCCGGCCGATTGTACTCGGTAGCGGGTCGTTCTCGGGTGGAGGTGCCGGTCGCAGGCTCTTGCGCGCGAGAGCCCGATCGGGCTATACGGCGTGGCGATGGGGCGGAGCAACGCGAGCGATCGCGTTCCGGTGGGAGTGCACGTTCGGAAGCTCGAGACGCATGCCGACGAGCGCGGCACGCTGATTGAGCTCTTTCGCGAGTCCTGGCACACGCGCGTCAAGATCGTCCAGTGGAACGCGGTGGCCTCGCAGAGGGACGTGCTGCGCGGAGTCCACGTCCATCCCGTCCACGACGACTACCTGGTCCTGCTCAGGGGTCGCCTGCTGCTGGGCCTCCACGACCTCCGCCCCGACAGCCCAACGGCCGGGTGCTCTGCTCTCGTGGAGCTGGTGCCCGAGGCGGCCCAGGTCGCCCTCGTTCCGCACGGCGTCGCCCACGGCTTCTTCTTCCCCGAGCCCTCCTACCACGTCTACGGGGTGAGCCACTACTGGGACCCGAGCGACGAGCTGGGATGCCGCTGGGACGATCCGGCGCTGGCGATTCCGTGGCCGCGGATCTCGCCGGTGATCTCTCGACGCGACGCCGATCTCCCCTCGCTGGACGCGCTGCGCGGCCAGCTCGAGTCGGCGCGGTCGCCGCGCTAGGCGCGAGCGCGGTGAGCGGCACCTCGCGACTGCCGATCGGGCTCGTGGGCTGCGGCCGGTGGGGGCGCCACATCCTGCGCGACCTGGTGAGCCTGGGATGCGAGGTCTCGGTGGTCGCGCCCTCTCCCGAGAGCCGGGCCCACGCGCGAGAGCGCGGCGCGGCGCGCATCGTGGAGCACCTCGACGCGCTGACCGACGCGCTGGCCGGCCTCGTGGTCGCCACGCCGACGGTCACCCACGCCGAGGTCGTCGAGGCCCTGCTGCCGCGGGGAGTGCCGATCTTCGTGGAGAAGCCGCTCACCGCCGACGTCGCGAGCGCGCGCCGCATCGCCTGTGCGGCGGGCGAGCGCGTGTTCGTGATGGAGAAATGGCGCTACCACCCGGGCGTCGAGGCGTTGCGGGAGATCGCGCAGGGCGGCGAGCTGGGACCGGTCGAGGGCCTGCGCGCGGTGCGCGTCGACTGGGGCAATCCCCACTCCGACGTGGACGCGATCTGGATCCTGGCGCCCCACGACCTCTCGATCGCCCACGAGGTGCTCGGCTACCTGCCCGAGCCGGTCGCAGCCCACGTCCTGCCCGGCGAGGGTCGCCCCGCGGAGCTGATCGGGGTGCTCGGCAAGCGCCCGCGTGTGGTGATCGAGGTGAGCGCGCGCCAGCCCGAACGCCGACGCGTGCTGACGCTTCAGTGCCGGGACGGAGCCGCGGTGTTGGGCGACGCCTACGCCGACGCACTGGTGATCCGGCGCGGCGCCGGCGACGAAGGCGCGGTGGAGCGCCGGTCGATCTCCCAGGCGATGCCGCTGCTCCGCGAGCTGGAGGCCTTCGTCGATCACCTGCGCGGCGGGCCGCCCCCGCGCGGGTCGGCGCGGGTCGGCGCCGAGATCGTCGCGGCGATCGCGAGGCTGCGGGAGCTGGCCGGCCTTCCGGCGGGCTGATCCCGCAGCGCGCTCACACCGGGTAGCGCCGCAGGGTGCGCCGCAGCTCGTGCAGCAGACGCGGGACGCGCCAGAAGCGACCGCGGCGCGCAGCGCGGAACGCGTCGTACCAGTCGCGCAGCTCGCAGTGCAGCGCGAGGCCGGCCCCGTAGCGTCGGCCGGCCGCGTCGAGGGCCAGGTGCGCCACGCGCCGCTCCGCTTCGGACGACTGCAGCATCGGCATCCAGCTCGCCAGCTCCTGGGCGCGCCGCGCGGCGCTCCAGTCGCGCCGGAAGGGTGCGCCGAAGTTCAGCACGGTGGGCCGGAACAGGCTGTGGATCCGAGCGCTCGCGTCCATGAACTGGCGCCACATGTGGAGGTCGCTGGCGACCTCGGGCGGAGCGGGCCGCCAGCCGTGGGGGAGACGGCGATAGGCCTCGAGCGTGTGGCCGGCGCTGGCCAGCCCGAAGCCGATGCGATGGCGCTCCATGCACGCCCGGTTTCCCGGATGCGATGCGTCGAAGAGCATTGCCCCGGCGTGTCCCTCCCCGTCGAAGGTGAGCGGCAGGGTGTGGGCGAAGTCCGCCTCGACGAGTGCCTCGCGCAGCGTATCGACGTGCCAGGGCAGCCACAGGTCGTCGTCGCAGGCGTAGCAGACGATCCGGCCGCGCGCGGAGGCGAGGGCCTCGTGTCGGTGCCGCTCGCCGTTGCGCTCGCCCTTCGGCCGGTCGAGGAGCTGGATGCGGTCGTCCTCGCGGGCGCGCTGGCGTACGACCTCGCGCGTGTCGTCGCCGACGCCGTCCCCGACCACGACGATCTCCAGGTCCTCTACCGTCTGGCGCTGCACGCACTCGAGCGCGAAGGGCAGCGTGCTCGCGTGGTCGTGCGTGGGCAGGAGGACGGTGACTTCGGGCAAGGGGCTTCTCCGCGGGAGCGCTACCCGCCGGCGAGCGGGCCGAACAGGTACAGCTCGTCGCCGTCGCACAGCGGACGGTCGAGGTTCTCGTCGACCGGAGCGCGGTCGCCGTTCCACATCAGCGTGTGGCGCAGGTGGGGGCTGTGCTGGAGCGCGTCGGAGAGCCGCAACCCCGACTGGTCGGCACGCTCGATCAGCGCCGCCAGGGTGGCGCCCGGGGGCAGGGCCAGCCGGCGGTCGACGTCGAGCCACGCCTCGCCCACCCGCCCCTTCAAGACGACGCGCACGCGGATCGCGTCGCGCGGCTCGCGCCGCAGCCAGGCGCCGAGCCGCTCGGCCCAGCTCATGTGTCGAGGTAGCCCGCCAAGAGGCCGTCGATGCCCAGCTCGCGCGCACGCGCCGGCTCGAGGTTCCCGGTCTGCGTGTTCCAGTGCATCGCGGTGTAGTAGTCGCGGCGCAGCTCCTCGAGGGGAACGGTGATCCCGCGCAAGGGTCCTTCGGTCAGCAGACCGTCTCCCTGGCCGAGCATGCGCGGATGCGGCGCGAAGTCGTCCGGCCCGATGCCCTCGCGGCGGTTGAAGGCCGCGCGCAGGTTCTGGATCCGCTCTCCACAGCGCAGCAGCTCGGGGGCGTCGAGGTTCCAGCCGGTGAGTGCGTTGGTGAGGTCGAGCCACGGCAGTCCGCCCGTCATGTTGGTGAACAGGCACAGTCCGAGGCCGTTCATCACCTGGTGCGCGTTGCTGTAGTGGGCCTGGGTGACGCCCTTGCCCTCGGTGGACTTCCAGGAGATCTCGGTCTCCTTCTCGTCGATCGCATTCGGGATCGGGAAGGCGACGTTGAAGGTCTCGCGCCAGGAGCCGGTGCCGGTCGTGTGGCGTCCCGGCGTGGGATCGGAGATGTAGCTGACGCCCATCAGCGAGGTGAAGCGGGAGTCGTGATAGGCGGGCTCCTGGCCGTGGACGTGCACGGCGAAGCGCTCGCTCCCCTTGCCCACGTGCTCGGCGGCGCGCGCCAGGCCGTGGCGCAGCCAGGCGCCGCAGCCCTCGCCGGTGCCCATCTTGACGGTCAGGGCCAGGGCGCCCTCGCCGTTGCCCCAGCGCATGTCGATGCCGTCGAGATCCGCCGGAGCGAGGATCCCTTCCTCCACCGCCTCGCACACCCAGGCGATCGTCGCGCTCGAGCTCACGGCGTCGATGCCGTAGCGGTTGCAGGCGTCGTGGCAGGCGGTGACGATCTCGAGGTCGTCGTTCAGGATCGCGGCGCCGAAGCCGGCGATCGTCTCGTAGTCGGGCCGCCGTACGTCGGAGAGACCGCGGCTCTTCACGGCGACGATCCCCTTGCAGGGCGCCGGACAGTCGCCGCAGGAGAGCTTGCGCGTGATGTACTTCGCCACCTGGTCCCCGTCGAGCTTGATGCTCTTCGTCGCCAGCGGGAAGTCGCGGGAGCCCACGCCCTTCCAGTTCTTCACCGGGCCGTCGCCATTCTCGATGCTGAGCGCCACCGCGCCGGTGGTGCCCCGGTCGGACCACAGCTGGCGCATCGCCTTCTGGGGCGCCTCCACCTTGAGGCCCAAGCGCGCCATCGCGCGGTAGACGAAGCCCAGCAGCGGCTTCGGCTTCGTCATCCAGACCAGGAAGCGAGTCCACCAGGAGAGGTCCGACTTGTACTCCTGGATCACCGCCTGGCACAGCGCGCGGAAGCGGGTGGGGTCGGCGATCGGCACCTCGCCCGAGCCGTGCACGACGATCGCCTTCAGGTTCTTCGAGCCGTAGATCGCCCCGAAGCCCTGGCGGCCGAAGGCGTGGTAGCGGTCGTTCATCACGCTGGCGATGCGCGACTGCTGCTCGCCCGCCGGGCCGATCGCGGAGACGCCCACCTCGGACTGGCTTCCATAGCGCTTGCGCAGCGCGTCGAAGACGGGGGGGATCTCCTGCCCCCAGAGCTCGCCGGCGGGCTCGATCGAGACGTTCCCGTCGCGTACCACGAGCACGCTCGGCTCGCTCGCGCGGCCGGTGACGAGCAGCGCGTCGTAGCCCGCACGTCGCAGCTGGCTGGCCACGCTGCCGCCGGAGTTCGAGTCCGCCCAGGTGCCGGTCAGCGGCGACTTGGCGACGATCTGGATGCGCCCGGAGAAGGGCGTGCGCGCTCCCGTGAGCAGGCCCGACACGATCGCGAAGCACGACTCGGGCGCCAGCGGGTCGACGCCCGCGGGATAGTGCTGCCACATGAGATAGGCGCCGAGCCCGTACCCGCCCAGGAACTGGCGGTACACCGACTCGTCGATCTCCTCGACGCGCGTCGTTCCCGTCGAGAGATCGGCCATCAGGATGCGACCGTGGGTTCCGTAGCGGGCCATTGGCGGCTCCTCCCTCGGAGGCGCATGATACGGCGTCGCGAGGAGGTCCGCGTGATCGAAGTCCACCACCTCAACAACTCCCGCTCCCAGCGCGTTCTCTGGTGTCTCGAGGAGCTCGGCATCGAGTACGAAATCGTGAAGCACCAGCGCGACGCCCAGACCAACCTGGCGCCGGATTCGCTGCGGGCGATCCACCCGCTGGGCAAGGCGCCGGTGATCCGGGATCGGGGCCAGGTGATCTTCGAGTCGGGAGCCATCCTGGACTACTTGGTGAGCGAGTACGGCGGGGGCCGACTCGTTCCGGCCGAGGGGACCCCCGAGCGCCTCCGCTACCTCGAGTGGCTGCACTACGCCGAGGGCTCGGCGATGCTGCCCGTGATGCTGAAGCTCTACGTCTCCCGGCTCGGCGAGGCCGGCGGGCCGCTCCTGCCGCGCATCCACGACGAGATCGAGAATCACTTCGGGTTCCTGAACTCCGAGCTCGGCGAGAGCGACTACTTCGCGGGCGACGAGCTCACCGCCGCCGACATCAACCTCTCCTTCCCGATCCAGGCCGCGCGCATGCTCTACGGACTGGAGAAGTTCCCGAAGCTGGCCGCATTCCTCGAGCGCGTGCAGGCGCGCCCGGCCTACCGGCGCGCGATCGAACGCGGCGGGGAGTACGCCTTCGGCTGATCGCGCGCGCCGGCCGCGCGCCGCGTCTCACGACTCGGGCAGACAGGCCTCGAGCCCGCGGAGACAGTGCTCGCGCAGACCCTCGAGGAACCAGTCGAAGCGGCCGCCCGCCGAGCGGTTCATGCAGCCGAAGGACTCGGGCGGCTCGTGGCCCACCCCCGATCGCCCGCCGCCCTCGCAGGCCTGGGTGCAGCACGCCTTGCCGTCCTCCAGGTGCTCGACGCGCATCCGGCAGCCGGTCTTCCAGTCCCAGCCGAGTCGGACCTGCAGGGCGGCGTCTTCCGGCACGCCGGCGTCCCAGCGCTCGGCGTAGTCGTAGCTGCCGTCGGGGTACAGCCAGACGAACTCGCGCTGATCGGGAAGGTCTCCCTGGAAATGGAAGCTGGCGATCGCCTGATCGGGGCGCGGAGTCCGTCGGGCCGGGTCGGCCGCGCCGGGGATCGGTCGGCCGTCGTCCGGCGGCGCCCCGGCGCAGGCGGCCAGGGCGAGCCACGGCGCCAGCCCCAGCGACCACCGGCGCGCCGCCCGAATCACTTCTGGTTCGGGTCGCGGACCTGGATCGACTCCAGGTAGTCGAGCAGCAGGTCGATCGTGCCCGCGCGCATCTCCTCCACCGTGGTGTTCTCGGGCAGGTTGTCGTAGAGCTCCTCTCCCCAGACGGGCATGGCGCGCGGCCCGTGGGCCGCGACGTCGGTGCGCCCGTCGATGAAGGCGGCCAGCTCGTCCCGCGGCAGCGGCGATCCGTACGCGCGCGAGAGCAGCCGCAGGTCCGGGGCGGTCCCGCCGAAGCTCTCGACGAAGCGCGGGTTCTCTCCCTCGCTTCCGTGGCACTCGCTGCACTTGCGCTCGAAGACCTGGCGGCCGACGTTCAGGCGGTACTCCTCCTGGCTCTCGCAGCCGACCGCGAGCAGCCCCGTCGTCGCCAGGAGCAGGGCGCCGGCACGCACCGCGGACCTAGCGCCCGGTCCCGATCGCCTGCAGCTCTCGCAGGCGCTCGGCCTCGTCGGGCTCGCCCGCCGCCACGCCGCCGAGGATCCGGTCGAAGACGCCGCCATAGCGGGCCTCGAGCCTACCGGCGATCTCCCGGGGCGCGCCCACGATCGCGAAGGCGTCGAGCACCTCGTCGGTGACGAGGCGCCCCATCTCGTCCCACTGCCCGGCCTTCGAGAGCCGGTTCAGCTCGGGCTGGAGCGCGCCCCAGCCGTAGCTGTCGAGCACCTCGCGGTAGGCCGGCGTCGAGCCGTAGAAGGCGATCTGCTTGCACACGGCGCTCTTGCTGGCGGCGAAGCTCTGCTCGTCACGGCCGGTCACGACGAACACCGGGCAGGTGATCTCGAAGTCCTCGCGGCGCCGACCCGCGCGGGCGAGGCCGCGCTCGAGAGCCGGAAGCGTCACGTCGCGGACGTAGCGATCGGTGGTGAAGGCGTGGGCGATCAGGCCGTCCGCCGCCTCGCCCGCCACCTCGGTCATGCGTGGGCCGACGGCCGCCAGGTAGACGCGCGGCGGACCGTACTGGGTGTTCGTCGGCGTGAACATCGGGGTCATCAGCGTGTGGGTGTAGAACTCGCCGCGGAAGTCCAGCGGCTTCGCGCGATACCAGCAGTCCCACACCGCGCGCATCGCCAGGATGAACTCGCGCATGCGCGAGGCCGGCCGTCCCCAGGGCATGCTGAAGCGCTTCTGGATGTGCGGGCGGATCTGGGAGCCGAGGCCCAGGATGAAGCGCCCCTTCGAGAAGGCGTTCAGGTCGTGGCCCACGTTGGCGAGCAGCATCGGGTTGCGCGCGAAGGCCACGGCGATCGAGGTCATGAGCTCGAGCCGCTCGGTGTGCTCGGCGGCGAGAGCGAGGGGCAGGAACGGGTCGCTGGCGATCTCGGCGCTGACGGCGCCGTCGTAGCCCGCGGCTTCCAGGGCGCGCGCGCGGGCGGCCACGTCGGCGAGGTGCTGGACGATCAGGCCGCCGTCGACCTTCATGGGGGCTCCTCTCGCGAAGCGGGTCGGGATTCGGAGCGCTTAGTATAGGCGCGTGTTCGACTACGAGGCCTACGGGCTGAATCGGCCCAGCGCGTGCCCGGAGATCCCCGGTCGTCCCCAGACCGTCGCTCGTGTGCTCGATCCCGTGCTGGCGCGCGACCCGGGGCGCCCCGCGCTCGTCGGGCGCCACGGTCGCTACAGCTATGCAGAGCTCGATCGCGAGGCGAACCGCGCGGCCCACGCGCTGCACAGCCTCGGCGTGGCGCCCGGCGACCGCGTCGCCGCCTGCCTCCCCAACGACGTCGCGATCGTCGTGGCGTTCCTCGGCTGCATGCGACTCGGCGCCTTGTGGGTGGGCGTCAACCGGGTGCTCGCTCCCCGGGAGAAGGGGCACGTACTGCGCGACTCGGGAGCGGCGCTCCTGCTCGCCGCCCCCGAGGTGCGCGCGGAGCTGGAGCGCGCCGACGAGTCTCTGCCGGCGCTGCGCTTCACCGTGGGGGTCGATCCCGACGGACCACGCGACGAGTGGAGCGCGCTGTTGGCTGTGGCGAGCGATGCGCCTCCCGAGGTGTCCCTCGATCCCTGGGGACCGGCGGCGATCGCCTACACGAGTGGCACCACCGGCGCGCCGAAGGGAGCCGTCCACAGCCAGCACAACATCCTGCTGCCCGGAGCCGTCGCGGCGGCGAGCGGCACCTACGCGCCGGGCGTCGCCCAGGGCAGCGTGCTGCCGCTCACCATCCTCAACCTGATCGTGCTCGGGCCGGTGCAGGCCTGGCAGGCGGGCGTGTGCTCGGTCGCGATGGATCGGATCGATCCGGTCGGCGTCGCCGAGTGGGTCGAGCGCGAGCGGATCGGGACCTTCGCAGCGGTGCCCACCGTGATCCACGACCTGCTCACGCACCCCGACGTCCGTCCGGAGCAGCTGTCCTCGCTCCGGCAGCCGCTGATCGGCGGCTCCGAGTGCCCCGAGGAGTTCCGGGCGCTGTACCGCGAGCGCTTCGGGAGCGACGTCGCGATCGGCTACGGCATGACCGAGGCACCGACCGCCGTGACGCGCGCCGAGGGCGAGCCCCAGTCCAGACCGGGCCGCTGCGGCGCGGCGCTGCCCCAGGTGGAGCTCACGATCCGCGACGACCAGGGACGCGCGCTGCCCGCGGGAGAGGAGGGCGAGATCTGCGTAGGCCCGGCGCGCCGCGGCGCGTGGGCGGGCGTCTACACACCGATGCTCGGCTACTGGAACCGCCCCGAGGCCACCGCCCTGGCCCTCGCCGGAGGCGTCTATCACTCCGGCGACGTCGGCGTGCTCGAGCCCGACGGCACCCTCTACATCCGCGGACGCCGGAGCGAGCTGATCCTGCGCGGGGGCGCCAACGTCTACCCCGCCGAGGTCGAGCGCGTCCTGCTCGAGCACCCGGCGGTGGCCGAGGCCGCCGTGTTAGGTGTTCCCGATCGTCGGCTCGGCGAGCGAGTGGTCGCCGCGGTCGTGCTCGAGCCGGATGCCTCCGTCGGCGTCGACGCCCTGCGAGACCACTGCGGGGCGCTGCTCGCCCGCTACAAGGTCCCGGAGGCGATCGCCGTGCTGGACGCATTCCCGCGCAATGCGATGTCGAAAGTGATCAAGTGCGAACTGCACGCTCTCTTCGAAGGAGCGTGACCGAAAGGTCTCCTGATGGCACTCACGGTCGTGGTATGGTCTCGGCCCTTCGCCCGGAGCCTCCCTTGCCCCAACCCGCCTTCAGTCCCGCTCTGTTCCGTTTCCTCCGAGACCTGCGCAAGAACAACGACCGCGACTGGTTCCACCAGCACAGGGAAGTGTACGAGCGGGAGGTGAGGGAGCCGGCGCTGCGCTTCATCGCCGGCTTCGCGGCGCCCCTGCGCCGGATCAGTACCCACCTGGTGGCCGATCCCCGTCCCGTCGGCGGATCGCTGTTCCGCCTCCACCGCGACGCGCGCTTCTCCTCGGACAAGCGGCCCTACAAGACCCACGTGGGCATCCACTTCCGCCACGCCGCGGCGGGCGACGCCCACGCGCCCGGGCTCTACCTCCACCTCGAGCCGGGCGACGTGTTCGCGGGCGCCGGCATCTGGCGGCCCGACGGGGCCGCGCTCTCCGAGGTGCGCGACGCGATCGTCGCCGCGCCCGCCACCTGGCGGCGCGCCGCCGGGGGCCGGGCGTTCGCCGCCCGCTGGGCGCTCTCCGGGGAGTCGCTGGTGCGGGTTCCGCGCGGCTACGACCCCGAGCACCCCCTGGCCGACGTGCTCAAGCGCAAGAGCTTCATCGCCGTCACCGGATTCAGCGAGCGCGACGCCTGTACGGGCGACTTCGCCGAGCGCCTGGCGTCGGTCTGGCGCGAGGCGTCGCCCCTGTTGCGCTTCCTGACGCGCGCCCTCGACCTGTCCTTCTAGCGCTGGCTCCCGCGCGCGGACCGCTCCCGCGCCGACTACAATGCCGCCCAGCCGCAACCAGGAGTCGCCATGGCGTCGTCGCTCTCGAACTGGGGCGAAATCCTCCGCACCCAGAACCTGTCGCCGAACAAGGCAATGGACCCGGTCTCGCGCTGGCTGCTGATCACCCGGGCCAGCGTGTTCCCGATGACGATCCTGTCGGGGCTGATCGGCGGTCTGCTCGCCGTCGGCGCACCCGACGCCAGCCTCGGCTACTTCGTCCTCGCGCTCTTTGGCCTGGTCGCGGCCCACGCCGCCAACAACATGATCAACGATTTCTTCGACCTCGAGGGCGGCGTCGACAGCGAGGGCTACGTGCGCACCCTGTACGCGCCGCACCCGGTGCTCTCGGGGCTGATCTCGAAGCGGGGGCTGCTCACGGCGATCGCGGCGGTCAATCTGCTGGATCTCGCGATCCTGGTCTGGTTGGCCCAGGCGCGCGGTCCCGCCGTGGTGGTGTTCGCGCTGCTGGGGCTGTTCATCAGTGTGTTCTACGTGGCGCCGCCGCTGCGCCTCAAGCACCGCGGGCTCGGAGAGCCCGGGGTGTTCCTGGTGTGGGGCCCGCTGATGGTGGGCGGCACCTACGCCGTGACCACCGGCGTGGTGGCGCCCTGGGTGATGGTCGCGAGCATTCCCTACGCGCTGCTCGTGACCTGCGTGCTGATGGGCAAGCACGTCGACAAGATCGAGGCGGATTCGGCGAAGGGGATCCGGACCCTGCCCGTGATCCTCGGCCGCGAGCGCGCGCTCGCGGTGACGCGCGCGATGATGATCGCCTTCTTCGCCCTGATCCCCGCACTGGTGGTGATGGGCGTGCTCGGCATCTGGACGCTGATCGCCCTGGGTGCGATCCCCCAGCTGCGCAAGGTACTCGCCGTCTACCGCCGACCGAGGCCCGAGTCCCCGCCGCGCAACTACCCGCTGTGGCCGCTGTGGTACGTGTCCTGGGCCTTCGTGCTCACGCGCAGCGCCGGCGGACTGCTCGTGGTCGGCCTGATCCTCGACGCGTTGGTGCCGATCCGGCTCTGAGGGCCCCCTAGCAGCAGCTCTCCGTGCCTCCGCAGCTCTCCGCCGCCTCGGTGGTGAGCTCGTAGTCGAGGCCCTTCGACTCGCGCGGGTGGCGCGGCGCGGTTCGCGAGCAGTCGAAGGGCTGGCGATCCTCGGGCGGAATCGCCACGCGCGGCGCCACCGGCACGATCTGGTCCGCGTAGGGCTCGCGCGTGAGCAGGTCGAAGGTCTTCGCGCACACGGCGGTGCGCTCGCCCCGGCGCAGGAGGTGACCGTCGTCGTCGCACACCTGGCGCCAGGGGCCGCGGTAGATCACGGCCTGGTTCGCCTCGAAGCAGGGACCCTGCTTGCCCTTGTGCGCCGTGACCGTCACCGAGCGGAAGACGATGCCCTCCACCACGCGGAAGGGCTCCTCGCTCCAGGCGTGGATCGCGATGCCGTGGAAGCCGGCCCGCTCGAGCTCGACCAGCAGCTCGCGCTCCTGGAAGGCGCCCGACACGCAGCCGCTCCACAGCTCGGGGTCGCTCCGAAGCACCTCGGGCACCGGCTCGTCGGAGACGATGTCGGAGATGGCGATCCGCCCGCCTCGTCGCAGCACGCGGTGGATCTCGCCGAGCAGCTGCCGCTTCTCCTCCGAGCGCACCAGGTTGAGCACGCAGTTGGAGACGACCAGGTCGACCGAGGCGTCGGGCACCAACGGCTGCCCGCGGCGCAGCCGCGCCGTCTCGCGCTCGAGTGCGCCGAGGTCGCCCGAGTGCTTCACCGGATGGGCGGCGAGCCAGGCGTCGAGGGCGTCGAGGGGAAGCGCCAGGTCCTGGATGCGACCGCGCAGGAAGGAGACGTTCGCGTAGCCGACGCGTTCGGCCACCACCGGCGCCGCGCGCCGCGCCAGGGCCAGCATCTCGTCGCTCGCGTCCACGCCCAGGACGCGCCCCTCGGGCCCGGCGATCTGGGCGGCGATGAAGCAGATCTTGCCGCCGCCGCTGCCGAGGTCGAGCACGGTGTCGCCCGGACGCACGTGACGGGAGGGATCGCCGCAGCCGTAGTCGCGCTGGACCACCTCCTCGGGTACCACCGCCAGGTACTTCGGGTCGTAGTCCACCGGGCAGCACAGCGCCGCCTCCCGTTCGCGCGCTGCGGCGCCGTAGCGCTCGCGGACCGCCCGCTCGACGTCGAGCGGGTCCTTCGATCGATCCATGCCTTCTCCTCCGCCGCGCGGCGATCTTGCGATGCTCGGCGCGCGTCTTCGTTTCGCGAGCCGGTCAGCCGGCGAGCTCGTCCATCTTCCGGGCGAGCGCCACGTCGGACTCGGTGATGCCGCCGGCGTCGTGAGTGACCAGGTCGACCACCACCCGTCCGTAGACGTTGCTCCACTCCGGATGGTGGTTGCGCGCCTCGGCCACCAGGGCCACGGCGCTCATGAAGGCGAAGGCGCGCACGAAGTCCGGGAAGGCGAACTCGCGGTGCAGCTTGCCGCCGACCACGGACCAGCCGGGCAGCGCGCCGAGGGCGTCGGCGAGGGCGTCCTCGGACAGCGGTGTGCGCTTCAAGACGAACCCTCCACGGGACCGATCACGCCGTCGCGACGCAGCGCGGCCAGCTCCACCTCCCCGACTCCACTCTCCCTTAGCACCGCGTCGGTGTGCTCGCCCAGACCGGGGAAGCGCGAGATCGGTCCCTCGGGCGCTGCCGACAGCTTGACCGGGTTGCCGACGACGAGCATCGGCTGCTCCGCGTCGTCGCGCGGTACCTCGATCAGCATGTCGCGCAGGGCGACGTGGGGATCGGCGACCAGGTCGGCCGCCAGGTTGCTCGGACCCGCCGGGATCCCGACCGCCGCCAGCCGCCGCGAGGCCTCCAGCTTCGACAGGTCGCGCGCCCAGGCCTCCACCGCCGGACGCACCACCGACTCGCGGTGCTGCGCCCAGCCCTCGCGGGTGGCGAAGCGCGCATCCTCGCACCAGCCCGGCTGACCGATCGTGTGCGCGAGGCGCTCGAACTGGTGGTCGCGGAAGATCGCCACCACGAAGTGTCCGTCGGCGGCGGCGAAGGCCGCAACCAGCCCGGTTCGGCCGGCGGTGGCCGCACTGGGCGGCTCCCCGAGCGACCACATGAAGGGGACCATGTCGGTCATCGCGACCATCGCGTCGAACATCGAGACGTCGACGTGCTGGCCGCGGCCCGTCCGGTCGCGCTGGCGCAGAGCGGCGAGGGTGCCGATCAGCGCGTACAGCGCGCTGGCATTGTCGCCGAGTGCCCCCGCGACGACGACCGGCGGCGGCTCGCCCGGGCGGCGGTTCGGCTCGTAGAGGCCGGCCATCGCCTCCACCACCGGCGCGTAGGCGGGCCAGTCGGCGTAGGGGCTCGGCGCGAGGTGTCCGAAGCCGGAGATCGACACGTAGACGAGGCGCGGGTGGACCGCGGCGAGCGCGTCGTAGCCCAGACCGAGTCGATCCATCGTCCCGGGCTTGAAGTTCTCGGCGAGCACGTCGAAGCGCGGCAGGAGCCGGCGCAGCAGGTCGGCGCCGGCCGGGGCCTTGAGGTCGATCCCGATGCTGCGCTTGCCCAGGTTGTTGCGCAGATAGGTCGCGCCCACCCGCCGTCCGTCCCGGTCGGTGATCTGGGGGCGGGAGCCGCGACCCGACTCGCCGTCGCGCGGGTGCTCCACCTTGACCACCTCCGCGCCCAGGTGCGCCAGCAGCTGGGTGGCGAAGGGCAGGGCCTGCATCTGCTCCACGGCCAGCACCCGCACCCCGGTCAGGGGTCGGATCGCACCGCGCTCGGGGTGTCGCACCTCGTCCAGTCGCACCGGCTTTCGTTCCCTCCGGGGAAGGCGGAATCCCAGCGAGAAACTTTGCTCCTTTCGCGCGCAGCTTCCCACTGCATCCGCACTGGGGAGGGGTGATTCGCGTGTCCGGCGCGCTCCGCCAGAGGGCGCCGGCAGCCGCGCGCTTACCCACTGAGGCTCCTGATGCAGCGCTCCCTCCCGATCCTGCTGGCGACGCTCGCATTGACGCTCTCGCTTCCCGCCGCCGCCACCACGATCGTGTTCGACTTCGAAGCCTTCGACCACGGCGGGGTCGTGGCCCCCGACGGGGCGCCCGGTGTGATCACACCGTTACCGGGCTTCTCCTACGAGATCAGCGCGACGAACCCGAACCGCAGCTTCGACATCGGGGCCGCCTTCGATACCACCCGCACCGGCACGGCGGACACGGATCTCGAGCACGGAACGGGGTGGTCGGCGGGCAACCTCGCGCCCTCCACGCAGCTCGGCAAGATCCTGATCCTCCAGGAGAACAGCGCCGGCTGCGGCGTCGGACCGTGCACCAGTCCCGACGACGAGGGCAGGCGGCCCGCGGGCTCGTTTCGCTTCGATCCGGCGGTGGGCGGCACCGGAGAGCCCGCTCCCTTCCAGCACTTCGCCTTCGACCTGGTCGACGTCGAGGGCGCGGGGCTGGAGAACGGCAGCATCACCTTCTTCCTCGGCGTGGACGAGGTCGTCAGCTACAGCTTCGCCAGCTTCCTCCAGCTCGGTCAGGCGGTGACCTACGGCAACAACAGCGCCAACCGCATCGTCCTGAACGGGATCGGCGACTACGACGCCTTCGAGATCGCCCTCGGCGGCTCGGGCGGGATCGACAACGTCACGCTGTCCAACATGCCGATCGTGCCGGAACCGGCCACCGCGGCGCTGGTCGGTCTCGGCCTGGTCGCCCTCGCTGCCGCGGGCTCGGGCCGCCGGGGCCGCTAGCGAACCGTTCGCCGACGTCGCGACGCCCCTGCGACCGGCTCGGGCTCCGGTTTGCGCGGGGTCCGCTCATCGCGTAGAACCTCGTGCCGCGCCCCTACGACCCGCACGAGGAGCTCCATGTCGACGCCGAACGGATCCTTCCACCAGTTCCAGGGCACGAAGGGCTACATCGCCGGAGCCTCTCTGATCGACGCGGTCAACTGCGCGATCGCCCTGGAGCGGCCCCTGCTGATCAAGGGCGAGCCCGGCACCGGCAAGACGCTGCTCGCGCGCCACGTCGCCGAGGGGCTCGCCATGCCGATGGAGTCCTGGCACATCAAGAGCACCTCCAAGGCCGCCGACGGGCTCTACGTCTACGACACGATCCAGCGGCTGAACGACGCCCGTTTCGGCGACGGAGACGTCCGGGACGTGCGCCGCTACATCAAGCTCGGTCCGCTCGGCCGCGTGTTCTCCGCCGCCGAGCGCAACGTGCTGCTGATCGACGAGGTGGACAAGGCCGACGTCGAGTTCCCCAACGATCTGCTGCGCGAGCTCGACGAGATGCGCTTCACGGTGCTCGAGACCGGCGACGAGGTGGTGGCGGCGAAGCGGCCGGTGGTGATCATCACCTCGAACAACGAGAAGGAGCTGCCGGACGCGTTCCTGCGCCGCTGCGTGTTCTACTTCATCGAGTTTCCCGAGCCCGATCTGATGCGCCGGATCGTGGACGTCCACCATCCCAACCTCGACGCCACGCTGCTCGACCAGGTGCTGATCAAGTTCTACTGGCTGCGCGGTCAGAGCGAGCTGCGCAAGAAGCCCTCCACCTCGGAGCTGATCGACTGGATCGCGGCGCTGCTGCGCTCGGGTGTGACCCAGCAGCAGGTGGAGCAGCACCTGCCCTTCCTCGGCACCCTGCTGAAGACCGAGCAGGACACCGACGCCCTCGGCCGCTACCGCGAGGCCGGCGGCGCGCTGCCGCGGAAGTGGTCGGATCTCGGCCCCCAATACCAGCAGTAGGAGCCGGCGCTGTGTTCCTCGAGCTCTTCTACGGCCTGCGCGACGAGGGGGTGCCGGTCGCGATCCAGGAGTGGATGATGCTCGTGCGCGCGCTGGTCATGGGCCAGCACGGCTCGTCCCTCGACGGCTTCTACCACGTCTCTCGCGCGTGCCTGGTGAAGAGCGAGACCTATTTCGACGCCTTCGACCGCGTGTTCGCGCGCGTCTTCCGGGGCGTCGAGGGCGAGCTCTCAGTGACCGACGAGCTGCTCGAGTGGCTGAGCGACCCGAAGAACGCCCGCGAGCTGAGCGACGAGCAGCGCGCGGCGCTCGAGGAGCTGTCCCGCGACGAGCTCCTGCGCCGCTACCTCGAGACCCTCGAGCGCCAGACCGAGCGCCACGACGGCGGCGGGCGCTGGATCGGCACCGGCGGTCACTCGCCCTTCGGCCACGGCGGCGAGCACCCGACCGGGATCCGTGTCGGGGGCGAGGGGCGCCGGCGCTCGGCGATGAAGGTCGCCGAGGAGCGCCACTTTCGCGACTACCGCACCGACGAGGCGCTCGACCTGCGCGGCACGGTCGTCGCGCTCAAGCGCCTGCGTCAGCTCACCCGCCAGGGCCGTCCGGACGAGCTGGACGTCGACGAGACGATCGGCGAGACCTGCCGCAACGCCGGTGAGATCGAGCTGGTGTTCCGTCCCGAGCGCAAGAACAACGTGCGACTGCTCCTGTTGATGGACGTCGGTGGGTCGATGGACCCCTACTACCAGCCGGTGTCGCGTCTGCTCACCGCCCTGCACGCGACCCGGGGGCTACGCGACTTCCGGGCCTTTTACTTCCACAACTGCGTGTACGAGAGCGTCTACAGCGACGCCCGGCTGCTCCGGGGGTCGGCGATTCCCACCGGCGATCTCTTCCGGCAGCTCGACGAGCGCTGGAAGGTGGTGCTGGTGGGTGACGCCGCGATGCACCCCCACGAGCTGATGAGCGCCTTCGGCAACATCGACCCGCGCAAGGAGGCCGAGACGCCCGGCGTGACCTGGCTGCAACGGATCGCCGACCACTTCGACCGCGGCGTCTGGCTCAACCCCGACCCGGAGAAGAGCTGGCCCCACACGCGCACCACGAAGGCGATCGCCAGCATCTTCCCGATGTTCCACCTCTCCGTCGACGGGCTCGAGAAGGCCGTGGCGGCGCTCGTGGGCGCGCGCAAGGTCGCGTAACATCCCAGACCGCATCCTCGACTTTTCAACCTTCCACACCTCACACAGGAAAGGACCCCCCATGCCCATCGAAGTCGGTTCGAAGATCCCCGACGTGACGATCAAGACGATGGCCGATGGCAAGATGCAGGACGTCTCCACGGCCCAGCTCTTCTCCGGCAAGAAGGTCGTGCTGTTCGCGGTGCCCGGCGCCTTCACGCCCACCTGCTCGATGCAGCACCTGCCCGGATTCATCGAGCGGGCCGGCGAGCTCAAGGCGAAGGGCGTCGACCTGATCGCCTGCGTGTCCGTGAACGACGCCTTCGTGATGGACAGCTGGGGCAAGGAGAAGGGCGCCGGCGACAAGGTGATGATGCTGGCCGACGGCAACGGCGACTTCGCCCGCGCGATGGGCCTCGACTTCGACGGCTCCGGCATCGGCTTCGGCGTCCGCTCCCAGCGTTACGCGGCGATCATCGACGACGGCGTCGTGAAGGGTCTGTTCGTCGAGCAGCCGATGAAGTTCGAGGTGAGCAGCGCCGAGGCGGTGCTGAAGGCGCTCTAGCCCTCGGGTCCACCGGCTTCGGAAGCGTCGGATCTCGCCCACAGGAGATCCTGGAAGCGCTGGGACGAGTGGAACCGGCGCGCGTCCGCCGCGCCCTTGCGCGCGCGGGCGCGGTAGCTCTCGGCGTCGGCGGCGAGCTCCCGGATGCGCGCGGCGAGATCCCGGGGATCGCCGTCGGCGGCGATCAGCCCGGTGCCGCAGGCGCGCAGGCCCGCCTCGAGCGTCGTGTCCGCGGTGACGATCACCGGGACGCCGGCGGTCACCGCCTCGATCAGCACGCCCGAGGTCCGCTCCCGGTAGGGATCGACGCGGTAGGGCAGGAGGATGCCGTCGGAGGACCGCAGCAGGGCGCCGTAGTCCTCGGCCGAGAGCTCCCCGCGCACGTACTCGACCCAGCCGGACGCGGCGAGCTCCTCGTCGGGTCGCAGCGGAGCGTGGCCGTGCGCGTGCACCTCCTCGATCGGCCACTGGATCACGAAGCGCACGGGGATCTCCGGGGGGTCGCTCCGGAGCAGGCGGATCGCCTCGAGCAGCACGTCGGTACCCTTGATGTAGTGAGCCGAGCCGAGTGCGTGGAAACGGAGCGGGCCGCCGGCCTGGGGCTCGCGTTCCTGCTCGGCCGGGGCGAGGTGCATCGGACTGGGCATCACGCTGAAGTCCATTCCGCACAGGTGCCGGTAGACGCGTGCCAGCGGCTCGCTGTCCGTGGCGAAGCGGACGCGCCCCAGCTGGTGCAGGCGCCGGAAGCGGCGCAGCCACCATCCCATGAAGCGCGCGTTCCAGTCGCTGATCGGCGAGCCCTCGATCGCGTGCGGCTCCTGGGGCCCCATCCGGATCAGCAGCACCGCACAGCCGAGCTTCGAGCCGCCGAAGCGGCGGAGCAGCGCCAGCCATCCGATCAGCTGGTGGACGATGGTGCTGGGCGCGAACGCCAGGTCGTAGCGGTCGCTGCGCGCCAGATGGGCCGAGAGCTCGCGGTAGAAGCGCCAGTTGGCGCGCAGCAGGTATCCGAGCTGCTTCACCACCTTGCGCCGGGCCGGGTAGGCTCCGTCCCAGTAGCTGGTGCGGAACAGGGGATGGACGGGAACCGACCACTCGAGGTCTCGATCCACCTCGGCGTGGGCGGCCACTTCGACCTCGACGCCCTCGGCCTCGTTGAACTCCGCGACCCTTCGCGCGTAGGAGAACCAGTGTCCCCGATGGTCCTTCAGCGCTTCTTCGACGATCAACAGACGCGTGCGCGCCGTGCCGCGTCGGGTCACCCGTCGCCGCCTCGCGCGAGCTGCTCGCGATAGCTCCGGACCGTCGCCTCGATGCCGGCCTTCGTGCCCGTCTTCGCCGTCCAGCCGATCTCCTGCTGCACGCGGGTCACGTCGAGGGCGCGGTGCTTCACGCCGACGAAGCGATTGCGCTCGTAGCGGATCCTGCCGGTGAAGCCCGCCGCGTCCTGGATCATCTGGGCGAGCTCGCGCACCGAATGGGCCTGACCCGTGCCGAGGTTGAGGACGTCCGCGCGCGATTGCCGCGCCGCGGCCAGGATCCCGTCCGCGGCGTCGTCGACGAACAGGAACTCGCGACGCTGCTCACCGTCTCCCCACACCTCCACCTCGGCCAGGCCGGCGCGCGCCGCGCGCACGAACTTTCCGATCAGCGCTCCGACCACATGGGAGTTCTCGGCGAAGCTGTCACCGGGGCCGAAGATCGTGGGCAGCACCACGCTCGTGGCGGAGAGCCCGTGCTCCTGTCGGTAGGCGCGCTGGCCCACGAGCAGGGCCTTCTTCGTGAAGGCGTAGGCGAACAGGTAGTCCTCGGGCTCCGTGCCCCAGAGCTCACTCTCGGGGTGCGCGGTCTCCTTCGGCGGGTACATGCAGTAGGAGACCACGCTGGTGAGCTTGGCGCCGGGAGCGAAGCGAGCCCAGGCTTCGAGCAGGTTCACGTTCATCGACATGTTCGCGAAGAACTGGGTGGCGGGATGATGGACCGGCCAGTCGCCGGCCTTGTAGAGGGCGGCGAGGTGGAACACGTGGTCGAAGTCGGTCCCGGAGGCCGTACGCTCGAACCAGGCGAAGGTGGCGTCGCGGTCGGTGAGGTCCACGTCCCGCGACCCGATCCCGATGATCCGTGCGTCGGCGCCGAGCTCCCGGCGCAGGCGCGCGATCAGCGTGCTCCCGATGAAACCGGTGGCGCCGGCGACGATGACGTTCTGCATGCTAGCCGCCGACGGAGTCGAAGCCGAGGACGCGGACCGATGGAACGGGAACGATGAACTTGCCGCCGCCGAGCAGGTATCCCTTGTACTTGCCGATCAGGAAGTCGAGGAAATTCCAGGACAGGATCAGGTAGTAGTCCGGCTGGCGCGTGATGGCGCGTTCGTCCACGACCGGGATGTGCATGCCGGGGGTCACCGTGCCGATCTTGAAGGCGTTCACCTCGGTGGCGCATTCCACCAGATCGGGCCCGATCTGGCAGTAGTTGAGCAGGGTATTGCCCTTCACCGGAGCGCCGAGTGCGAACACCTTCTTGCCCTGGCGCTTGAGGTCCTCGAGCAGGGCGATCAGGTCGTCGGCGTTCTTGCGCACCCGCTTCGCGAAGGCGCGGTAGGTGTCGAGCCGGTCGAGCCCGTGCGCCTTCTCGTTCTCGATCGCCGCCGCGACGCTCGGCGCGGTCGGTCGCGAGTTGCCCTCGAGCCCGACGTAGGCCACGAAGGAGCCGCCGTGGATGTCGATGAACTCGACGTCGAGGATGCGCATTTCGTGGGCGCGGAACAGCCGGTCGAGCGGCGCGATGGCGTGGATGCACGAGTGCTCGTGGTAGAAGTGGTCGAACTGGTTCTTCTCGATCAGGTCGAGCAGGTTGACGCATTGGACCACGAACACGGCGTCGCCGCGCATCACCTCCTTCAGACCCTCGATGAAGTCGTGGAGATCGGGGAGGTGGTAGAAGACCGCCGTGGCGGTGATCACGTCCGGGTGGAGGCCGAGCTGGCGGAGCGCCCGCCCCGCCTCCCGGTTCCAGAACGTGCGCATGACCGTGACGCCCTGCTGACGCGCCAGCTCGCCCGTGCGCTGACCCGGATCGACGCCGAGCGTCTGCATTCCCAGGCGCGAGAAGGCGCGCAGCAGGGTTCCGTCGTTCGCGCCGATGTCGAGCACGAGCGACTGGGGGGCGAGCTCCAGGGTGGCGACGATCCGCTTCGAGAGGCGGTCGAAGTGCTCGACGATCGGGACGTTCGCCCCGGTGACGTAGGGGTGGTTCGTGAACAGGAACTCCTGGGACGGGAACTCCCCGATCTGCACCTGCCAGCAGGTCTCGCACACCAGCATCGCGATCGGGAACAGGATCTCGTCGTCCTTCTCGCTCGGGGACGGGAAGTTGTTCCCGTTGGGCTGGGCACCGAGGTCGATGAACTCCGAGAGATCGGAGGCACCGCAGTTCATGCAGCGCGTGCGACGCATAACCCCCTCAGACCGGGTCGCGAGCGATCGCGAGCCGCCGGTCGGCGGCGAATATAAGCGAGTCGGCGCGGATTTTCCCGGCGCCCCCGGAGGGTCCCTAGGTGAGGGCCCGATTGCGGAACGTGAGATCGTGGGCCCAGCCGTGGGGGTGCGTGTACTTCTTGGCCAGGTCGAATCCGTGTCCGCCCATGTAGGCGACGGCCTCCTCCTCCCGCGATCCGCCCACGTAGTACTCCGGCCCCGACTGCACCTCCATCCTGACCTTCACGACCCGCCGGATCGCGTCGCCCGCGGACCTCGCCACGTCGAGGTCGTGGCCCTCGGCATCGATCTTCAGCAGCTCCACCCTCTCGATGCCCTCGCGCTCCAGGAAGCTCTGAAGCGTGATCGTCTCCACCTCGATCACCTCGACCACGTCCAGGCTGTCGGCGGGAATCTGCGCGTTCTGCCGGGCGATCTCGGGCAGCGGCTCGAGCAGGGTCGCGCACTCGGGATTGCGCGTGACGTGGAAGCGGCTCTTGCCGTTCTCGAGCGAGACCGCCATCGGGTAGAGGTGGAGCCCCGGGAAGCGCGCCGCGTACGGCGCGAGCTCGGCCATGGAGGCGGGATTGGGCTCGAAGGCGTGCACGACCACGTTGCGCCGGCCCAGCCCGAGCCGCCGGCGCCAGTACCGGAACCCGTTGCGCGCCCCGACGTCGATGTAGACGCGGGTGGGAACCGGACGACCCGACCAGAGCGCGCGCAGCGAATCCGCCGCGGAGCGGTAGACGTGTCGGGGAGAGGTCAACATCGCCTGCCCTCCTGCGAGGCCCAGAGGGTACTCGGTTCGCGGCCTCGGGCTATGCTGCGCCCGTGGACCTGGCGGCCCTCTCGGAGATCGAGCTTCCCGACGCCGACGGCGCGCCCCACCGGCTCGGCGACTACTGGGAGCGGCGCCGCACGGCGCTGATCTTCCTGCGCCACTTCGGATGACTGCTGTGCCGTGAGCACGCCGCGCAGTTGCGCGACGCTCATCCCCGCGTGCGCGAAGCCGGAGGCGAGGTCGTGGCCGTCGGTACGGGCAATCCGTCGATGGCGCGGGCGTTCGTGGAGGACTACCGGATCCCGTTCCCGGTGCTGATCGACGCGGAGGCGCGCGCCGCCGAGGCGGTGCGGATCCGGAGCCTGTCCTTCCTCGGCATGTTCCACCCCGCCTCCTACGCCGGGACGCGGCGCGCGTGGCGCGCCGGACATCGGATCGGCGCCGCGGGCCGGCGCGTGACCCAGCTCGGCTCGACCTTCGTGCTGGGTCCCGGCCCGGTGCTGCTCTACGAGCACCGCGACGCCCACAGCGCCGACCACGCGCCGATGGAGAAGGTGCTGGCCGCGCTCGGCGCCTGAGGCGCGGGCGCGGACCGTTCGAGGAGGAGAGTCATGGGTCGTCTGGAGAGCCGGGTCGCGTTCGTGACCGGCGCCGCTTCGGGAATCGGCTTCGCCACCGCGCTGCGCTTCGCCCAGGAAGGCGCGATCGTCGTCGGCCTCGACCTGGCCGAGACACCCGAGTGGAAGCGGGTGGAGGCCGTGGCGCCCGCGGCGTCCTTCCACACCGCCGACGTGCGCGACGCCGAGGCGCAGAACGCCGCCGTCGCCGCCACCGTCGCGGCCCACGGCGGCGTGGACGTGCTCGTCACGGCAGCCGGCATCGCCGGCGGCGGTCCGGTCCACCTCGTGTCCGCCGAGGCGTGGCAGACCGTGCAGGACGTGAACCTCACCGGGACCTTCCTGTCGGCGAAGGCGGTGCTGCCCTCGATGCTGGAGCGCCGGCGGGGGAGCATCGTGACCGTCGCCAGCGTCGAGGGGCTCGAGGGCGCCGAGGGCGGCAGCACCTACAACGCCTCGAAGGGCGGCGTGGTGCTGCTGACCAAGAACATGGCGATCGACTACGGACGGATGGGCATCCGCGTCAACTGCATCTGCCCCGGCTTCATCGACACGCCGCTCTTCCGCCAGGTGATCGGCGGCGAGCACTTCCCCGCCGAGTTCCGCGAGCAGCACAAGCTGGGCCGCTTCGGGCGCCCCGAGGAGATCGCCTCGGCGGCGCTCTTCTTCGCCTCGGACGACGCCTCCTTCGTCACCGGCACCGCGCTGCCCGTGGACGGCGGCTTCACGGCCGGTCACTCGGTGGGTGTGGTGAACCTGATGGGGCTCGGGGGGTAGGGGGGCCGCCCAGACGAGGGCCGCGTCACAGCGGTCACAGCGAGAGGGCGGCGCGGGTCGCCTCCAGGAACGCCTCTTCGAAGGTGCGCGGGGCGACACAGTCGCCCGCCCGGACGACGGCAGCCCGGTGGCCGACCAGCGCCCGGGCGAGGGAGTCGTTCGGCGCCAGCGCGCCGGCGAGCACGACGGTGTCGGCGTGGGCCCAGCGCTCGGCTCCCTCGGCGTCGGCGAAGTGGACGCGCTCCGGCTCGATCGCGAGCAGCCGCGCGCCGAGATACCTGGCGACGCCGTGTTCGGCCAGCAGGTGGTGGGCGCGCCAGCGCCGGGGCGGCGCCATCTCGGTGGCCAGCACGCTCTCCGGCGCGATCAGGGTCACCCGAGCCCCGCGCTCGGCGAGCTGCTCCGCGAT
>CAZZFT010000037.1:0-37905 GCA_964653555.1 uncultured Spirochaetales bacterium | reverse complement strand
GTCGAGTAGTAGAGGTTCGGCCACTTGAGCATCAGCTTCACCGCCAGATCCTCCCAGGGCTCGCATCCGTGCCGGAACACGAACTTGAGCTCCGGGAAGTACCAGCACACTTCGTCGACGTGCTGGACCATCTGCGGGTACATCGGGATGCGCGGACCCGGCACGCCGGCGCAGCAGAAGATGGCGATGTCGAGCTCGACGCATTTTGCGTAGATCGGATAGAACTGCTTGTCGTTGATCGGAACCTGGGGAACCAGGCCGCACGGGAATGCGCCCAGCGAGCGGATGCCGATCTCCTCGTACTCGCGCACGATCCGCCGCACTCCCTCCATCGCCTCGTTCGGATTCGCCTGGCCCTGGGCAATGAAGCGGTCGCGGTGCTGCTTGACGGCGTTCACCGAGACCGGGTCGTCGAGCGAGACCCCGATCACGGCCCGCTCGATGCCGTACTCGTCCATCCTCTCGAGCGTGAACTTCACGTAGTCGTCCTGAGTATCCAGCTTCGGCACGTCTTTGAACATGTACTCGACGGGGAAGTCGAACTGCTCGAGGCTCTGCCGGTCGCGGAACAGCGGCCGCATGAAGTCGTAGCTGGCGGGCTGGTCCCGGCGCGGGATCCCGATCATCGTCTCGATGATCCCGACGTCCTTCGGCATGGGCACGGGGAGCTCCTTCGCGGGGCGGCGGGAGGATCCTACCACGCGGCGGCAGCGGGCTACGCGGCGAGGCGCTCCAGGCGGGCCACGATCTCCTCCCGAGAGGGCCCGTGCGCGGACGGGTCTCGCTCGTCGCGGCGGCCGTAGCTGGCGAGGATGCTGCCGAGCAGGCGCGGATCCTTCATCAGGTCGGTCGGCGGTTCGAGGAGGTTGAACACGCGCATGAACGCGCGCAGGACCGCGACGTCCTCGCGCAGCGCAGGCAGGAAGCCGTCCCGCACCAGTGAGCGCATGTACCCCTTCGGGTCGACGCTCCCGTCGTCGCGGTGGGTCCGGAAGGGATCCTCCCCGCGCCGCTGCATCGCGCCCATCTCGATCGAGTTCCGGTCCTGGGCTCGCACCGCCTCGTACCAGGGCACCAGCTCGCGCTGCGTCGCCGCGTCGAGGGCGAGCGCGGCGGCTCGCGCGTCCCCGACGTGGTCGCGCAGGGCGTCGGCGAGCAGGAAGGCGTTCACCGCAGCGAGGGTGCAGCCGCGCCCCACGATCGGATTGGTGTGGAGCAGGGCGTCCCCGACCAGCAGGAGGCCGGTGGCGATCGGCTCGCCGTCCTCGACGGGGAAGCGGCGCAGGTTCTCGAGCCGGGCGATCGCGGCGACGTCGCTGATCGGACGCGCCACGGCCGGGTCGACCCAGGGCGCGGTTGCCGGCAGCAGCGCGGCGAGGGAGTCGAAGACGGCGGGGCGCATGGCGGCGCGCAGCACCTCGTCTTCGGGAGAGGCCGCCAGCGTGATCGAGAACACCCGCGCATCTCCGGGGAAGATTCCGTACTTGAGATAGCCGAGGTCGGCGCCCATCGGGCCGTCGATCGGCGGCATCTCGGCCGCGTCGCGGAGCCGGTAGAAGCGCGAGGCGTAGAAGATGCCGCAGGGCTCGCGCTCCACGCGAGGAGGCCGGGCTCCGATCGCCTCCAGCCAATCCGACACCTTCGTGCGACGCCCGCTCGCGTCGACGACCCAGTCCGCGGAGAGCGACCCACCGTCCGCGAGACGGACTCCGCGCACGCGTGGGCTCGGGCCGTCCGCGGCGGGATCGGCCAGGAGACCGGCCACGCCCACGCCGTCGCGGAAGGTCACCCCCGGCAGTTGCGCCGCGAAGCGACGCAGCGCCCACTCGAAGGTGACGCGCCGGCACGCGAGCATCGTGATCTCCTCGTCGCCGGACGAGGGCGTCGCTCCGGGGATCACGGACGCGGCGAGGTCGGCGAAGCGCATGCGCTCGGCGCCACTCGCCAGCAGCACCTCGAGCAGCTCGGGTGCCCGCTCGGCGAGTAGATTGTGCAGTCGCGCCAGGAAGGCGTGGGACTGGCGCGTCTGAGGCGAGCCGCGCCGTTGCCAGTGCGCGAAGGCCTCACCCGGCGTGTCGGGCAGGGCCGCGGAGTCGCGCTCGAGCACCGTGACGCGGTGGCCGTCGCGCGCCAGCGCGACGGCCACGAGCAGACCGGCGACGCTGCCGCCGACGACGGCGATCTCGCGGGCTCCGGGGTCGCTCAAGCGGGTCTCCAGGGAATGCGTGGCTTCGGCTCGTGGAGGCCGTGCAGCAGCGCGTGCAGCAGCTCGTCGCGCAGCTGCGCGGGTGCGCGCGCGTCTTCACCATAGGGCGCGCTCGCGAACACCGCCGCGCAGGCGGAGAGCAGCACCGTCGCGGCCACCTCCGGCGACACGTTGCGCCGCAGCTCTCCGCGCTCCTGGCCGCTGCGCACCAGGTCGGCGATCGCCGCGTGCAGGTCGTCCTCCGCCTCCGCAGCCGGCTCGCTCCCCGGCCCACTCAGCAGCTCCCGGAGCAGCGCGCGCGCCGCGTCGGGTCGCCCGCGGCACTGCTCACCCAGGTGCTCCACCAGAGCGCGCACCTGGGAGAGGATGCTGGCGCGATCGCCGCGCTGCCGAGCGCGGAGCTCTCCCGCGAGAGCCCGACCCCACTCGCGAAGCAGCGCAGCCTTGGCGGGGAAGTGCAGGAAGAAGGTGCCCCGCGCGACATCCGCCGCTGCGCAGATCTGCTCGACGGTGACGGAGTCGAAGCCGCGCTCGGAGAACAGCTCCATCGCGGCGGCGAAGATCTCGCCCCGGGTCCTGGCCTTCTTGCGCGCTCGCCGGCGTCCGGCGTGCGGGACCAGGTGGCGCTGAGAGGGCGGGGCCATGGAAATATATATTGATCTATAAATGAACTGAAGTATATATATCGTTATTTATCCAAATGTTCTAGATAGTTACCGGATTTGCTCCGAGCCCGATCGGATCGGCAGTCCCGGGGACGGGCCACCCGGGGAAGCGGGCCTCGGACGGACGGGGTCGCCGCTACCATGGCCGCGCGTCCGCGAGGAGGGGCCCATGACCGTCGAGCTCAACGGGATCGCCCACATCCAGCTCACCGTGAACGATCCGGAACGCTGCTGCCCGTTCTGGGAGAAGCTGTGCCACTTCTTCGAGATGAAGACCCTGATCAAGGGCGAGGGGATCGTCTACTGCATCGGCAGCCGCACGGGAGTGCTGGTGCGGGGCGCACCGCCGGAGAAGCGCGATCGGCCCTTCGACCAGGACCGGCCCGGGCTCCACCACCTGTGCTTCCGCGCGCGCGAGCGCGAGCACGTCGACGCGATCTTCGAGTTCGTGAAGGGCGAGCTGGGCGCCCGCATCGTGCACCCGCCGGAGGAGAGCAATCAGTTCGCGCCGGGGTACTACTCGATCCTGTTCGAGGACCCGGACGGAATCCGCGTCGAGGTGAACCACGTGCCCGGCCGGGGCCACCTCGGCAAGGGCGGCGCGCTGGGCGAGGGCGGATCCGGGCCAGCCGATCGACTCGCAGACCGCTGACCGGGCCGCCGGGAGGCCGAGCGGAGCCCGGGCAGGTGGGCGCCCGCCGGACTAACCCTCGTCGGGCAGCGACGGCCGCTCGAGCCCGCGCCAGCGCAGGTACGCCTCGGCCTCGGCCCGCTCGGGCTCGTGGATGGCCACGGCGACCCGGTCGCCCTCGGCGAGCTTCTCGCGCTCGAACATCGGCCCCACCCGCTTGCCGCGGCGCACTCCGAACAGCACCACGCGCTCGCCCGGCTTCGGCGCGTTCTCGCTCGCACCGGGGGCGCGTGCGACCTCCCATTCCTCCACCACCACGTCGCCGTGGCGGTCGCGCACGTCCCAGCGTTCCGTGTCGTGAGGGCTCTCGAAGAGCAGACGCGCGTCGCCCCGCTCGACGAGGTCGGGCGCGATCCCCGTTCTGGCGCGAGCCACCGCGATGTAGCCGACCGACACGTCGAAGAACTCGCGCGCCCGCGAGACGAAGACGCTGTTCAGCGTCTGGTTCTGGGTGAGCCCGACGACGCTGCCCACGCTCTCGAAGCGCGCGCGCTGCATGGTCCGCTCCTGCACGGCGTCGCCGAACACCACGGCGAAGTCCGCGTCCTGGGCGCGCCGGACATGCTCCGGGCTGGAGTCGAGGAACACCACAGAGACTCCGTTCTCGCGCAGCCAGGTGCCGAGCATGAGGCCCAGGCCCTGGGCGCCGAGGATGGCGACCCGATCGCGGCCGGGAAGCCTGACCCGGAGCAGCCAGGCCATCGGCGCCGCGGTGAAGCCCGCCAGCACGACCGTCCCCGCGATGGTGAGGAACACGAGCGCGCGCAGGGTGTTGCCCGCCGGGTCGCCGCTGGCGGCGAGCGCGTGCGCCGTGACCGATGCCACGGCGGCGGCGACGATTCCGCGCGGTGCGATCCACGCCACGAACACGCGCTCGCGCCAGGAGAGCTCGGAGCCGGCGGTGCACATCGCCACGCACAGCGGTCGGACGAGGACCACGAGCGAGACCACCACCCAGAGTCCGGACGCTCCGAGCGCCCGCACCTCCGCGAGGCGGACGTCGGCGGCGAGCAGCACGAAGAGCAGGCCGATCAGCAGGACGGTGAGCTGATCCTTGAACTCCCGCAGGTCGCGGTCGACGCGACTACGCATATTGCCGACCACGACGCCCGCCACGGTCACGGCCAGGATGCCGCTCTCGTGGACCAGCAGATCGCAGCCCTGGAAGAGCAGCAGCACCCCGGCGAGCACGAAGCCGTTCTCCAGGCCCTCGGGCACCAGGCGTCGGACGCGCAGGATCCGGGCCAGCAGGTAGCCGGCCACGGCCCCCGCGCCGGCACCGAAGGTGATCTGGAGCAGGAAGCGCAGCGCACCGCCGAGCTGCATCTCCGCGTCGGGTGCGGTAGCCAGCTCCAGCATCAGGACGGCGAGAATCGCCCCGATCGGGTCGATCAGGACGCCCTCGGCCTCGAGCACCGTCGCGATGCGCGGGCGCAGTCGGAGCTCGCGCACCAGCGGTCCGATCACCGTCGGGCCGGTCACCACCACCAGGCTGCCGAACAGCAGCGACCGCATCAGCGGCCAGTGGAAGAGCGCGCTCACGGAGATCGCCGCGCCCAGCAGCGTGATCAGCGCGCCCCAGGTGACGAGCCTCCGAATCGGAGCCTGCTCGCGGCGCAGGCGCGAGATCTCCAGGTTCAGACCGCCCTCGAACAGGATCACCGCCACCGCCAGCTCGACGGTGGCGATCAGTCCCCCGCCGAGCGCGTCGGGCTGCACCCAGCCCAGGCCGTCGGGTCCGAGCCCGGCACCCGCCACGAGCAGCAGCACGATGCCCGGAACCCGCGTGTGCCGCGCCAGCGACTGTGCGAGGACCCCGACCGCCAGGGCGAGCGCCAGAGTGAACGCCGGGAGGTCGGCCACCGGGGAAGGCTACACCGATCGAAGCGGAATACCCGGTTGTGCTCGCGCGCGCCGCAGCGCAAGCTCGCGGGCCGGAACGCACCCCTGGAGCCGACATGACGAGCTACGAGACGATCGACGTCGCCCGGGAGGGCCACCTCACCTGGCTCACCCTCGACCGACCCGAGGCGCTGAACACGCTCTCGACCCGGCTCGTGGACGAGCTGCGCGACTTCCTCCTCGCATTGCCCGAGGACACGGAGACGCGCGTGGTGGTGGTCCGCGGACGCGGCCGGGCCTTCTGCGCCGGCCTCGACCTGAAGGAGGACCGCGGTGGAGCCGGCGGTGGCGTGCCCGCCGCGCTGCGCACCCAGCGCCACATCGCCGAGCTGGCGCTGTGGATGCGCCGAGCGCCCCAGCCGATCATCGCGGCCGTGCACGGCGCCGCGGCGGGCGGCGGCTTCGCGATCGCGCTCGCCGCCGACGTGCGGATCGCCGGCGAGTCGGCCCGCATGAACGCGGCCTTCATCCGCCTCGGGCTCTCGGCTTGCGACGTCGGCGTGTCCTACTTCCTGCCGCGCATCGTCGGCGCGTCGGTGGCCTCGGAGCTGCTGCTGACGGGGGACTTCATCGATGCTCAGCGCGCGCTCGCGACGGGGCTGGTCTCCCGGGTGGTGCCCGACGCGCAGCTCGAGACCGCGGCGCGCGAGCTCGCCGGACGCATGCTGCGCAACTCACCGGTCGCGCTGCGCCTCACCAAGGAGTGCCTGCGGATCAACGTCGACGCGGCCAGCCTCGAGGCGGCGATCGCCATGGAGGACCGCAACCAGGTCCTCACCTCGACGTCGCGCGACTTCCGCGAGGGTGTCGCGGCGTTCCTGGAGAAGCGCGACCCGGTGTTCGAGGATCGCTAGTTGGCGAAGCTGGCGGAGCGGCTCGGAGCGCGCGTGCTGCGGGTCCTGCCGGAGCGCTGGCTGCCGCTGCTGGGGGGTCCGCCCGTGGTGATTCGCGGTCGCACGCTCGATCCGCGGCTCGCCCTGCTGGCGCGCGCCGCCGCAGCGGGTCCGCCGCTCCACACGCTCTCGCCAGCCGAGGCGCGCGCCGTCACCGACGAGGCGCTGTCCCTGACCCGGGCGCCGAACCGCCCGCTGGAACGGCTCGAGGACCACGTCGTCCCGGGCGCCGAGGGACCGCTGCGCGCACGCCTGCACACGCCGCCGGGACTGCTGGGCCCCCGGCCGCTGCTCCTCTACTTCCACCAGGGGGGCTGCGTGATCGGCAACCTCGACTGGTGCGAGTCCTTCTGCAGCGTGCTCGCCACCGGCGCCCGCTGTCCGGTGCTGGCGGTGGACTACCGCAAGGGTCCGGAGCACCGCTTCCCGTCCGCCCAGGAGGACGCCTGGGCGGCGTACCGCTGGGCGCGCGAGCGCGCCGGAGAGCTGGGAGGGGATCCGGAACGCGTCGCCGTCGGGGGGGATTCGGCAGGCGGCGGAATCGCGGCGATGATCGCCCAGCGCGCGGTGCGCGAGAACGTGGCGCCGCCGATCCTCCAGCTGCTGATCTACCCCTGGCTGATCGCCCACGCCGACAACGCGGCCTATCGGGACTTCGGAGCGAGCTATCCGCTCACGCGCGAGAGCATGGACTGGTTTCGCACCCACTACCTGGACGCGGACGGCGACGGGCAGGACCTCCGCCTCTCCCCCGGCCTCGCCGTCGACCTGTCCGGCCTCGCTCCCGCCCTCGTGTACACCGCCGGCTTCGACCTGCTGTGCGACGAGGGCGAGCAGTACTCGAAGCGCCTGGAGAGCGCGGGTGTCGCGGTGCGCTTCCGCTGCTACGAGACGCTCTCGCACTCCTTCACCGGTCTGGCCGGTGCCTGTCCCGCCGCCGCGCGTGCGCTGGACGAGATCGCCCAGGAGGTGGACGTCGCACTGTCGCGAGGCGCGCCGTGAGCGGCTGGTGTGGCCGGGATCCGGCTGCCGCCGCGGGCCGTGCGGATCAGCCCACCACCGCTTCGATCAGGTGCGGCCCGGGCGCGGCCAGGGCGCGGCGGAAGGCCTCGGTGAAGGACTCGGCGGTCGCGGCGCGCGTTCCCGGGACTCCCATGCCGCGGGCGAGCGACACCCAGTCGAGTTCGGGGTGGGAGAGGTCGGTGAGCGATCGCGCGCACGGGCCGGGCTCGGCGATCCCGGCGCGTCCGAGCTCGACCTGGAGGATACGATAGGCGCGGTTCGAGGCGATCACCGCCACCACGTCCAGAGACTCGCGCGCGCAGGTCCACAGGGCCTGGAGGGTGTACATGCCGCCGCCGTCGGCCTGGAAGGCGATCACCTTGCGGTCGGGGCACGCGAGGGCGGCCCCCACCGCCGCCGGCAGCCCTTGGCCGATCGCGCCGCCGGTGAGAGAGAGCGTGTCGTGGGGCGGCGCGCCTGCGGCCAGCGCGTAGTAGGCGAGGCCGCTGGTGGCACCTTCGTCGACCACGATCGCGCTCTCGGGCTGGAGGGTCGCGAGGCACTGGCCCAGGGAGCCCACCGTGAGCGCCCCGCTAGCGAGTCCGACGCGCTCCGGTGTCGGGCTCGTTACCCGCGCGGGAGCCTTGACGCGCTCGGCGAGTGCCTCGAGCGCGGCGACCGCGTCGTCCCCGACCTCCGCCAGAGTGGTCACCCGAGTGGCCTCGCCGCACAGGCCGCTCGGGTGGTCGCGGTAGCCGAAGAAGGCGACGGGCTCGCGAGCGCCGGCCAGCACGAGCTGCGCCACCGAGGCCAGCCGCGCGGCACCCTGCTCGGGGAAGTAGGGCAGGCGCTCGATCGCGGGCAGGCCCGCACCGCGCTCGATCCGCGCGAAGAAGGTCTCGTGGATCAGTGCACAGCCCGTGGCCGCTGCGATGCGACCCGCCGCGCGCAGGGCCGGCGCGCGCAGGGCGGCGCCGCCGAGGAAGAGCGCCGAGCTGGCGCCGCTCGCGAGCGCGTCGGCTGCGGAGGCGATGCGCTCCTCGCCCACCGCGGCCCGCGAGCGCGGTGCGACGGGAGCGACCGGCCCTGAAGCCTCCTCCCACGCGCAGTCCTGGGGGATGATCAGCGACGCCACCCGTCCCGGCGCATCCAGCGCGGCGGCGATCGCGGACGCGCCGTCGGCGGCCAGCTCCTTTGCGCTGGAGGTCACGTGCACCCAGCCGGACACGGGGCTCGCCAGCGAGACGATGTCCGAGGTGAGCGGAGCGTCGGCGGCCAGGTGCCAGCTGGCGTGGTCGCCGATCAGGTTGACCACCGGCGAGTGCGCCCGCCGGGCGTTGTGGAGGTTCGCGATGCCGTTGGCGAAGCCGGGACCGAGGTGGAGCAGCGTCAGCGCGGGGCGGCCCGTCATGCGTGCGTAGCCGTCGGCGGCACCGGTGCACACGCCCTCGAACAGGCCCAGCACCGCTCGCATCCCGGGCACCGCGTCGAGGGCGGCGACGAGCTGCATCTCGGTGGTGCCCGGATTCGCCAGGCACAGATCGACGCCCGCGCCGACGGCCGTTCGGATCAGGCTCTCGGCTCCGTTCACGCCAGCCACCGATGCGTGCGGGCCGTGAGCGTGGAGATGTCGATGCCGTGGGGACAAGCGCCCGCACAGGCCTGGTGCGCGCAGCCGACGCAGGCCTCGGCCCCGCGAGCGAGCTTCGCGTAGTCGCCGCGGGCGAGCTCGGCGTCGCCGTAGTCCACTGCGTACATGCGCGTGCGAAGCACCTCGTCGATCGCGACCTGCTCGGGACACGCCGCCAGGCATGCACCGCAGCCGTAGCGGCACTGGGTGGCGCCGTTGCGGTGCTCGTAGCGCGCGAGCAGCTCGAGGTCGTGACGGGTGACGCCAGTCGCACCCGAAGCGCCCAGGTACTCGTCGATCATCTCGCCGCTCTTCATCGTGACGACTAGCGCGTCCACGTGCGGGCCGGAGAGCACCCAGCGGAACGCGGCCTGGGCGAAGGTCCCGCCCTCGCGCTCGTAGGCGCGCAGGTCGTTCAAGCGCGCCCCGCGCAGCGTCTTCATCGCGACCACGCCCACGTTCTTCTGCTTCGCCTTCGCCAGCAGTCGGGGCAGCTCGGGCTGGACGGCGACGAAGTCCATCGAAGCGGTGAAGCGCTCGTAGAAGGCCGGATCCTGGCCGAAGTTGTGGGCGACGAGCACGACGTCGACCAGATCGTGGTCGAAGGCGTAGTCGAGGCACTCGGCGAGGCGTCCGCCGTGCCCGGACATGCCGGTGAAGCGGATCTTGCCCTGCTCCTTGGCCCGCTCGGCGAACTCGCCCCAGGCCGGATTGCGCAGCCGCGCGACGTCGTTCACGGCGTGGTTGAAGTAGATCTCCACGCGGTCGGTCTGGAGCCGGCGCAGGCTGCCTTCGAGCGCTCGGAAGAGGTCCTCCACGTCGTCGTCCGGCTCGCACCCGACCTTGGTCGCCAGCGTCACCTTCTCGCGCACGCCACGCAGGGCGCGACCGAGCGCCTCCTCGGAGGCGCCGTCCGTGTAGCCCTTGGCCGTGTCGAAGTAGTCGATGCCGCGATCGAGGGCGTGGCGGACGACCGACTCGTCTCCCGCGAGGCGGCTCGACCCGAAGCCGATGTCGGAAATGCGCAGACCGGTGCGTCCGAGGGTCACGTAGCGCTGCACCCGCGGTGGCTCGGCCGCGCCTCCGGCCAGCGGGAGCAGCGAGAGCGACACGCCAGCCGCGGCGCTGCCGCGGAGGAACTGACGGCGGTCGAGGCCACCCCGCTCCTGGGTTCCCCGCGTCCGGTCGCAGGACTTCGCCATGGGATCTCCTCGCGAGACGGCCCATGGTAGCCCTGCCCCTCTAGGCCGCCCGGACCGGATCGAGCTCGCCGGAGCGGATGCGGCGCTCGATCTCGACGTCGTGGTCCACGTCCGAAGTGCTCTCGTTCTCGTACTGGAGGACGCCGAGGGCGTGGAAGCGCTCGCGCTGGCGGTCGGAGAGCAGCCCCAGGCTCTTCACGTTCGGGACGATCTTGGCGAACAGGCGGTGACGGAACTGGGCTGCGATCCCCGAGTGCTCGGCGTGCTCGATGCAGGCATCGGCGTCGAGATCCATCCGCTCCCACACCTCGCGGCTCTGGATGCGGTCGCGCATCAGAACGCAGGCCTCGTACACGAAATCCTCGCGCTCCAGGCGCTCCTTCTCGGGCAGCTCGCGACAGTACTCGCGCAGCGACAGCACGCCGAAGGCGACGTGGCGGGACTCGTCCTCCATCACCGCGGCGGTCAGGTCGCGCAGCAGCGGGTTCGTGGTGGTGTCGCGCATCGTTCCGAAGGCGGCGAGCGCGAGACCCTCCACGATGATCTGCATCCCGAGGAACTTCATGTCCCAGCGCGAGTCGACCAGGATCTGGTCGAGGAGCTTCTTGAGCTCGGGGTTCACGTCGTACTCGTTTCCGAGCTTCTCCTGGATGAACCGCCGGTACACTTCGACGTGACGAGCCTCGTCCATCACCTGGGTGGCGCCGTACTGTTTCGCGTCGTACCACGGAACGGCGTCCACGATCTGGGCGGTCGCGAGCAGCGCGCCCTGCTCACCGTGCAGGAACTGACAGAGCTGCCAGGTGACGGCCTCGTGGCGCAGGCGCTCGATCCGCTTCGCGTCGAGGGTGGCCCAGATCTCGGTGCCGAAGATGCCGATCGCCACGTCGGGCAGGAGTCCCTTCTCCGGGTCGACGTCGATCGACCAGTCGAGGCGCTCCGTCGCGTTCCACTGGTCGCGCTTCGCGTTCTCGTAGAGGCGGGCCAGGCGCTGGCGGGGACTGTCGTACTCCCAGTTGTAGGAGACGGACTGCGGGACATCGAGGAACTCGACGGCTTCCGGACGCTGGGGGTGGAACTTGTGGAACGGCTCCATGGGGTTCTCCTGGTGCGGACGTCGAGTCGGGGGTCAGGGTCGGGAAGTGGGAACGCCGAGGTACGCGAGGTAGGCCCGCGTCAGCTCGGCGGCGAGATCGTCGTCGGAGAGCACGAACGCCCCCGACCGGAGCTCGCCGAACAGCATCGTGCTGTCGAGCGTGCTGAACACGAGCGTCATGCCGAAGGCCGCGGCGCGCTCGGGGTCGCCGTGGGCGATCTCGCCGCTGCGCGCCATCAGCAGCGCCGACAGCCGGGCGCTCACCTCGTGGGAGAGCCGCTCACGGCGGGCCTGGAAGCTCGCGTCGACGTGGTTCCGGATCACGAAGGCGCGGATCAGGCCGCGCTGCTCGCGGTAGATCTCGACCAGGAAGCACACGACCGCCCCGACGATCTCGGCAACGCCGGCGCGATCCCAGCGCGCCGGGTCGAGCGCCTCGTCGGCGGTGGCCATCGCCTGCTCGAAGTAGCGCTCGTAGAGGGCGAGCAGGAGCGCGTCCTTGTCGGGGAAGCGGCTGTAGAACGCGCCCACCGACGAGCCGGCGCGACCGACGATCTCCGACACGGGCGTGTCGTCGAAGCCCTTCTCGCCGACCAGCTGCTCGGCCGCGTCGAGGATCCGGTCCAGGGTCTCCTGGCTGCGCGCCTGCCGGGGAGGGCGCACCCAGCGCAGTGCGGGAGTGGTGGGGGCGGCCGTCCCGGGGCTGGCCGGCGTCGCTCGGCGCGGCGGATTCAAGGGCGGGATCCTCTGAGTTAGGAACAGAATGAGAATTCTGATTCTTTATATCGGAGGGCTGAGACGCCGTCAACGGGCACGCTGTGCGCTCCTCAGCCTACCCCCCGGGTAATGGGGCCCGGCGGGGGCTGCGACTACGCTGTGGCCGCCCCGAGCACACAGGAGGAACCCCCGTGGAGGAGCTCGACGCCACCGCAGCGGCAGCGCGGGTGCGAGACGTCGACACGCTGGCCGTGCCGCTCGGTCCGGGTCAGCCCCCCGCGCTGCTGCACGCCCTGGGCGAGCGCGAGCGCTTCGAGCGGCTCGAGGTGTTCGCCGCTCTACTGGTGGAGCTGTTTCCGCTCTTCACCCGTCCCGGAGTCACACTGCGCTCGGGCTTCTACGGCCCCGCGGAGCGCGCGCTGCGCGACGCCGGACACGACGTGCGCTTCGTGCCCGCCGATTTCCGCGGCTTCGTGCGCATCGCGAATCGGCTGGCACCGCGGGTGATGGCCACCGCCGCCACTCCCCCGGATGCGGGCGGCTACTGCTCCCTCTCGCTCCACGCGGGCGCCACTGTCGAGGCGCTGCACCGCTGCGGCCGGGACCCCGGGCGCATGCTGATCGTGGAGGCGAACGAGCGGCTGCCGCGCACGCTCGGGCTCCCGCCCCAGCACCCGCACCACATCCACACCAGCGAGATCGACGTGCTGGTCCGGTCCGACCGGGAGCCGATCGCGCTGCCCGAGGCGTCTCCGAGCGACATCGAGCACGCGATCGCCCGACACGCCGCGCGCTTCATCCCCGACGGCGCCACGCTCCAGACCGGGATCGGCGGGGTTCCCGACGCCGTCGCGGGCATCCTCGCCGAGCGCGATGGCGGCGAGTACGGCGTCCATTCGGAGATGTTCACCACGGGGCTCTTGAAGCTGTATCGCGCCGGCAAGATCACGAACGGCCGCAAGGGTCTCTACGACGGCCTGTCGATCTGCACCTTCGCGATGGGGACGCGCGCCCTCTACGACTGGCTCGACGGAGACGGGCGCGAGCTGGTGCGCTTCCTGCCGGTCGAGGCCGTCAACGAGCCGTCGGTGATCGCTCGCAATCACGCGCTGGTGTCGATCAACGGCGCGCTGTCCGTCGACCTGCTCGGCCAGGTCGTCGCCGACGAGATCGGGGGACGCCAGTACTCGGGGATCGGCGGTCACGAGGATTTCGTCACCGGCGCCACCCAGTCTCCGGGGGGCCGCTCCCTGATCTGCCTGCCCTCGCGGGCGCGCGGAGCGGACGGCCCCACGTCGAGGATCGTCTCCCAGTTCTCGCCGGGCACCGCCGTCACCACGCCGCGTCACCAGGTGGACGTGGTGATCACCGAGCACGGCGCGGCGGAGCTGGCCGGGCTCACCCACGACGAGCGCTGCGAGGCGATGATCGCGATCGCCCACCCGGAGGAGCGCGAGGTGTTGGCGAAAGCCGCCCGCGTCCGATGAGGCGGAAGGCCGTGGGCGTCAGCCGCGCAGCAGTCGCACCCGACCGCCGGCCTCCTCCACGCGCGGCGAAGGCGCCAGCCGCAGGCGCTTCGCCGCATCGCAGCCGCGCCCGCTGCGCACGTCGAAGGCGTAGCCGTGCCAGGGGCATACCACGCGGCCGAGCAGCAGCTGGCCCTCGTCGAGCGGGCCCAGCGCGTGCGGGCACAGCGCGTCGAAGGCGAGCAGCTCGCCCTCGCAGCGAGCGACCACCACGGGCCGGCCACCGAAACTCACCCGCAGGGGCAGGCGATCCTCCAGCTCCGCCGACGGACCCAGGTCCAGGGGCTCTGCCGCGCGCGGCGCGGAGCGCGACGACTCCAGCAGCCAGCTGCGGCGCTGCATCATCGCCTCGTCCTGGTCCCACAGCCGTGTGTAGAGCGCGATGTAGCCGTCCCCGACGGCCTGGCGGTGCTTCGCCGCGACGTCGGGAACGAGGAACTCCACCTCGATGTCGGTGCGGTGTGCCGCCACCGGGTCCAGGCTCGTCCAGATCTCGGTCCCGACACCGGGCCCCGCGAGCGTGCGCGCCACGTAGCGCCGCTCTCCCTCGGTGAGGAGCGCGAGATCGATCGACGGCCCCGCTGCCCCGCGCAGTCCCACCCGCGCGCGCCAGCCGAAGTCGCCCTCCTCCTCCAGCGCGATGCTCGCGAAGCTCTCACCATGGAGCCACGGCAGGTGCTCCCAGTCGCGCACGTTCTCCCACACGCGATCCAACGAGGCGCCGATCCGGCGCCGGTAGACCGCGACCGACACGAGGGAGCTCATCGCGGAAAGCATACCCCGCCCCAACGGCCGGCAGTCCGATAGAGTCCCCTCCCGTGACGGTGCGGCCCGGGGTCCTGCTCAACGCAAACGCGCGGCGCGCCCGTCGCGATCCCCGACTCGTCGAGCGCCTGAGGCGGCTCGTCCCCGCCGAGCGCGTGGTGACCACCACGAGCCCCGACGAGCTCCCGCGCGCCCTCGCGACGCTCCTCGACCGGGACATCGACGCGCTGGTCCTCGTCGGAGGCGACGGCACCCAGGCGCACACGCTGACCGCGCTGCTGCGTCACTTCGACGCGGCGACCCTGCCCCCGATCGCACCGACGCGCGGCGGCACCGTGAACACGGTCTCCCAATCCCTGGGCGCCCGGGGCGCACCCGAGGACACGCTCGCGGCACTGCTCGCGGACGAGCATCCTCGCGAGGAGCGCCGCGCCGTCGTGCGCGTCACCCCCGACGAGGGCACCCCCCACTTCGGCTTCCTGTTCGTGAACGGCGTCGGCGTGCGCTTCCTCGAGCGCTACTACGAACACTCGCCCCGGGGCGTCGCCGGGGCCTTCTCGGTGGTGAGCGGGATCAGCGCCTCGGCGCTGTTCGGCGGCGCGCTGGCGCGGCGCGTGTTCGCGCCCTTCGCGGCGCAGCTGTGCGTGGACGGCCGGGAGCCCGAAGCCCGCCGCCTCACGATCGTCGCCGCGGGCGGGGTGCGCCACATCGGCCTCGGCTTCGCGCCCTTCTTCAGCGCCGGCAGCGACCCCGAGCAGATCCACCTGGCCACCTCCAGCGCCAGCGCGGCGCGACTCGCCCTGGAGCTGCCGGCGCTGCGCGCCGGTTCCCGCGGCGGCTGCATCGAGCACCACCCCTGTCGGCGCGCCGAGCTGCGCCTGGAGAAGCCGCTCGCCTGGAGCCTGGACGCGGAGCTCTTCGCGCCCGCGCGGCGGCTCGAGATCGCGGCCGGTCCGGCGCTGCGCTTCCTGCGCCCTCGCTCCCGTCGCTCCTGATATGCTGCGAGCGCAGGGAGGAACGAGCCCTTGGCCACCGCATCCGTCGCACCGCAGCTCGATGTCACCCGCCTGTCCGGCTCTCTCGGCGCCGAGGTGCGCGGAGTGGCGCTGGCCGCGGCGGGCCCGGCCCAGGCCGAGACGATCCTCGCCCTGCTGATGGAGCACCAGGTGCTGTTCTTTCCCGCCCAGCACCTGTCGCCCGACGAGCACATCGCCTTCGGCCGTCTGTTCGGGCGGCTCGAGTCGCACCCGAACCTGCCCCTGGGCGGCGAGCGCCCGGAATTCTTCGAGCTGCGCGCCAGCTCGGGAGCCGGCGCCATCGCCGACGAGTGGCACAGCGATCTGACCTGCCAGGACGAGCCCTCACAGCTGGCGATCCTGCACATGGTGAAGTGCCCGCCGGTGGGCGGCGACACCCTGTGGGCCAACATGTACCGGGCGTACGACGAGCTCTCCCCGGCGATGCGGGACTTCTGCGAGGGCCTCTCGGCGCTGCACGATGCCCACGCTCACGGCAATCCCGGCCAGACGGCGGTGCACCCGGTGGTGCGGGTGCACCCGGTCACGAAGAGGAAGTCGCTGTTCGTGAACGAGCACTTCACGCGCCGGATCGTGGAGCTCTCCCACGAGGAGAGCGACGCGCTGCTGCGCTTCCTGGTGCGCTGGGCCGCGAGCCCACGCTTCACCGTCCGCTACCACTGGACACCCGGCACGATCGCGATGTGGGACAACCGCTGCACGCAGCACCACGTCCTGAACGACTTCGAGGGAGAGCGCGTCATCCAGCGCGTCACGGTGATGGGCGATCGACCCGAGCCCGCGCGATCGCCGCGCTGGCAGCCCTACGTGAAGCCCTTCAGCGCCGCCAGCCGCCACGATCGGCAGCTCAAGAGCCACCTCGATCGCAAGGCCGAGGGGCGTTAGGCGGGTTCCGCGGCCACCCGAGCGAGGATCTCGCCCAGCGGGAGATCCGCCAGGGAGGCGAGGCACAGGTGCGCGGCGTCGAAGCGCAGCGTCCGGGTCATCGGACCGGGAACCGCCACGCAGCGCAGCCCCGCGGCCACGGCCGCCGCGACGCCGTGCGGGGAGTCCTCGAAGGCCACCGCCTCGTCCGCCGCGACGCCCAGATCGCCGACGGCGGCGCGGTAGAGCGCGGGGTCGGGCTTCACGCGCGCGACGTCGTCGCGAGAGCGGAGCGTCGCGAAGTAGGAACGCAGGCCGAGCCGATCGAGGTGGTGCTCGACCCATGCGCGCTCGGAGCTGGAGGCGACCGCCAGTCGCAGGCCCGCCGCTCGCGCCTCCTCGAGGCGCTCGACGACGCCGGGACAGGGCGCCAGGTCGGCGAGCAGATCGTCCCGGTGGGCGCGGCGCCGGCGCCGCATCGCCGCCACGTCGAGATCGGGACGTCGGGCGAGGAGGTAGGCCTCGGGCTCGAAGTGGGCCTCGTCGCTCCCGATCGCGGCGTGCCACCGATCGAGCGGAAGCTCCACCCCGAGCTCGCGGTAGACGCGCTCCCAGCAGGCATGCACGACCGACTCGGTGTCGATCAGGAGCCCGTCCAGATCGAAGATCAGCGCGCGGATCGCCGTGGCAGAAGCGGCGCTCACAGGTCTTCGAAGCTGCCGCCGCGGCCGTGACCGGCGGCGAAGCGCGTGGCGCCGGCGAGCGTCTCGCCCGAGCGGATCACCGCCACGCCGCGCTCGTACTCGCCGCGCAGGGCGGCGTCGAGCGGGCGATCCCACTGTTCATAGGCCGAGCGCCGGTCGGCGCGCAGACACGTCTGCGGGAAGCGCGTGAGCTCCAGCGCCAGCTTCTCCGCCTCGGCCCGCGCGGCGCCGCGCGGCACGACCCGGTTCGCCAGCCCGATCGCCAGCGCCTCCTCGGCGCCGACCGGACGTCCGGTGAGGATCAGATCGAGCGCCCGACCGTGGCCGACGATGCGCGGCAGCCGCACGGTCCCGCCGTCGATCAGGGGTACCCCCCAGCGACGGCAGAAGACACCGAACACCGCATCCTCCTCCACCACGCGCAGGTCGCACCAGAGCGCCAGCTCGAGGCCGCCCGCCACCGCGTAGCCCGACACGGCCGCGATCACCGGCTTCGAGAGCAGCATCCGGGAGGGTCCCATCGGTCCCTCCTTCGAGAGCGGATCCCAGGCGTCGCCCGCGGCGGGCTCGAGCACGCGGTTGCCGCGCCCCTCGGAGACGGCCTTCAGGTCGGCGCCGGCGCAGAAGCTGCCGTGGTCGCCCCAGAAGACCGCGACCTGCGCGGCCTCATCGCGCTCGAAGGCGAAGAAGGCCTCGGCGAGGCTCGCGGCGGTCGGTCCGTCGACGGCGTTGCGTACCTCGGGCCGTGACAGGATCACGGTGGTGACGGGACCGTCGCGCTCGACGCGGACGGCGGGGGCTTCGGGCATCACGTCTCCTCCTCCAGGCGCCGCAGTCTATAGTGTCGGCCATCGGAGGAACCATGAAGGTCGACGCCTCACTTCTCGACTTCGCCGCGCCGGGTGAGGCGGCGCTACGCCTCGAAAAGCTCGGCTACGACGGAGCCTTCACCTTCGAGGGACCCCATGATCCCTTCTTCCCGCTCGTCCTCGCCTCCCAGACCACCGAGCGACTCGAGCTCTACACGGCGATCGCGATCGCCTTCGCGCGCAACCCGATGCTGCTCGCGAACATCGGCTGGGACCTCCAAGCGCTCTCGAAGGGCCGCTTCCTGCTCGGCCTCGGCACCCAGATCCGCCCCCACATCGAGAAGCGCTTCTCGATGAACTGGTCGAAGCCGGCGGCGCGCATGCGCGAGATGGTGCTCGCGATCCGGGAGATCTGGCGCTGCTGGGCCGAGGGCGCGCGGCTCGACTTCCGGGGCGAGTTCTACCGGCACACGCTGATGACGCCGGCCTTCAGCCCTGGCCCGAATCCCTGCGGCAACCCGCCGATCTTCCTCGCCGGGGTCGGACCGCTCATGACCGAGGTGGCCGGCGAGGTGGCCGACGGCTTCTTCGTCCACCCCTTTCACAGCGCGCGGTCGGTGGAGAGGGTCACCCTGCCCGCCCTCGAGCGGGGGATCGCGAAGGCGGGTCGCACCCGCAAGGACGTCGCGCTCTCGTTCCAGATCATGGTCGCCAGCGGAGCCGACGAGGAGGAGACGCTGCGCGTGCGCAACCTCACCAAGGGTCAGATCGCCTTCTACGGCTCGACGCCCGCCTACAAGGGGGTGCTCGACGCGCACGGCTGGGGCGACCTCCAGCCCGAGCTGAACGCCCTCTCGAAGCGCGGAGCCTGGGGCGAGATGACGAGCCTGGTCAGCGACGAGATGCTGGAGGCGATCGCGGTGTGCGCGCCGATGGACCGGGTGGCGGAGCGGGTGCGCGAGCGCTGCGGACACGCGGCCGACCGCGTCAGCCTGCTGGCCCACTGGTCGGGCGATCCCGAGCCCTGGGCCGACGTCGCGCGGGAGCTGGCCGGCCGCTAGCGACGGAGGCGGGAGGTCGTCCGGGGAGCGCTAGAAGCGGCTGCGCCCGGAATCCGGGTCGCAGGGCCCCGGGGCGTTGAACGTGTTGGGCCCGCCGGCGCTGTAGACGCCTCCGGCGGTGCAGGTGGTGGCGGGCATCGAGCCGGGCAACCCGCCGAAGCCGGCGAGCGGGCGCACGTAGGCGAAGAAGCTGAACAGGCCGTCCTCGTCGAGGTCGGCGCGGGTCTCCACCGTGAAGCGCGAGAGCGCACCGGGGGTGCCGGCGCTGTCCGCGTTCACGGCGTACTGGAACACCACACCGCCCTCGGGAGCCCAGCCGATCTCGTCGAAGGGCGTGCCGGCGGGCCAGGGAAGGCGACTCGCACCGGGCGGCGTCGACGGCACCGGCGACGAGGCGCTCACGTAGGTTCCGAACTCGCTGTAGTAGGCATCTTGGCTGGTCGCGATGCCCTTCAGGTGGGTCAGGCTCTCTGTGGTCCGCGCGCGAAGCTGGTAGCGGAGGAAGTTGGGGATGGCCACGCCGGCGAGCACGCCGATGATGGCGACCACGATCATCAGCTCGACCAGCGTGAACCCGCGGCGTCGCGGCGCGGAGGGGACGGATCTGGACACGGTGGGGGCTCCGTGCGGCGCCACCGGGTGCGCGGGGGCCGTCGTTTCGCCACTCATCGGCCGTTCCGGGATGGCGCCTGAGGCGCGCGCGGCCGCGCCTTCCGGCTCCTTGCACCTATGCTGTGGCCCGAAATGAAGAACGCGGTCGAGCGATTGTGGCTGCTCCTGCCGGCAGTCCGCCGGTCCGAACGAACGCGGGCCGTCTTCTTCACCGGCCTGCTCACCCTGGTGACCGCCGCCCAGACGAGCGGGCTGGCCGGCTCCGAGGCGCTGTTCCTGGGCGAGCTGTCGGCGCGGCGCCTGCCCCTCGCCTTCGTGATCGCCTCCCTGGTGACCGTGCTGGGCTCGGTGGCCTACGCGGCGCGCGTCGGCGCGGCGCGCAACGACTCGCTCTTCGCCCAGATGCTCCTGATCGCCGGGGCAGCGCTGATCGCAGTTCCGCTGCTCGCCCCGCGGCCCGGCGCGCCGGTGCTCTTCGCGCTGATCGCGGCCTTCTACCTGACCCAGTCGATCTTTAACAACCACTTCTGGACCTTCTCCGGGGACTACTTCGACACGCTGACCAGCAAGCGCCTGTTTCCCGTGTTCACCGTGGGCGCCAGCGTCGGGGGTCTGCTCGGCGGCGTGGCCAGCGCCCTGACCGCCCGCGCGGTCGGTCCGATGGCGACGATCGGGCTGTGGGGCGCGCTGCTGTGTGTGTCCGCGGGGATGCTGTGGCTGGCCCGGCGGCCCCTGCGCCGCTGGGGACCGCTCGGTCTCGACGAGGCCGACGAGACCAGCGTCGAGGGCATGCGCGGCGCGATCGCCTGCCTGCGCGCCTCGCGGCTCGGGATCTGGCTGGTGCTGTCGTCGGTGGGCATGGTGCTGGCGCTGTTCGTGGCCCAGTACATCTACTCGGACGTCTTCGTCTCGGCCTATCCCGCGCCCAAGGATCTCGCCGTCTTCATCGCCGTCTACCTGGCAGTCACGAACCTGATGGAGATCGCGCTCGAGCTGTGGGTGACCCCGTGGTCGATCCGCCGCTTCGGCGTGGCCACCACCCACGTGGTGCACCCGGTGCTGACCCTCGCCAGCTTCGCCGCGCTGTTCGCGTCGCCGGTGCTCGCGACGGCGGTGTTCGCGCGTGCGAACCGCGAGCTGGTGGACAACGCGCTCGCCCAGCCCGTCCGCACGCTCGTCTTCAACGCGCTGCCCCCTCGCTTCCGCGGCCGGATTCGGGCCTTCCTCGAGGGAATCGTCGTGTATGCGGGCATGAGCTTCGCCGGGCTGTTGCTGCTCGCCCTCGAGACGCCGAACCTGCGCGCGCTCGCGCTGATGGGCGCCGTCGCCGCCGTGCTCTACCTCGCCGCCAACCTCGGGGCGCGCCGCGCCTACCTCCGCACGCTGATCGAGGGCATCCGCTCCGGGCGCCTCGAGCTGGCCGATCTCGACAGCGAGATCGGCGGCTGGGAGGCGGAGCGTCTCGCGGACCTGTGCGACGAGCTGCTGCGCACGGAGGGGGAGCGGGTGTCGAGCGCGCTGCTCCAGCTGATCCCGAGCCTCGGTCAGCGCGGGATCCACGCGCCGCTGCTGCGGGGGCTCGATCACGTCAACCCCCGCGTGCGCGCGGAGTGCGCGCGGATGCTGGGCGGAAGCCCGGAGGCGGAGGCGGCCCTGCGCCGGGCGTTGGCCGACGCCGACTCCGAGGTGCGCGGCGCCGCCCTCGCGGCGCTCCATCCGAAGGGTCGGCTGGAGAAGGACGATCCCGACCTCGAGCGGCTGCTGGAGGATCCCGACCCCGGAGTGCGCGCGGCGGCCGCCGCGGTCTCCTCGCGCGCGACCGTTCGGTTGGCCGCCATGCTGGCCAGCGCGGACCCGGGCGAGCGGCTCGCGGCGCTCACCGTTGCCGGCGCGAACCTGGTCTCCGAGCTCGAGCGCCGCGCCATGGACGAGGATCCGGCCGTCCGAGCAGCCGCCCTCGATCGCCTGACCACCCTGGCGGCGGGGCCGGTGCCCGCCGCGGCGATCGCCCGCGCGCTGAACCACGGCGACGAGCGGGTGCGCTGCGCCGGGCTGCGCGCGGCGGCGGGCACGCCCGACGCGGTGGACAGCGAGCGGCTGGCACGGGCGCTGCGCGATCCGGTGTTGGCGGTGCGGCGGGCGGCCGCCTCGGCCCTCGCCGCTCGCGGCGAGGCGGGGGCCCTGGCGGCCCTGCCCTATCTCGCGGACCCGGAGGAGCCGGTCGCCAGCGCCGCTCTCGAGGCGGTGGCCGCGGCGGACGCGCCGAGCCGCCGGGAGCTGCTGCGAGAGGAGCTGCGGCGTCGCGTGTCCCTCGCCTGGGCGGCCCTCGCCGGCGCGGCACACGTGCCTGCGCACGGTCCGCTGGCGGAGCGCTTCCTGCAGACCGCCGCCTCGGACTCGGCCCTGTGTCACCGACGGATCGCCTTCCGCACCCTGGAGCGGCTCGAGAGCCCGCGCATCGTGCGTCGCGTGGAGCGCGCGCTGCGCTTCGGCGCGTCGCGCGCGCGAGGCGACGCACTCGAGGTGCTCTCGAACCTCGGCGACCGCGAGGCCGCGCGGTGGCTGGTGCTGATGCACGAGGGCGGTCCGCTCACCGAGCGCATGGCGGCGCTCGGTCCGGCGGTGGAGACACCGACGAGCCGCGACGCCCTGCTCGCCTACGCCGCGCGCAGCGCCGACCCGTGGCTGCGCCGGGCGGTGGCAGCGCTGAGCGGGGACGGCGATCTTACCCAGGCGGAGACCCAGCGGATGGAGCGCCTTCTCGCCCTCAAGCGCGTGCCCCTGTTCGAGAGCCTGAGTCTCGACCAGCTAGACGCCGTGCAACGCCTCACCCGCGACCGCGCTTTCCTCCCCGGCGAGGTGATCGTCCGCGAAGGGGAGCCCGCCGGCGAGCTCTACTGCGTCCTCGAAGGAGCGGCCGAGGCGTGGCTCGACTACGGGGGGGCGAGGAGCAAGCGGCTCTCGACGATCGAGGCGGGCGGCTACTTCGGCGAGATGGCGATCCTCGACAACGAGCCGCGCAGCGCCACCGTCGTCGCCTCCGCGAAGACGCATCTGCTGGCCTTGGACGGCGACAGCCTGAAGGCGCTCGTGCTGCAGATGCCGGAGATCGCCTTCTCCCTGCTGCGCGTGCTGAGCGCGCGTGTGCGGGCCTCCGAGCGGAGGCTGCTCGAGGCCTCCTCCTAGGGGGTCCCAGGGCCCGTCTCGTCGCTTGCGCGCGCCACGCGGCGCGTGCATCCTGCGGCGCGGGGGGAGGGAGCGCCTGATCACCATCGCCATGTCGAAGGTGATCCGATGCCCGCGGGCTCGGGTCTGGCGGGCGCTCGTCACCCCCGACGAGCTGATCCGGTGGGACGAGCGCCGCCTCGCACTCGAGGCGCCGATTCCCGACTACCCGAAGCCGGGCTGCTCGGCGCGCTGGCGCTGCCGTCAGGGCTCGGTGACGGTGGCGCGCCGCGAGGACCCGTTGGAGGTGGTGGTCGCCGAGCGGCTGCGCTCCGCCGTGCGCCTCGGCTCCTTCGCCTTCGAGGAGACCTACACCCTCGCGGACCGGGACCCCGAGGCGACGCGCCTGTCCCTGCGCATCAGCGCGCAGAGCACGCTGCCTCTGCTCGGAGGCGAGCTCGACCGCTTCGACGTGCGGCGTCTGTCCGCCGAGAGCGTCGACGCGACGCTCGAGCTGATCCAGCGCTGGTGCGAGTCGGGGCGCCAGGATGCCGGCCGCTAGATGTGGAGCTCCTCCCGCACCCAGCGGGTGGGGTCGGAGAAGCGGCTGCGGTCGAGGGGGGAGAGGTCGATCCCGCCGAAGCGACCCGTGTCGATGCGCTCGGCCATCGCCAGGCCGACGGCGTAGGACTGCATCACGCCGCGGCCGGTGAAGGAATGGGCCTCGAAGAGGTTGGCGAAGCCCGACACCGGCCCCGCGATTCCGCTGCGGTCGGGGGTGACGGCGTAGAGCCCGGACCAGCCGCGTACGTGTCCGCAGCGCTCGAAGCTGCTCGCGCGGTGCGCGAGCCGCGGCCACACGAAGGTCTCGAAGAAGGCTTCGCCGTCGTAGGCGAAGTCGAACCCGGCCGGCTCGTCGGGGATCGAGTAGCCGGCGAGCACGTGCGGGCCCTCGGGATGGAAGTAGAGATCGCTGGCATCGACGATCATCCCCAGCGCCGCGAGGTCGACGCCGGCGGCGAGGTCGCTGGCGTGCACGCCCACCAGGCAGATCTGGCGGCGCACCGGCTCGGTCACGTCGCCGATGCCGATCTTCGCCGAGAAGACCGGCGACCACGCGCCGAGGCAGTTCACGATCACCTCGCAAGCGATGCGCGACTCGCCGCGCGCCGCCGCCCCCGGCACGCGGTGGCTGGTGAGCACCTCGCGCACGAGGTCGGCGTCGGCGAGGGCACCCCGGCGCTCGACCTGGGTGGCGTGCACGGCCGCGACGCGGCGCGTGCTCCCGCCGGCGCCGGCCACCCGGCGCGTCTCGACGCCGGTGACGTAGTGGCGGTTGGCGAAACGGACGCCCTGGGCCTCGGCCTCGCGGCGGAACCAGGCGCGCACGGCGTTGGGGTTCACGAGCCCGTCGCGCGGCGAGAAGGTCGCACCGACCAGCTCGTCCAGGGCGCGGTCGAGGAGCGGGAAGCGCAGGGCCACGTCCGCGGCGGTGAGCGACTCCACCCCGAGTCCGCGCTGGTTCTGGATCGCGCGCTTCGCGAGCGCCCGGCGATGCAGGTCCGGGTCGTCGTAGAGCCACAAATAGCCGCGCCGCCGGAAGCCGAACTCCTCGGCGTGCTCGTCGAAGAAGTCGAGCGTCGCGCGACAGGTGTCGATGTTGACAGGCTGCCACCAGGTGGCGCGGGCGCCGCCGGCGTTCAGCTCCGAGGAGGCGTAGACGCCGGCCAGGTCGAGGTCGAGGACGGTGACCTCGCGGAGGCCCCGGCGGGCCAGGGCCCAGGCGAGAGCGGTTCCGACGATGCCGCCCCCGACGATCAGGATGTCGGTGCGGTCGTCCCCCATTCAGTCGCCGGAGGCGCCGCCCGAACGCTTCCAGAAGGCCGCCCAGGTGGGCCACTCCTCGGGCAGGGTCCCGCGGCCGGCGTGGTGCTCGGGCCAGTTGGCGGGCGCCTGGTCGAGGGGTCGCTCGGCGGTCTCGACGCCGTACCACAGGCGGTGCACGCGCCGCACGAAGAGCCAGCTGCCGTCGCGCTTCTCGTAGCGATCCCGATAGTGGATCGCCTGCTCGATCCACCGCTCGCCGTCCTGGATCTGCCCGCGGCAGTAGACGCCACCGATGGCGTGCGCGGGATCCTCGAAGTCGATCAGGTGGTTCCCGACGAAGAGGATCGACACCCCGATCGCTCCCAGCGACTCGAGCCAGCTCTCGTGCAGGGCCTGGTGCCCGGATCGATCGCGCCCCACGCGCACGTCGGGAACGAAGAGCGAGACGAGCAGGTCGACGTCTCGCGAGTCGATCGCCAGCGCGTATCGGTAGGCGAGCTGACGGATCTCGTCGCGCGCGACGACGCGCTCCACTGCGGTCAATCCGTCGGCGCCGATGGGCTCGTCCACGCGGGCATTCTATCGAAGGCTCCGCCGCCGCCGGACCGGGTGGGCTAGTGTCGAGAAGAGCGCCAGGCGATGCGAACCAGGACGCGATCCACGGCCGTCGGACTGTGCGGGCTCTGCGGACTCTGCGGGCTGGCCGCTCTCGCGGCGGGCTGCGCCGCCTCGAGCCAGCGCATGCGCATCGAGTGCGTCCCCGAGCAGGTGAACGTGTACGTGGACGGGCGGCTGCTCGAGGCCGCCGAGGCCGACGAGCTGATCCTGCGCACGGACGAGCCCCACAAGATCTTCGTGAAGGGCCCCGGCTACGAGCCGCGCCTGGTCGTGCTCGAGCCCCGGACCGACGCCGAGGGCCACACGAGCCTGGGTCCGGACGCGCTGTGCATCGAGGTGGTCCCGGTGGGCGTGCACCGCCAGCTCGAGATCGAGGTCGAGCGGGGGAGCAGCCCCGGCGTCGGGAGCGATCCGAGCGGACCCTAGCCTCGCTGGGCGTTGGCGTCGCCGACGGCGACCAGGGGCAGGTCGATCACGAAGGTCGTCCCCTCCCCGGGCTCCGACTCCACCTGGATCGCGCCCCCATGGCGCTCGATGATGCCGTGGGAGAGCGAGAGCCCGAGACCGGTGCCCTCGCCGACCGGCTTGGTCGTGAAGAAGGGGTCGAAGATCCGGCTCTTCACCTCCTCCGAGATGCCCGGCCCGTCGTCGGCGAACTCGATCCGAACTCCCAGCGGCCCGGGTCGGGTGCGGATCCGGATGTGGCCGTGGTCCTTCATCGCGTCGCAGGAGTTCATCAGCAGGTTCAGGAACACCTGGTTCAGCTGGCCCGCGTAGCAACGGACGCGGGGGATGTCGCCGTAGTCGCGCTCGACTTCCACCCCGTTCTTGAAGCGGGGCTCGGTGAGGCCCAGGGTGCGGTCGATCTCCTCGTGCAGGTCGGTGTCCTGGAGCTCGGCGTCGTCCATGCGCGAGAAGGTGCGCAGGTCCTGCACGATCTTCTTGACCCGCTCGGTGCCCTCGCGGCTACGGGAGAGCAGCTTCGTGATCGCCTCGCGGATCCGCACGGTGTCGCCGCCGCTCTCCTGCGCCGCCGAGAGCTTGCGGATGTACTCGTCGAGCAGCTGCAGATTGGCGTGCACGAAGCCGATCGGGTTGTTCAGCTCGTGAGCCACGCCGGCCACCAGCTGGCCCAGGCTCTTCATCTTCTCCGCCTGCACCAGCTGCGCCTGGGTGTCGCGCAGCTCGGCGGTGCGCTCCTCGACCCGTGCCTCCAGCGTCTCGTTGAGCTTGGCGATCTCGTCGAAGGCCTTCGCGTTCTCGATCGCGATCGAGCTCTGGTTGGCGAGCGTGCGCAGCAGGGTGCGGTCGTCCCCCACCAGCCGATCGCCGGAGATCTTGCGACCGATCGCGATCACTCCCAGCAGGTCCACGCCGTAGAGGATGGGCACGAGCAGCTCCACCTCGAGCGTGTCGAAGACGTCGCGGAACGCCTCGCGCTGCTCCACGTCGGGCTCGTCGTCGAAGTCGGCGCGGGACAGATCCTCGCGGCGCATCCACAGATGCTTCCAGATCGGGTGCTCCGAGTGGATCTCGGCGCGCAAGGCGTCCTCGTCCCATTCACCGCGCGAGGCGGCGGGGCGGAGGACATTCCCCCCGTCGTCCACCATCATCACCATCGCGCGCTCCACGCCCATCGTGTCGGTGAGGGCGAGCAGGATCCGATCGGCGATCTCGGAGAGCGAGAGCATCGAAACCATCGCCTCGGAGATCTCGCGCACCGCTACCCGGTAGGTCTCGCGGTCGCGGTCGAAGAAGCGGTCGACCAGCATCTGCAGCCGGGTCCGCAGCGGGTTGAAGGCGAGGATGGCGAAGAACAGGAAGGTCACCTGGAACCAGCGGAAGCTGATGTTGAGGCGCGAGACCGCGGCGTCGGCGAAGGTGATCAGGAACGCGAACACGCCGGTGATCGCGAGCGTGGCGGCACCGTAGGCGGCGGAGGACTTCGCGACGTTGCGCACCTCGAAGAGCTGGCGGCGGACGATGCCGTAGCCGACGGCCACCGGGAACAGGAACGACCACAGCAGCGCGAGGTAGTAGGGATACGGCGTCTTCAGGAACCACTCGCCGACGTCCAAGAGGATGATCGGAGCGAAGCTGACCACGGCGGCCCAGAACACGAGGTCGGCCTGGTCGCGCAGGGGCCCGTCGCCGTGGCGGTGACGCTCGAATCCGGCGATCACCAGCGACGCCACCACCAGCGACTGGGTGAACAGGAACGACAGCGTGAGTCCCAGGCCGATGGGCGCACCGATCACGCGCTCGGAGAGCGAGAACGCGGCCAGGCCGAAGGCGATCACGTAGGGCACGAGCTGGGTGCGCCGGCGGCGAACCACCCAGTCCGGCTCGATCGGGTAGGTGGTGAAGAGATGGAAGGTGGTGGCCCCGATCAGGGGGACGTTCATCAGCATCCGCGGCCAGCCGAGCGCGATCAGGTTCGTCTGGGGGAAGGTGGCCAGCTGCGTGGCCATCGCGCAGCAGAAGAGCAGGAGCGTCCACGCCGCGGTGCGCTCGGGCTTCAACCACCAGGCGGTTCCGCCGGTGACGAGGTAGAGCACGGCCACCAGCACCATCAGCAGATGCAGGGCGGTGACCGCCGGCGTCTGCGCCCAGGCGATCGGCTCGGGCGCCAGGGTCACCTCCACCCGGCGCCCGTCCTTCTTCTGCAGCAGGTAGGTGTTGGGGTGCGCCGGGTCGAGGCCCGCGACCCCCTCGCGCAGCACCTCGTGGTAGGGCCGGCCGTTCATCGCCAGGATCTGGTCGCCGGGCTCGGCCTCGCTCTCCCGCGCGGTGGGCGACAGCTCGTGGATCACCGAGATGGTGGCGATCCGGGTGTGGGTGAAGGGGTGATAGATGCGGTCGCCGGGCGCGCGCAGCGTTGCCAGGGAGAGCACGATCGCCGACACCGCCCAGACGAGAAAGAGACCGGCTACGACTCGGCGCACCCTCAGCGTGGAGGACGGATTCATAGCGCTCCAGACACCGAGTCCGAAGCTACGGCCCTTCCCCCAGCGGTGTCAAAAGCGGCGGCGCGCTAGCGGCTCGGGGCCTGGGATTCGGGTGCCGGCGGGGGCGCGTCGGGACCGTAGAAGTAGCCGCGGTTGTTCAGCACCACGATATCGTCGTCCCCGTTCCCCGGGAGCTGGGCGGCTCGCGCGCGCAGCTGCTCGATCATCTGCCCCAGCTCCAGGACGGGCTGCTCGGGTCCCTGCTGGGGCGAGCAGGAGGGACCCGCCTCCGGCGACTCCTCGCCCTGGGCCGTCAGCACCACGCCCGGAGAGAGCAGGGCGAGGGTGGTGAACACGCAGAGCCAGCCCAGGGCCGTGGCAATCCGCCGCAGCGGCAGGTTCACGTTCGTCGTGGCGATGCGGGAAGTCATGGGAATCTCCCGGTGATAGGATGGGACGCTCCCCGGGCGTTCTTCGGCAGTCCGCGGCGGGAACTTGAGCGCCTCGCCCAGCAGACCGGAGCCGCGAAGGTCCGGGGCGGCGCGGCGATCGCACGGGCCGGCACTTCGAGCGGCGATCGAGTGGACAGGGAGGCCACGGGAGGACGCGATGCGTCTGGTGTGCTTTGAGCGACTCTCTCGCGACGCGCGGGACGCGCTGACCTCCTCGGGAACCGAGGCGCTGGGCCCCGCCGGCTTCGCACTCGATGGCTTCGCGCCGATCGGACGCGGCGCGCGGCGAATCGGCGCGTTGCTCGGCGCGGGCCGCGACGCCGGCACCATCGTCGATCTGGGCCGGGCGCTCGCGGTGAAGCTCGCCCTCGGTGACGCGGGCGCACCGGAGGCCGAGGCGGACTCCCTGATCCCCTGCGATCCGCTCGCCTTCCTGGCCCACGGCTCCCGCTCGCTGACCGCCGCCCGCCGCGCGCTCGACTTCGTGCTCGAGTCGCAGGACCGCTACGACGCTCCGGACCTGCGCGCGGCCGGTGTGTTGCTTCCGCGCAGCGCCGTGCGGCTTCACGCGCCGGTGCCGCGACCGGGAAAGATCGTGGGCGTGGCGCGCAACTACGCCGATCACGCCCGCGAACGCGGCGACGCGGCGCCGCCCCAGGAGCCCGTGCTCTTCCTCAAGGCGCCGTCGGCAGTAATCGGCCCGGAGGACGACATCTGCGTGCCCGGGGCGGTGAGCGAGCCCGACTACGAGGGTGAGCTGGCGGTCGTGATCGGGCGGTCCGCCCGCAACCTCGAGCGCGACGCCGCGCTGTCGGTCGTGGCAGGCTACTGCGTGGCCGACGACGTCACCGCCCGCGACTTCCAGAACGTTCGCGGACAGCGCTTCCTCGGCAAGTCGTGCGACACCTTCGCACCGCTGGGCCCGTGCCTGGTGACGCCCGACGAGATCTCCGACCCGCAGGACCTCGGGCTCGTCACCCGTCTCTCGGGGGAGGAGGTGCAGTCCGCGCGCACCAAGGACATGCACTTCCCCGTCGCGGAGATCCTGGCCTTCGCCTCGCGCCTCCTGCGGCTCGAGCCCGGCGACGTGATCCTGACCGGGACGCCCGGCGGTGTGGGCGCGGCTCGAAGCCCGGCCCGCTGGCTCCAGGACGGCGACGTCGTCGAGGTGGAGATCGAGCGCGTGGGTCGTCTCCGCAACTACGTGCGCCGCGAGCGCGCGTGAGGCCCGCCTCTCAGACGGGCGTGTAGCGCAGGAGCAGCCGATCCCCGTTGCGGTAGCCCTCGCGCATCCGATCGCGCCAGCTGCCGATCTCGTCCGGATACTTCCGCTCGTAGGCGGCGAGCAGCCGGTCGAGCAGCGGCTCGTCGCCCTTCACCGATACGCCGCGCGCGTCGAAGTGCGGGGCGGCGCGGAAAGCCTCGTTGTGGCCGAGCATCTTCTTCCAGCGCCCGTGATCACCCACCCAGATGCGCGCCTCGTCGTGCCCCGCGGCCAGCGCGCGGCTCTTCCAGGTGGTGGGAGCCGTGTTGATCACGACCGCACCGTCGAGCCAGGCGAACCACACTTCGCCGTGGCAGGTGCTCTCGCGGCCGTCGGCGAGCAGCGGCGAGATGTAGACGAACGGGCTGGTCTCGAGCAGCGCCTCGGGCAGCGAGGACCCCGCGGCGGCGGCCCGGCTCGAGAGCGGCCACGCCGCGGCGGCGGCCAGCGCACCGGCGCCCGCGATCAGGAACTCGCGTCGGCTCGTCAGATGCCCGATCCCTGGCCCTCCTCGCCGACGTGGATGCCGCACTCGCGGTTGCCCTCATTCTCCCACCACCAGCGGCCAGCGCGCGCGTCCTCGCCGGGACGCACGGCGCGCGAGCAGGGCTCGCAGCCCACCGAGGGATAGCCCTTGGCGTGCAGGCGGTTGGTGGGGACGTTGTGCGCGCGGACGTAGGCCATCACCTGGTCGCGCGTCCAATCGGCGATCGGGTTCAGCTTCACGATGCCGCCGTGGGTGTGGTCGAGCTGGATCTTCGGTGTTTCGCCGCGGGTGAGCGTCTGGTCGCGGCGCAGCCCGGTCACCCAGGCGTCGAGCTCGCCCAGGTAGGCGTTGAGCGGCTCGACCTTGCGCACCCGGCAGCACTGTTGGCGCTTCTCCACCGACTCGTAGAAGAGGTTCATGCCGTGCGCGCGCACCAGGGCGGAGACGGTCGCGGCGTCCGGGAAGACCACCTCGATCGGCTTGTCGTAGCGCTCGCGCACACGGTCGATCAGGTCGTGGGTGGCCTGGGGCAGCCGGCCTGTGTCCAGCACGAAGACGCGCGAGCCCGGATCGATGCGGTGCATCATGTCGAGCAGCACGAGGCCCTCGGGCGCTCCGAAGGAGCACGAGAGCGCGATCCGCGGGCGAAAATTCTTGATTCCCCAGGTAAGGATCTCCTGAGGACTCCAGCCCTCCGCCTCCCCGGTAGCGAGCACGCCCAGAACGCTGTCGGCGGGGGGATTGCGGCGGATTCGCGGAGGGCTCGACGGCATGGCACATCCCTCTGGATCGGAGAGACCGTACACGAACTCGAGGGCTTTTCCCATAAATCCCCGGTCGAAAGCGGGGTTTTGATTCCGCCGCTCGGGATCGGTTACGGCTGCTCCTCCGACTTCGCGGCCGGTCCGAGCCGGCGCTCCACGGCGGCGACCTTGTCCTCCATGCGGACGGCGCGGTCCCGCCGGTCGTCGATCTTGATCACGGTCGAGACCCGCTCCGCCCCCGCCGAGAACACCGCCTCCTGCATCCGGTGGACGAGCGCGTAGATGTCCTCGATCTCCCCCTCGAGCGTGGTGAACATCGGATCGAGGCGGTAGCGGACGCGGTCCTGGGCGCGGACCACCGCCAGAGCGGCGGCCACGTGCCTCGAGACGCTGGTCCCCGCTCCCACGGGCGAGATGCTGACGGCGGCGATGGCCATGGCGGAGTCTCCTCTCTAGCGCTCGCGCACGCGGACGGCGGCCGGGTCGCGGACGGCGGCGGCGAGCGCGGAGACCGCTCTCCCGATGCCCGGCAGCTCCAGGTCCGGCGCGACGTCGCACAGCGGTTCCAGCACGAAGGGGCGCTCGGCGATGCGCGGATGCGGGACGACGAGATCGGGCTCCTGGAGACACGTGCGGCCGTGGATCAGCAGATCCAGGTCGAGGGTGCGCGGGGCGTTGCGCTCGGCCGTGCGCTCGCGTCCCTCCGCGCGCTCGATCGCGAGCAGGGCCTCCAGCAGCGCGCGCGCAGACAGACTCGTCCACAGTCGCGCGACGGCGTTGAGGTACGGGCCCTGGTCACCGGGACCGACCGGATCCGTCTCGTAGACGCGCGAGGCGACCACCTCGCGCACACCGTGCAGCGCGCGCAGGGCGGCGAAGCCCGCTGCGAGGCGGCACTCGCGGTCGCCCAGGTTCGAGCCGAGTGCGACACAGGCCATCGAATCGCCGACGCGAGCCGGGTCGGGGCGACACAGATGACGGATCGCTCCGTTCACCACGCCCGCGGCCTCCCATTGGGGGAAGCGTCCGCCCCGGGCGATCCGGAACGGACCGATGCGGCGCGGGAAGCGGCGCCACCAGGTCGCCTGCGAGTCCGCGGGCGCCGTGCGCTCGGTGGCGCCCTGGAGCAGCAGCGCCTCGACGGGGTTCTCCCCGCACACGCCCGGTCGCTCGGCATCCCGCGCGCACCGGCGGGCGGCGAGGCCGGCGCGGAACGCCTCGGAGTCGGCGAAGGGCGCAGTGTGGAAATCGAGCTCCTCCGCGGTGTAGCTGCCCGAACGCCAGCCGGTGTCGCGCGTGTAGCAGGCTGCGATGGTGCGCCGACGGGCCGCAGCGGTCGCGGGGTGGGCCGAGCCGACCGCGTCAGGCGTCCGCTCCCAGGGCGGCCCGAGCAGGACGAGGCGCTGGGCGAAGCCCGGGAAGCGCAGCGAGAAGTGGCAGGCGATGGCGGCGCCGAGATCGCCACCCACCAGGGTCACGCGCTCGAGCCCGAGCTGGCGCAGCAGGGCGTGGAGGTCGGCGCTGTGGGCGGCGACGGCGAAATCCCCGTCGGATGGCGCCGCGCTCTCGCCGAATCCACGCAGGTCCGGCGCCACGACGTCGAAGCCGGCCTCGGCGAGCGGGCCGACGTTGCGCCACCAGATGCGGGCCGTCGCGGGCCAGCCGTGCACCAGGACGAGGGGCTCCCCGCCGCGCCCCGCCCGCACATAGGATTGGGCGAAGCCGCGCGGCAACGCGGCGACGCGCGCATAGCGGTCCGGTGCCAGGGCGCGTTCCGCCGTCACGGACCGATCTTACAGCTACACTGCGCCGGCGTGGCGCCCCCCACGGACCAGCACCCCGCCCTGCGCACGCCCATCCCCGGCCCGCGTTCGCTGGCGCTCGCCGCGCGCCTCGCGCGCGTCGAGTCCCGGGGTGTCACCTGCCTCGCGCGCGAAGCGCCGATCTTCTGGGAGCGCGCCCTCGGGGCCAACGTCTGGGACGTCGACGGCAATCGCTACGTCGACCTGGGCGCCGCCTTCGGCGTGGCCAACGCCGGACACGCCCATCCGCGCGTGGCGCGGGCGGTGGCCGAGCAGGCGGCGACGCTGCTCCACGGGATGGGCGACGTGCAGCCCGCCGCGGTGAAGGTGGAGCTGCTCGAGGCGCTGGTCCGCCATTTCCCCGGCGGCGGCCCGGCGCGTGCCGTCCTCGCCTCCTCGGGCAGCGACGCAGTCGAGATCGCGCTCAAGACGGCGGCGCTCGCCACGGGACACGCCGGCGTCGTCGCCTTCGAGGGCGCCTACCACGGCCTCGGCATCGGCGCCCTGGACGCCACGCACCGCCCGCTCTTCCGCGCCCCCTTCGCGGCGCGGCTGGCCGGTGCCACCGCCTTCGCGCGCTTCGGCGACTGCGAAGACGTGATGCGCGCCGCGGCGGGCTGCGCGGAGCGGGTCGGCGCAGTGCTGGTGGAGCCGATCCAGGGTCGCGGCGGCGAGCGCGTTCCGCCCGAGGGATTCCTCGCCGCGCTGCGCGCGCTGTGCGACGCGCGGGGTTGGCTGCTGATCGCCGACGAGGTCTACACCGGATTCGGTCGGACGGGCGCGTGGTTCGCCTGCGATCACGAGTCGGTCGTCCCCGACCTGCTGTGCGTGGGAAAGGGCCTCGCCTCGGGCATGCCGATCTCCGCGTGCATCGGACGCGCCGAGGTGATGGACGCCTGGCCGGCTTCCCAGGGAGAGGCGCTCCACACCCAGACCTTCCTCGGCCACCCACCGGGTTGCGCGGCCGCGCTCGCCTCGATCGCGGTGATCGAGGAGGAGAAGCTCGCCGAGCGCGCGGCGGAGCTGGGCGGGGTCGCCCTCGCGCGGCTGCGGGGGTCGCTCGCCGGCGCCTCGGCGGTGACCGACGTGCGGGGCCGGGGTCTGTTGATCGGCGTCGAGTGCGCAGCCCCGGAGCTGGCGCAGCGGACCGTCTCCGCCCTGCTGACGCGCGGCGTGATCGCCCTGCCCTCCGGCGACGACGGCCGGGTGATCGGCCTCTCGCCTCCGCTCACGATCGACCGGGACGTCCTGCTCGCCGCCCTCGACGGGCTGACGGACCTGCTGCGGTGAGCGCCGGGACGGCGGACCCGGCCCGCGCGCAGCTCGACGCCACCGTCATCGCCTGGGCGCGGGAGCCGGTCTGGCGTCGCGACGACGCGCGCTTCGAGGAGCTGGCCCTGGCTCTGTTCGCATTCCAGTTCGAGCGCTGCGCTCCCTACCGCCGCTTCTGCCGGGAGCGCGGCCGGACTCCCGGCGACGTCCGGCGCTGGCAGGACGTTCCGACGGTTCCGACGGGGGCGTTCAAGGAGCTCGCGCTCACCAGCTTCCCCCGCGAGCGCGCGGTACACGCGTTCCACACCAGTGGCAGCTCGCTCGTTGCGCGCGGAGCTCTCCACCTCGACACGCTGGCCGTGTACGAGGCGTCGCTCGCGTCGTCCTTCGCACGCCACGTGCTCCCCGATCTCGCCCCGGGCGCGAAGGCGCGCTTCTGCGTGCTGGCGCCGTCGCGGCGCGAGGCACCGGACTCCTCGCTCTCCCACATGTTCGACACGATGGTGGAGGCCGTGGGCGCGTCCACGAGCGGACACTGGGTCGCGGACGGCGCGCTCGACGCCGAGCGCGCCGTCCGCGAGCTCGACCAGCTGTACCGCGAGGAGGAGCAGACGGTCGCCCTGTGCGGAACCGCCTTCGCCTTCGTCCATCTGCTCGAGGAGCTCGAGCGCCGAGCGCTCCGCTTCGCGTTGCCCCCGGGCGTCCGCGTGATGGAGACGGGGGGCTTCAAGGGCCGCTCGCGCAGCCTGCCGCGCCAGGAGCTCTACAGCTGGATCGGAGACCGCCTGGGCGTGCCGCCCGAGCGGATCGTGAACCAGTACGGCATGACCGAGCTCGGCAGCCAGTTCTATGACTCGGTGCTCCGGCATCCCCGAGAGCCACGCCGCAAGCTCGCGCCGCCCTGGACGCGCGTCCGCCTGCTCGACGCCAGTCGCGGCGCGGAGGTCGCGCCCGGCGCGACGGGGCGGATCGCGATCCTCGACCTCGCCAACACCGGGAGCGTGTGCGCACTCGAGACCGCCGACCTCGGCCGAGCGCTGGAGGACGGGTTCGACGTGCTGGGCCGCGAGGCGGGCGCCGAGGAGCGCGGCTGCTCGGTCGCTGCGGACGCCCTGCTGGCTGACGCCGGCTCGTGACGCCCGAGGACGTCGCTGCGCGCCTGGCGGCGTTGCGCGTTGCGGGAGCGGAGCTGCGGCGGCGCCCCGCGCGCTCGGTGATCGACGCCCTCGCGAGCGTGCTCGAACGCTGGCGCGATCCACTCGGCCCGGAGCGGCGCGCCCTCGAAGACCGCCTGCCCGGCGTCACCGGCTTCTCCGCCGAGACGGTGCGCCAGGGTCTCGCCCGCGCGCTCGCGCCCTGGAGCGGCGACGCCCTGCGGGCGCTGGCCGAGCGGGAGCTGGGGCGAAGCGGCGACTTCGCCGCGGGCTACGAGGCGACGGCGGTGCTGCTCGCCGGCTCGATCCCGATGCCGACGCTGCTGGCGGTGATCGCGCCCCTCGCCCTGCGCTCCCCGGTGCTGGTCAAGACCGCGGCCCGCGATCCGCTCACGGCGCCGTTGGCGGCCCGATCGATCGCAGCCATCGATCCCGCCCTTTCGGCCTGCGTCGAGGTGGTGTCGTTCCCGGGCTCGGACGGACCGTGCACGGACGCCTTCCTCGCCGCGGACTGCGTCGTCGCCACCGGGTCGGACGCGACGATCGACGCGGTCGCCGCGCGCGTGGGCCCCGAGCAGCGTCTGCTGCGCCACGGCCATCGTCTGTCCGTCGCGCTGCTGGGTCCGGAGGCGACCGAAGGTCGCGCGCTCGAGGAGGCGGCCCGCGGCATCGCGCTGGACGCCTCGCTCTGGGATCAGCTCGGCTGTCTGTCCCCGGTGGCGGTGTACGTCGCGGCCGACACACCGTCCTGTCAGCGCGTGTTCGCGAGCCTGGCCGACGCCCTGGCGGAGATCGGCGGGCGGCTGCCTCGCGGCGCCGTCGACCCCGCCGCCGCAGCGCTCGCGGCGCACGAACGCTCGGGAGTCGAGCTGCGCGCGGCGGCCGGGCGCCCGGTCGCGCTGCGCGCGGCCCCCGACGCGAGCTGGACCGTCGTGTGCGAAGAGGACGCCAGCCCGAGGCCCGCCCCGCTCCACCGCTTCCTTCGCGTCCACCCCTCGGGCTCCGTGGAGGCTCTGTTTGCAGCGCTCGCGCCGATCGCCCGGCATCTCGCCGGCGCGTCGCGAGCCGGCTTCGGCGACGACACCTCGCGGGTCGAGGACCGGCTGCGCGCGCTGGGGGCGACCTGGATCTGTGCGCCGGGAGAGCTCCAGTGCCCGCCCCTGTCCTGGCCACGCGACGGACTGGCCCCGCTCGGATCCCTCGTTCGAGCCTAACTATTTGATCTAGTTCAATTATTCTCGCCGGTGCCGGACGGGCCGATCGGGTACGGGAGCGGTCCGATATTTACAGGACCAGACCAGTCCCCTATCGTGAGCGTTCGCAAGGAGCGGACCTCCGTGATTCGACTCGGCCGGCTCACCGACTACGGGATCGTGCTGATGGCCCACCTGGCCAGTGCCGGGGAGGGTCCGCACGCGGCGCGCGACCTCGCCGCCGAGACGCGGCTCCCCCTGCCCGCCGTCAGCAAGCTGCTCAAGGCGCTCGCCCGCGAAGGGCTGCTCGTGTCCTCGCGCGGGGCGAAGGGCGGCTACCAGCTCGCGCGCCCGGCAGAAGAGATCACGGTGCCGGAGATGATCGAGGCCCTCGAGGGCCCGATCGCCCTGACCCACTGCGCCCTCCACGAGGGCGCCTGTGTCCAGGAGGCGCGCTGCGACGTGCGTTCGCCCTGGCAGCGCATCAACCGCGCGGTGCACGACGCGCTCGCGCGCATCACGCTGGCCGACCTCGCCGCCCGGGGAGACGCGCCCGGCGTGATCGTGCCGCTCGCGAGCCTCGGAGTGGACACCTCCGGCCTCGACAGCTCCCGTCACTCCTAGAACGCCAGAGAGGGACCCGATCCCCATGACCGAATTCGAGAACCAGAACGACCAGCTCCGCCGCATCGCGGACCGCGAGTACCAGTACGGCTTCGTCACCGACATCGAGTCCGACACGATCCCGCCCGGACTCTCCGAGGACGTCGTCCGCCTGATCTCGGCCAAGAAGCAGGAGCCCGAGTGGCTGCTCGCGTGGCGGCTCAAGGCATTGCACCGCTTCCTCGAGCTGCTGGAGACCGAGCAGGAGCCCACCTGGGCCCAGGTCACCTATCCGAAGATCGACTACCAGGACATCATCTACTACTCGGCGCCGAGGCCGAGGGAGAACCTCGAGAGCCTCGACGAGGTGGATCCGGAGCTGCTCGCCACCTACGAAAAGCTCGGCATCTCGCTCAGCGAGCAGAAGCGGCTGACCGGCGTGGCGGTGGACGCCGTCTTCGACAGCGTGTCGGTCGCCACCACCTTCAAGGGCGAGCTGGAGAAGCTGGGCATCGTGTTCTGCTCCTTCTCGGAGGCGGTCCAGAAGCACCCGGAGCTGGTGCGCCAGTACCTCGGCACCGTGGTCCCCTACTCGGACAACTTCTTCGCCTGCCTGAACTCGGCGGTGTTCAGCGACGGATCCTTCGCCTACGTGCCCAAGGGCGTGCGCTGCCCGATGGAGCTCTCCACCTACTTCCGGATCAACTCGGCGGGCACCGGGCAGTTCGAGCGGACCCTGCTCGTGGCCGAGGAGGGCGCCTACGTCTCCTATCTGGAAGGCTGCACGGCGCCGATGCGCGACGAGAACCAGCTCCACGCGGCGGTGGTGGAGCTGGTGGCCCTCGACGACGCGGAGATCAAGTACTCCACCGTCCAGAACTGGTATCCGGGCGACAAGGAGGGGAAGGGCGGCATCTACAACTTCGTCACCAAGCGCGGCGCCTGCCGTGGCAAGCGCTCGAAGATCTCCTGGA
>CAZZFT010000036.1:35941-38651 GCA_964653555.1 uncultured Spirochaetales bacterium | reverse complement strand
CCACGGCACCGCAAAGAGCTTCTCGCCCATACCGAGGAATCCACCGAAGGACAGCGCTGCGTAGCCAACCTTTCCGCTCCGCATGTCCAACATGATCTCCTTGATATCACCCAGATTCTCGTCGTTCTGGTTGTAGACGCCGTTCCCGACGAGCGTGTCGGCACCCATGATCTCGGGTCCGGGCCCCCGCCGGACATCCGGTCCCGGTCCACCGCCCCTGCTCGCCTTGTACATACCGAGCGTGTCTCGATCTTCGTAGTTCACGATTCGCTCCTTTCAGAGAACGTTCTGCCTACTCACTCTTCACCGTGAGGTCACCGACCACCGAACTCACTCCGTCAGTCGTTCGAGCGACGGTGAGAGCCGTCAACCGGTCGGATTGGCTTCGAACGGACCCGGTCAGGCGGGCAACGCCGTTCGCCACCTCCACGTCGATGCCCGCGTCCGACAGGTCTTCACGCGCCTCCAGCCGCTTCTCGATGGCATCCTTCACCCTCTCGTCCTGGCGTTCGACGGGCGCAGCCGATACCTGCGGCACGATCTGCAGCTCGTTCTCGACGCTCTTCACGCTGTCGATCTTGCGGACCTCCGCTTCGGCCGTGCGCCGTGCGGCCTCCGTGGGCACCGTCCCGAAGAGCGTCACGACGCCGCCCCGCGTATCGACGTTGATGTCGAACGCGGGGGTCACCGCGTCCGCCATGAGGCGGATCTTCGCCGCCGTGGTGATCCAGGCATCTGTCGCTGCAGACGACGCCGTTGTCTTGGGATCGCTCTTGGCGTCGCGCCAGATCTCGTCGTCCGCCAGGGCGTCCGGACTCTCGATCTCGCTGGCGACGCGCTTCACCCCGGTCACTGTGCGCGCTACCTCGAGCGCATCGAGGTGAGCCGTCAGCGTCTCGGCCTTCCCGTCCAGCAGCACGACGCCCGAGCTCACCGACTTCACCTCGATCTTGCTGTCGCGGAGAGCTGGATCCGCGTCGAGCCGCTTCTGGATCGCTGCGGAGAGCGCCTCGTCGGCCACAGCCGCGGATTCCTGGCGGGGCTTCGCTACGACCTGCAGCAGGTCGCGCACTTCGCGCACGCCCTCGACACCCTTCGCCGCACGCTCGGCCCGCGCCTTCTCGTCGGCGCTCGAAACGGTTCCGTAGAGCGTGACCTTGCCATCCATCGTATCCACGCGAACGGCGGTTGCGGGCACGTCCTCCGCCATAAGGAGGGCCATCTTTACCTTCGTGGTCACCCAGGCATCGGGCCGGTTCGCCGCGTGCGCGGGAACTGCGCCGCCTGTGCTGGCAACCGCCAGTACGGCGGCGAAGCCGAGTGAGCGAACACGGCGATTCACCAGCTTGCTCGCAGCCAAGATCGCGATCGAGCCTAGGCGGGTACCGGTGATTGCGGACATTCTCCGTCTCCTTCGAGTTGCGAAGATGCGAAAGTGCGTCCAAACTGGGCCTATCAACCCTCACCGCCTCAAGGGCGGGGAGTTCTCGCACGATCATGCTAGTTGCGCCGGACGGGCGCGGACATCCACGGATTCCGGGAGATGAACGGCAGAACGCGTGGATTCGCCGATTCGACGCGAGACGCTGCCACGCGCGCGGCGAGGCGGACCATGGAACGGGGCCAATGGCGAGACGCGTGACGCGACCTTGTGCTGTCCGTGCCGACACGAGCCGTCCTCGCGCCGCGCGCGAATCCACGACTTCGGCGCGCGATCTACCCGGGTCTGGGGATACTTGAGCCCTCCCACACCGGGGTAGGGTCAGGGGTTGGTAGGGCGCCTCACCTGTAAATTCACGGGGGAGGCCAGGTCGCGCGAGGAGGGCAAATGAGAAGGATATGGGCTGCGAGTGCGCTCATGATTGGCGTCATGGTCGTGACCGGGTGCATGATCGTCGATGCGCCGGTCATGGGCGTGCTGGGAAGCCGGGTCAGATGGGGCGAGTTCGCCCAGGGAGACGACAAGGCCGGTCAGAAAGAGGGAAAAGCCTGCATGGACACCATTCTCGGCCTGGTCGCCCGGGGTGATGCCAGCGTTAGAGCTGCAAAGATTGACGGCGGGATCACCGATGTCTCCGTCGTCGATCACTCCGCGAGGAACTTCCTGAACATCGTGGGAGAGTACTGCACGGTGGTCAGAGGAACCTGACCGCACGTCGATTCTTCTCGTTCGCCTCTAGCCCGAGGTAGCGCATGACACCCCCTATCACGGTAGGGGGTAGGGCTCCCCTTTCTTTCGGCAGACCAGCAGCATCTCGTCGACCCCATCGCATCCCATCATGCCGGAATGGAACGCGAGCTTCTTCTGGAAGCGCACGCCCAGCGGCATCAGCACGCGGTTGTACCACCACATTGCCTTGTCGCGCCGGTGCACGAGAAACCACATCCCGAGCTCGAGCAAATGCGACGATCTCGGCTGCATCCCGTAGGCGGCACTCCGTTCCACCGAGAAGCCGTACTCCGCGAGCTTCTCGAGCAATCGCTCTGGCTCGTATCGGCGCTGGTGACCCACGAACTCGTCGAACGCATTCCAACGCGACGGATGGAGAGGCACCGAGAGAAGAAGGGCCGCCCCCGGCGCGGCCACGCGAGACAACTCTCCCAGTGCTCCATCCTCGTCGTCCACATGTTCTACGATGTCGAGCGCGCACACGAGCTCGAAGGCGCCGTCGGGAAAGGGAATCGACGTTACGAGGCCGAGCACGGCATT
>CAZZFT010000036.1:0-35841 GCA_964653555.1 uncultured Spirochaetales bacterium | reverse complement strand
GCTCGAAGGCGCCGTCGGGAAAGGGAATCGACGTTACGAGGCCGAGCACGGCATTTGCGCCGCGCTCCCGTAGCCTCATGAGCGCCGGCGCACTGATCTCGACGAATTGCGTGCCTTCGATCGGAAGGCGTGGTCTCAGCCCCGGAGCAACTTCGAGCCGGCGCCGCACCGGCGCGGCGAGAGACCGAGCCAGCGGCCACGTGTTGAAGCGCTCCGGCTCGACCAGCCGAGCGTCCCTCCACAGCGCATCATAGAACCGGCGGTTCGCGATCAGGAGCTCCGAAGCGGAGCGCCCCCGCGGCGTCCTCTCTTCGCCGCCCCAACCAGGACGGAATCGCCGAGTCATGCGCGGGGCAGGTTCAGCAGTTCGGACACCGTCACGCATAGCAGCCTCTTCTCGCGCAATCCTTGCAGGATCGGCGGAACGGCCTGCGCGCAAGCGAGTCGATGTTGCCCCTGCCGGTCGTGTCCGTCGTGCATCAGCACGATGTCTCCCGGTTGGATCTTCTTCAACACGTGTTGCACTACCCGCTCCGGATTGGAGCCGCGCGTGTCGTGGCTGTGCAGCGACCAGGCCACCAAGGTCAGCTGGTGTCGATATGCAACTCGCGCCAGCTGGGGGCTCTTGAGGCCGATCGGCGGCCGATACAGCGGCTTTACCTGGCTCCCGGTCACCGCCGCGATCGCCTGCTCACCGCGCTCGATCTCCCTGGCATGTTCGCCTGCGCCGAAGAGATTCTGCCAGCGCGAATGTCGCCAGGAGTGATTGCCCAGCTCGTGTCCCTCCGCGACCAGGCGTCGAGCCAGCTGTGGATGCTCCTCTAGCGATCGGCCGATGCTGAAGAAGGTCGCGCGCCCGCCGTGCTGAGCCAGCGCATCCAGCACCGCCGGTGTTACCTCGGGATCCGGTCCATCGTCGAAAGTCAGCGCCACGCGTCTGCGGTTGCGTGGTCCCCGAGCCACAGTCGGATACAAGATCCCGGAACCCGGTCGCGCGACGCCGTCAGTGAACAGTGCCAGGAACGCTGCGGCGGGGATCCCCAGGGTGAGTGCCGAGAACCCGAACGCGCCAACGGCGCTGGCGGTGGCAACGGCATAGGCGAAGGTCAGGATCTCGGTGCGGGTGAGCGTCAGCAAGGGCCGCTTCCAATCCGATTCGCCCCAGCGTCGAAGCGCGTGTTCACGCCACCGAAGCTGAATTCCTTGCTCGTGTCCCCTCGCTTTTCGGGGGAAGAGGAGCGCCAGACGGCCCATGCAGCTGCAGCCGCGACAGGTAGTCTGCGCCGAGCCCGCACACGGCCGTCAGAGTGGCCACGACGGCGGCTCCGCGCGCTCACTTGGAGACCAGCCGGCTCATGCCCCGCTCTCGTCGTGCCAGAACTCGAAGAAGTTGAACCACTGGTACGGCGTGCGGACGCACCACTCCTCCAGGGCAGCCGCGTAGAGCCGTGCGAGGTCTTCAGCCCGCTTGGTTCGGTCACGACGTGGGACCACGCCGGCCGGTGCGAAGGGCTGAGTCGACGCCGCATAGTGCCCGGGCCCCGTGCGAACGCACACGGTCAGAAAGAGCGGGCACCCGAGCGCGGCTTGGAGCAGAAAGGGACCGAGCGGGAATCGGGCGCGACGTCCCAGAAACGGCACACTCACCGACCGTTCGCGTTCCGAGTCCCACACGCGGTCGCCCATCATGCCCACGAACTCCCCGCGGTCGATCGCCGCCTTCATCTCGAACGCGGCTCTGAGCGAGCCGGGTTCGAAATGAATCAAGCGCATCTCGAGTCCCGGCTGCAGCCGCTCGAAGAACGCGTTGATGCGCGCACTGTGCCGCGTGAACATGAGGACGTTCACCACGATCCCGGTTTGCTCCGAGAGCAGCCGCAACATGTCGTAGCTACCGAGGTGAGAGCCGAGCAGGATACCGCCGCGACGCTGTCGCACGAGTTCGAGGAGGTGCTCGGTGCCCCGCTCATCGATGCAGATACGCTCTGCGTCGCCGCTCCACACGATCAGGCGGTCGAGGAGGTTCTCCGCGAACTCGTGAAGGTGCCGGAAGACATGGGACCAGTTGGGTGGCTGGCCGAGGGCCGCGCGCTCTCGAGGCGCCGCCCACAACGTGCGCAGGTAGTCCATCGACGCCCAGCGCGCCGCACGCCCCGTCACGAAGAAGTAGGCGACGATCGGCGTGAGTAGCGCGACCGATGCCCGGCGCCCGAAGCGCCCGTAGAACCAGCGGAGCATGGAGAGCGCGGCGAGTGATCCGCGCTCCGCGGTGGCCATCCACGCGCCCCGGCGGCTCAAGCCCACGCCCTCCTCGCCACCCGCCTTCGCAGGAGCTCCGGTGCTCGCACAATCATACCGATGGCGAGCCGCGTGTAGAGCCATGCGAGGCGTAGGTCGTCCCAGACCACGTCGAAGTGCGAGATCCCTCCCGGGAAGTAGTGGACGCGCGAAGCCACGTTCAAAACGGGTACTCCCATCCAGACGAGGCGCACCGCGAGTTCGGGCTCGAAATCCATCCGTCGGCCCATCGACACCCGGTTCACGAGGTGCAGCACGGGGGGAAGGGGCACGCATCGGAAGCCACACAAGGGTCACGCACGTCTCGCGAGAGGGTTGCGAGCCACACCAGGCCCACCGAGACCTTCCGGCCGTAGAGGCGACTCCTCGGCGCATCGTAGCCAAAGATCGGCTGGCCGAGTACGAGCGAGTCGGGCTTCTCTCTCGCCACGGCGAGAAAGCGGCGCACGTCGGCGGCTTCGTGCTGGGCATCGGCATCGAGCTGGATCACATGGGTGAAGCCGCGTTCTGCTGCAGCGCGGTAGCCCGTCACGAGCGCTGCGCCCTTACCCTGGTTCACCGCGTGGCAGCGGATCTCGACCCAGTCGAAGTCGCGGGCGATGCGATCGAGCGTCGCCTGCGTGTCCGGACCGCTGCCGTCGTTCACGATCAGGAGCGGGAGGTCTACGCTTGCGAGCGACTCGACCACCCGGCGGATGGTCGAGCCATGGTCGTAGATCGGGATGAGGAGACAGGAGTTCATGCGGCCACTCCCGGCGCCCCCGGCGACGGCCCGAGCCCGCATGCCACTCGACGAAGGACCAAGGAAATCCTCGTCGCACGGGAAATGCGCGGCTATCCACGAATCCAGGGGGATCAGCCGCCGGATTCGTGGGTTCGAAGTCCATCCGCGGTTCTTCACCAGCTGTGGACGGCTTCTATCGGGTCAGGAGGTGCGAGATCCCGTGAGCCGGGGTGATGATCGTCCGCCGGCGATCGAGGCGCCGCTTACGCTGGATCGCTGGAAATGCAGGACTCGGGGCTCGATCGTCGTGGAAAAGGTGAAGCACGGCTTCGGCGCCTTCGGCTTCAACGCCGCGACGGAGGTGTACGAGGACCTGGTTGAGGGCGGAGTTATCGATCCGGCGACGTGGGGATCCAGGCCCTCGATCACAGCTCCGAAGGAGTTCAGGCCCATTCTCGCGAGTCCATCGCGACAGACCACACCGCGCTGATCCTCATTGACTGATGTGAATGGTGCCTGACTCGATCGTCTGGCCGCCCGCTATGGCGGAGTCCATGCGCGCGTTGTAGGTCACGGTGCCCGCGCCCGTGAAACAGAGGCTGGCGCTCTCATTCGGCTCGATCTCGATCTCCTCTCGCCGCCTTCCCATCAGGTTGGCGAGCCCCCGGTTGGAGAAGCCGCTCTCGCAGGACACCTCGTCCAGGGCCCCTCCGAGGAACTCCAACGTGACCGGCATGCTTCGCTGGTTGATCCATCGTACCTCGTCGCCTGGCTGAACCCACAGCTCGGCGGGCGTCATGCGTTGTTCGAATCTCACCTGGTGAATGGTGCCGGTCCTCGTCGTATTCGCCAGCTCGGCGCAGCCGACCATCGCCAAGAACAGCGCCGCGCCGAGCATCAACGTGTTATGGGTGCCAGGCATAGCGAGCATCCTTTCGTGTTCCAACTGGTTGACTAGCGGGGCGGCTAGGAGCGTGGGAGTGGACCGCGGTTTCGCCGCTGGCGGGGCTCGTGATCCAGCGCACGGATCAGCTTGTCCGCTGCCTGCACGCAGGCGGTGGCGATCGCCTCGACCGTCCTTTCCTTGAACTCCAGCTCCTCGCCTCGGCCGTCGGCCCCTCGATCGATTCGCAGCAGCTTCGCATCGTGCACAGCCGTCACGAACAGCTCGCTGGCAATCCGCTCGCGTGTGTCTTGGTATTCCATGAATCCTTCCAAGCGGCTCTTCAAGGGGCCAAGCCGTCTGTGCATCGAACAGTCGGCCCGGCTTGAGTTGCTTCGCTCGAGTGGCCCGATCGAATGACGGAACAAGGGCCACCGCAGGCGGAAGCAGCTGGTGGATGATCATCTTGCCGGCAACGCGGAAGTACTCATGGATCCAGGGATATAGGCTAACGAAATTGCGGAATCAGAGTGCAGACGCGCGCGGTGGTACGCGTCCTGGGTTCACGAGGGACGCACGCCGAACCGGCTCTCGGTCGAGGGCTAGATCCAGGAGCAGCGGGCTGGCGCAATGCCGGCCGCCGGCCTGGAATCCGGCGCTCGGTGTCGATCAACACCGAGGGGGATCGGCAGGAGCAGCCGAGGAACGATCGTCCTGCCCTGTATACTCGACGGGATGAAACCGATCCATGTCGGCTCGCGAGTGCGCATCGTTGGTGGGTCGGTTCTCGGCGCAGCGCTTCGCGGTCCTGCCGGAGGCCGGCCGGAGCCGGGCCAGATGGTGTGGGCGGGCAGGGGCGAGCACGTCACGGGCTATCGGCGCGGCGCCGGAAGCCGGTCGTTGTACGTCCTGCGGGACGCGCCGGGGCTGTGGCCGGAGGATTGGATCGATCCCATTTGAAGTGCGCGCCGACCGCGACCGAGCCCACGCACCTCGAAAGGAGTTTCGTGCGGCCACTCCCGGCGTCCCCGGCGACGGCCCGAGCCCGCATGGCCACCCGACGAAGGACCCAGGAGAGCCTCGTCGCACGGGAAACGCGCGGCTATCCACGGATCCAGGGGATCACCCGCTGGATGCTGCCGCGAAATCTAGCGCGTGCGCGCAAGCACGGGGCGCACGCGCTCTCCGGTCATCCCACAGGCTTTCGGCCCTGGATGACACGAACCACGATCACGACGAGCGCGATGACCAGGAGGATGTGAATCAATCCACCCATCGTGTACGAGCTGACCAAGCCAACCAGCCACAGGATGATCAGGATGACCGCGATGGTTTCCAGCATTCGTACCCCCTCCCAAACCCGGCGGGCAGCAGCACCGCCGGGGAATCCACCAGACCGCGAGCCACTCCGACGGCGGTGTGGCCCGCGATGCCAGGACTATAGAGCCAGACTCAGCTCACTGCGTGCTTTATGTCATCGACGACCTTCTCGGCCTTGTCCTTGACCTTCTCGACACCTCGCTTGATCTTCCCCGCAGACTGATCTGCCTTCCCCTCCCGCTTCAGCTTCTTGTCGCCGGTCAGGGCGCCCGCAGCTTCCTTCACGCGTCCCTTTACTTGGTCAGACTTTCCGCTCGACATGGTTTCATCCTTCTCGTTGCTTTGTTTGGACCTTCGACACGATGGTAGCAGCCTCCCATTCGTCATGACCGGCGGATCGATTCCGATGATCGCGTGGCATTTCGACCCACGCCGCGTGGCATTTCGACCCACGCGTTGCGAACTCAACCTCGCACGGAGCGTTAGTTTCGGGCTGCGATAGGGACGCCATGAGGTCGGCCGTGGTTGCCACCGGTTGCGCTGGACCCCCTTCCGCTATGGTGCGCCTGGAACGGCACGTCTTGCCAATGGGTCTCGCATCCGCGTTCCGGACGTCCTCGAGCGACCCTGCGCTGGAGACGACGCGATCATGACCTCGGACGAATCGCATTGGGCGTCGATACGGCCCCGTGTGGTCACCATCGATGCCGACCGAATCACCTACCGGGTCGCCGGCAAGGGGCCGCTGCTGCTGCTGGTGCACGGCATGGCCGGAAGCTCGGTGACGTGGAGGCACGTCATGCCAGCGCTGAGCGAGCGGTTCACGGTGCTGGCACCGGATCTGCTCGGACAGGGGCAGTCCGACAAACCCCGTGGCGACTACTCGATCGGTGCGCATGCCAACACCCTGCGCGACCTGATGGACGCGCTCGGGTTTGAGCGGGCCACCGTCGTCGGCCAGTCGCTCGGGGGAGGCGTGGCCATGCAGCTGGCGTATCAGTTTCCGGAGCGCTGCGAGCGCCTGGTCCTGGTGGACAGCGGTGGACTGGGTCGGGAGGTCACGTTCTACCTCCGGATGCTGACCTTGCCCGGATTCGAGGGAATCTTTCCGCTCTTCTGCTCGCCGTGGCTGCGAGACGCTGGAAAGCGCACGGCCGCGTGGCTCGGCCGCGCGGGCGTGCGGTCCACGCCCGCCCGCCAGGAGATCTGGCGGAGCTACGCGTCGCTGGCGGACGCCGAGAACCGCCGTCCCTTCTTCCGGAGCCTGCGCGACGTGATCGACTTCCGCGGGCAGGCGGTGAGCGCACTTGGCCGACTACACCGCGCCGCGCAGCTGCCGACCTTGATCGTGTGGGGCGCGCGAGACCCGTTCATTCCGGTGAGCCACGCGGTCGCGGCGCACGAGGCCATCCCCGGGAGCCGCCTCGAGATCTTCGAGGGGGTCGGGCACTACCCGCACTGCGAGGCCCCCGAGCGCTTCATCGAAGTGCTCGTCGATTTCATCGCCTCCACGAAGCCCGCCCGACTGCTTCCGCCTTCGCCGCCGCCCGCGGGCGAAGCGCCCGCGCCGGACTGACTGCCCTCGAGTGCTCGTCCTCTCGCTGCGCATGCGACGTCCTCAACGCCGTCGCGTCTTCTTGCGGCTCTTCGCCTTCCTCGCCTGGGCGGGACCTGCCGATCGCCGGCCCTTCGACTGGCTCCGCGCGTCGGGCGCCAGGAAACGCACCACGTCGGCCCAGAGCGCTTCGAAGCGTCGGCGGTCGAAGTCGCTCCCGGAAACGAGCCAGTCGATGTGAGGAGGAACGTGCGCCGCATCCCGGAAGTGGCCCAGAACGTCGAGGTGATCCGCCACGGCGACGTGGACGACCCGCCCCCAGACCTGGGAGATCGTCGGCACGATGCCGTCATTGGCCGCCGGGGACGGCATCACCCCGTAGGTGCGTCGCAGGGCGCGTGCCTGTTGGGGCGCGAGCTTCGGCGAGACGCGCCCCGGAGCCATTTCGATCAGCCGATAGAGCGCGCTGTAGAGGGCGTGCGTCACCTGCGAACCCGGATCGAGCCCTGCGTGCAGTGTCGCGTGAAGGCTCGGGGGCGCCGCCTGTCCGACGACGGCGCCATAGCGGAGGCCGGGACGCTGCAGGACCGAGGCATTGAAGACCTCCATCGCCTCGGGCGTCAGCTGGAGCATCAGAGCCTGGTCGCGGACCACGTCGCTCAACAACTTGCGCACGGCCCGTCGGCGGCCGGGCGTGAAATCCTCGAGGAGCTTGCCGAAGAGCTCGTCCAGGAGCCCGTTGTCCGCGAGCAGGCCGCCGAATCTCACCAGGAAGCTCCCCATCCAGAGCAGCGCGGCGAGGGGCAGGTGCCCGAAAGTGAGCACGTAGATGGTGCTGAGCGAGAGCAGCTGCATCAGCTGCTGACCTCGCGAGGTCGTGAAGAACGACGCGAGCGGTGTCCCGTGGTGAGGGGTCGAAACCGTGACGACCGTCTGCACGCGGGAGGCCAGCCGCTCCACGTCGAGCGCTGTCGGCAGCCCGACTCCCGGTGCGGTGAGCAGGCGCACGTCGAGCCCCCCGCTCGAGTGGCCGATCAGATGCAGCGGGCCTCCGCTGCGTGAGGCGGTCGCGTGGATCGTCTCCGCCAACCGTGCGGCGCGTGCCGGGAGCGAGGCGGTGGGAGACGTCCTCACGATGTGGATGTGTGGCTCGAGACCCACCGCAGCGAGGCGCTGGCTGAGGAACCGCCTGACGTGTCCGAAGTACGTGATTCGCCCGAGGTGTGCGAATCCGAGAAAGCCCGGAACGAGGTAGATATGATGCCTGCGGTCCATCCCTCTTCAGGGTAGAACAGGAGCCCCGCCCCGTGGCAGAGAACCGCGACGGACCGCAAGCGATTCAGGCGCCGGGGCTCTGGCCGGAAGAATGGAATGGATCGACCCGATCTGAAGGCGACTGCGGTTCGCTCCGTGGATCCGAGAGGAACCTGGCGAGTCGAGGCCCCGGTCGGCACAACCCGGGTTTCCATGGATCCGAGGGTTCCGCAGCCCAGAAGTGTGTAGTCTCGGTAGGTTCCGACCTACAGAGCGGGTAAAGCCGCTATTCATTCGGTGATTGACGATGGCGGATCAGCCTCCTCGCGATACGCGTGCCGAGGGCCCGAAGGGTGCGGTCCCCCGTCCGGTGAACCTTCGGCCGTCGCCTTGGTGGCTGTTCGTCCTGCTTGCGATGTCGGCCAACTATCTGCTGATGCGAGCGTGCGTTCCCGAGCCATCCTCGATCACGATCCCCTACACCCTCTTCAAGGAGCAGGTCGCCGCCGGCAACGTCGAGGGTGTCACCAGTCTGGGCGACTCGATCCAAGGCGTCTTCAGAGCGGAAGTCACCTATCCGGCAAAGGCCGCGCCGGCGCCGGAAGCCCCGGAACCTCGAGCGCAGGGTTGGCTCCGATCCGACGCGTCCGGGCCACGCACCTCCAAGCGATTCGAGACCCAGCGTCCGGCCTTCGCCGACCCGGGCCTCGAAACGCTGCTCGAAGAGAAGGGCGTGATGATCGAGGCCCGCGACGAGAACGACTCATCGTGGTTCAATCTCCTGCTCGGATTCGGACCCACGCTGCTCTTGATCGGCGCCTTCGTGCTGCTCGCCCGTCGGGCAGCGGCATCCGGCAGCAGCAGCGGGATGTTCAACCTCGGTCGCAGCCGCGCGAAGCGCTACAACGAGGAGCAGCCGAAGGTCACCTTCGACGACGTCGCCGGCATCGACGAAGCCGAGAACGAGCTGGTGGAGATCGTCGACTTCCTCAAGAGCCCTGCCAAGTACCAGCGTCTCGGCGGGACGATGCCGAAGGGCGTGCTGTTGATCGGTGCGCCCGGAACCGGCAAGACGCTGCTGGCGCGGGCGATTGCCGGACAAGCGGGGGTCCCCTTCTTCAGCCTGAGCGCCTCCGAGTTCGTCGAGATGATCGTCGGCGTCGGCGCATCGCGCGTGCGGGACCTGTTCGGGCAGGCGCGGGAGGCCGCACCTTCGATCATCTTCATCGATGAGCTGGACGCGATCGGCCGTGCTCGCGGTACCGGCGCGGCGCTCGGCGGCCACGATGAGCGGGAGCAGACCCTGAACCAGATCCTGACGGAGATGGACGGCTTCGACTCCCGCGAAGGTGTGATCGTGCTCGCCGCCACCAACCGGGCCGACGTGCTGGACGGGGCGCTGCTGCGCCCGGGTCGCTTCGACCGGCGCGTCGTCGTGCAGCTTCCCGACCGCTCGGGCCGCGCCGCCATCCTCGCGGTTCACACCCGGCGCGTCCCGTTGGCGCCTGACGTCTCCCTCGAGCTGATCGCAGCGGAGACTCCCGGGCTCGTCGGCGCCGAGCTGCGCAACCTCGTGAACGAGGCGGCGCTGCTCGCCGCGCGCAGGGACACGAGTGCCGTCGGCGCCGAGGACTTTGCGGAGGCGCTCCAGAAGATCACCCTCGGACCGATCCGCCACATCCTGCTCAATCCGGTCGATCGCGAGCGGACCGCTTACCACGAGGCGGGACACGCGCTGCTCGGCCTGCTGGTGCCCGGCGGCGATCCGGTTCGCCGCGTCTCGATCGTGCCGCGAGGCATGTCGCTGGGAGCGACCTGGCAGCTTCCCATCGACGATCGGACCAGCTACGGCGAGGACTACCTGAGGGCGCGCATCACCAGTGCCCTCGGTGGGCGGGCGGCCGAGAAGCTCGTCTACGGTGTGGTGACGACGGGTGCCGAGAACGACCTCCAGCAGGTGACGGAGATCGCCCGCCGGATGGTGCTGCGCTGGGGGATGAGCGAGAGGCTCGGCCCGATCAGCTTCGTCGCGCCGCAGGACGATGGACTTCCCCCGGCCTTCCAGCACCAGCCCTACAGCGAGGCGACTTCGGAGACGATCGACGCGGAGGTCCGCCGGATCGTCGAGGAGTGCCACGGCGAAGCCGAGCGTATGCTCGCCGCGCATCGCGACGCGCTAGAAGGGCTTGCCCACGCGTTGCTCGATGCGGAATCGCTCGACGAGAACGAGATCCGGAAAGCTACCGGCCTGGACACCCCGCCCGCTCAGCGGGACACGTCTTCGCGCCTGCTAGCGGTAGAGCGCTAGGCGAGTAGGCTCCCTCCAGAGCGTTTCCGCAATGGAGGGGCCTGTCCCCAGACACAGAGCTCCCCCTACTTGTCGGTCTTCAGCGTCATGGCGTTGTGCACGTCCGTGACGCCACTGACGTTCTTCGCGACATCCACAGCCTGGTCGATCTGCGCGGAGGATACGACCTTGCCGGACAGCGTGACGACACCATCCGTGGACTCCACGCTGATCGGGACCGACTTCAGATCCTTCTCGGCCAGAAGCGCAGCCTTCACCTTGGTCGTGAGCGCCGAATCCCCGATGTACTCGCCGGTCTTCTGCGCGACACTGGGCGGATTTGCATCGGCAGCCAGACAGATGGCCGGCGCCGCGGCAAACACGCACGTTGCAACGAAGATGAGAGCTTTCGCAGTTTTCCCGTTCATTCGAGTCTCCTTTGTCTCCATCTCGACAAGCTCGTCGCGATGGTTGGTTTCGATGGAGGGCACCACGACACGGTGCACCGAAAGAGGATCCGTTGGTATCCCGAGATACGGGGAAACAGCAGGCCGAATGCGCTGGTTTCTCAGCTAGAGAGCGCGCTCTCCCCTCGTCGATCCTGCCAGCACGGTCAGACCGGCCACCGCGGAAGTGATCGATGCGGACAGGATGCCCAGCTTGGCCGGGTTGATCAGCGCATCGTCGAACGCCAGGTCGGCGATGAAGAGCGCCATCGTGAAGCCGATACCAGCAAGTAGCCCTCCCCCGACGAGCATTCCCCAACCCATGTCCGGAGGACGACTCGCAAGCCCCGAACGCACGGCAAGCCACCCGAAGGTCACGATCCCGATGGGCTTTCCGACGGTGAACCCGACGAAGACCGCGAGCGTGATCGGACTGCCAACGTCCGTCAGGGACAACGGCATTCCGGCGTTGGCGAACGCGAACAGCGGCATGATCAGGAAGCTCACCCAGGGATGCAGCATCATCTCCAGGCGTTCGACGGGCGACAGCGTCTCCCGGATCGCGGCCTCGCTCAGTCGCCATGCCTTGCGACCTTCCGCCCTGTCGTTACGGCGGTTTCCGGATGGCTCGGCGACGACCCGGTCCAGGATTGCCTGGAGGCGATCGTCGCTCACCCACCTTCCGGTCGGCGTCAGCAGGCCAAGGATCACGCCCGTGATGGTGGGGTGGATCCCGGAGGCGTCGATCGCCAGCCAGATCGGCGCGCCCACCAGGAAGTAGAGCGGAATGCTGCGGATGCCGAGAATCGCCATCCCGCGCACGCTGGCGATGCCGAGCACACCCAGGACGAGCGCTCCCCACGCGAGCTGGCTGCTGTAGCCGATCGCAACCACCAGAATGGCACCAATGTCGTCGACGATCGCCAGAGACAGCATGAAGATCCGCAGGTTCTGCGGGATGCGCCGCCCCAGGAGAGCCAGGCAGCCGATGACGAACGCGGTGTCGGTCGCCATGACCGTCCCCCAGCCGTGTACGCCTTCCCGGCCCAGCTGGAGCGTCAGGTACACAGCCGCGGGCACGAGCATCCCGCCCAGGGACGCCGCGATCGAGAACGCCGCCATGCACGGGCCTCGCAGCTCTCCGCGGACCAGCTCGCGCTTGAGCTCCAATGCAACGACGAAGAAGAAGAGCGTCATCAACCCGTCGTTGATCCACTCTCGGAACGATCGCGCGAACTCCAACGAGCCGATGCGAACGCCGATGGGCAGCTCCCAGACGTTCAGAAAGGAATCGGCCCAGGGCGAGTTGGACAGCGTCAGGGCGGCGATCGTGGACAGCAGCAGGATGGCGCCGCCGAGAGCCTCGATGCGCAGAAACCACGCGAACGGCTTCGTCAGCCGGTCCACGAGCTCTACCGGCAGCCGATCGAGCTCCGCATCCCCCTGCCGATCCTGATCCATTCCGACTCGCCCGTCACGCTGGGCGGAGCACACCTTCTAGTCGATAGTCGAGCGACGCAGGCCCCTGCTCCAGCAGCTCGTGCATCCTCTCGGCGTCGATCGGTTTGACCAGCCTCTCGTCGAATCCAGCGCACTGGGCCAACTGGCCGGACCTCCCGTCGCTGAAGCCCGTCACCGCAATGAGGAGGAGCCCCTTGCCGCGCGGGTCCGAGCGAATGCTCTTTGCGACCTCGTAGCCCATCATGTCCGGAAGCCCGAGGTCGACGAGCATCACCTCCGGATTCCACATCCGCGCCTTCTCGATCCCATCCGCTCCGCTGTAGGCACAGAGTGTCTCGGCGCCCATCCGACCCAGAAGAAGGGCGAGCGAAGCCGCATAATCTCCATGGTCGTCGACGATGAGAACCCGGACGCTTCGAGAGAGCCGCCGAATGGATCTTCGCTTCGCTTCGGGCGGTGTCTTGCCGACCTCTCCCACGGGCATCCGGACCGTGAACAGACAGCCCCTACCCGGCCCGTCGCTCTGTACGGATACGGTTCCACCGTGGAGCTCGACCAGCCCCTTCACCAGTGCGAGTCCGATTCCCACACCTCCCTTGGTCGGGTCATCCTGAACGAACCGCTCGAACACGCTCTCGAGCTGCTCTGGCCGAAGCCCCAGCCCCGTGTCGCGAACGGCGATGACGACCTGATCGTGCTCTCGCTGCCCTCGCACCTCGATCTGGCCTCGTTCCGGCGTGTAGCGCGAGGCGTTGGCGATCAGGTTCGAGACGACCTGCGCAAGTCGGGCCGGATCTCCTCCGAGATACAGGCACTCCGGGAGACAGAGCACCAGCTTCTGCTTCTTCTCACGGATGTCCGACGCGGCTCCTTCCGCCGCCGATCGAACCACGGCAACGAGGTCGGTCGGGACCTTTCGAAGCTCGAGCTTGGAGTACGTGATCCGAGACATCTCGAGGAGATCGTTCGCGAAGCTGGCGAGCCGCTGGAGGTGAGATCCCATCCTGGCGTGGATTGTCTCGACGTCCTCCACCCCGTCCTGGAGGAGCCGGAGCTCGAGATCCAGGGCAGCCAGAGGATTGCGAAGCTCGTGCCCCACCGTCGCGAGAAGCAGGTCCATTCTCCGGTCTTCCTGCGCGAGCACCGCCGTCTTGTGCCGGAGCATCTGCTCCAGCTTCTTGCTCTGCGTGATCTCCTCGATGACCTCCGACTCGGGCCATCCTAGAAGTCCAGCGAGACCCGCGTCTACCGCATCGCCCACGGGGTTAGTGAGCACCGCGCCCGCTCAGGACCGCGGGCACGGTTCGAAGGAGGATCTGCATGTCCAACCGCAGGCTCCGCGTGCGAATGTAGGCCAGATCCAGTTCGACCTGTTGCTCGAACGGGACCAGTGAGCGCCCGCTCACCTGCCAGGTGCAGGTCACGCCTGGGCAGACGTCCAAGCGCCGGTGATGATGAGGCTCGTACTCGGCCACTTCGTCGAGCAGTGCCGGGCGCGGACCTACGAGGGAAAGGTCCCCCAGCACCACGTTCCAGAGCTGAGGGATTTCGTCGAGGCTGTAGCGACGCAGCCAGCGCCCGCTGCGCGTTACGCGCGGGTCGCGCTTCATCTTGAAGCGCGGAGACTCGCTCTTCTGCTCCGCGCGCAGGGCGCCGCGCTTGCTTTCGGCGTCCACGCACATGGAGCGGAACTTGTAGAAGCGGAACATCCTGCCCTCGAGTCCCGCTCGCCACTGCGAGAACAGAACCGGCCCACCATCTTCGAGCTTGATCAAGGCGGCGATCAGCAGCAGGAGCGGAGCGAGCAGGCACAACGCCAAGAGAGAGAGGGAAACGTCCAAGGCGCGCTTTGCCACCTCGTAGTGCGGCCCGGGCTCGACCTGCCAGGAATCGAGAGTTCCGGCGGATGCGCTTGGCGAACGGGCCGGCGGCTGGACGTGAAAGCGATCGACAGCCGTGAGCCGCTGCGATGTGGCTCGCACGGCCGGGCGACGCACGGCCGGTCGCGCGAGCAGGAGGCCCGAGCCAAAGACCACGAGCCCCGTCGGCTCCGGAATCGGCGGAGAGCTGTGCTCCGGTTCCTGTATGGGAACGAGAGTCGCGACTCGCGCGCGCCGCGCGTGCGCTCGGTCGTCGATCAGGAACGACTGCGCGCCGTGGGATCGATCGTCACCGTCCACGAGCCGCAACCGAGGCGACGAATCGTCGGGATCTTGCCTCTTCTCTCCGGAGGCGTCACGGAACGGCCCCGCACTGGCCTGCGCCCGATTACAGAGCAGCGCAAGGCCTAAGGCCAAAATCCACCTCGGACGGAGCGGCATCGGGGCGTTCCTTTCGCGTTGAGGCCACGCACTGTAGTCGGGTATGGCAGACGTCCGACATCCCTGGATCCATGGATACCGAGGGACGGCATCGCGGAGTTGGCCCGTCCTTCGCGCCCCCTGCGGCGGGGTCGTCCGTCTCCACGCAGTCGTCACCAGAATCACCAGGATCCGTGGGTAGCTCTCCCGCGATCCGGGAATGGTCCGCCCGGTACGTCTCCGCAATTCTCGCCGGGCGCCGAATCGGGAGAGAGAACGAGGAGACAAACCATGGCCATGGGCGGGAACACGGGGCTCAGCGTCGAACTCGTCGCCGAGCCTCGGTCGAGGCGCCGATTTCGAATCCAGCGAATCCAGGGGAGGCGCATCCTGTATGTGGACGACGATCTGTTGATGCGTCTCGCGGTGGCGCGACTGCTGCGCGGAGCAGGCGCGGTCTGTATCGGCACGGACTCGCACGACCAGGCCGTCGTGCTGCTCGCCTTCGAACCCCTTCTCGACCTGGCGATCCTCGACTTCCAGATGCCCGATGGTGACGTGGGTCGCCTGGTGCGACGCCTGCACTGGCAGCGGCCCTCGCTGTCTGTGGTGGGGACGAGCGGATCGGATCGACGCTCCGAGTTCGCCGCGCGGGGTGTCGACCGCTTTCTGCCGAAGCCCTGGACGCTCGACGATCTGATCCACGTCACGGATTGGTCGGGAGCAAACGCCGACCGGGGCCCGGCGCCTGGCCTTTGAGATCCCCGCCGCGGGGGTCCACGGGCTCGACCCCGTTCGAATCCGCGGCTTCGGCGCCTGATCTACCGGGTTCCGGGGATGCCGGAGCCGCTCGCTTCCGAGGTAGCGTGCTGGGGAGGGCGGTGCGTTGCCGCAGCGATGGAGAACGGCGCGAAGCGTGTGGAGCCTCTGACCGTGTCCATTCGGCGGCCCCTGTGGTCCCTGCTGCAAACGCAATGGCTCGACGTGCCGATCGCGGGGCATCCCGGGCATGTCAAGCCCACCTGGGGGGCCTTCTCGGAGGTCTTCGAGGACTGCCTGCAGGGTGTATACCGGCACGTGAGCCGGCGCGTTGGCGACCGCGCGGGCCTGCAGGGCATCGTGACCGGGGTCTTCGTCGAGAATCTCGACGTCCTCGTTTCGCAGCTCGGAACGCAAGAGAAACTCCGCCGCCTGCTCCTTGCGGCAGATGTGCTGATCGCTCGGAGAGCTTCGCCCGGCCGAGGCAGAACGGACGGATGCCCGAGCGCAGGTCGATTCGAGACGTTCATGGGTCGCAAGAGCGACGCATGAGCTTGTTGGTCACGAATGTGGTTGCCCGGTTCTCGGAGGGGCGACCCTATACGGGGTGACGGCGGGGTCTCCTCTCCCTGCCGTCACCCCCTCACTTGGGGCTGGTCCGCTCGCGCTGGGCCACTCAGCTATAGTGCCACAGTGGTCGTCAAAAAGGGCACATCTCGCGCTCCACGGACCCGCGGCAAGAAGCGGAAATCCGACTCCCACGTGAGTGAGAGCGCAGCGAAGCAGCTCGATCCGGACCACGTTCCCGCGGATTCCGTTGTCGCACACGCGCCCGACGCACGGCCTCTGATCGTCGGAGTCGGCGGTTCAGCCGGTTCGCTCTCGCCCCTGCGCGAGCTCCTCGCAGCGATTCCCGCCGATTGCGGCATGGCCGTCGTCGTCGTGAGTCACCAGGCTCCTACCGGTCACAGCATGCTCCCGGAGATCCTCGCGAAGTGTACGGAGATGCCGGTGCGCGCGATTGGCGAGGAGACCCGCGCCGAGCCGAATCACGTCTACGTCGAACCGCGCGGGCATAGCGTGTCGATTCGAGCGGGAAGGTTGAGCCTCGAGTCGGTCGCCTCGCGCGGACTTTCGCACCTGCCGATCGATCGGTTCTTCCGCGCGCTCGCCCGCGACCAGGGGAGCCACGCCGCCGGCATCGTGCTCTCCGGCACTGGTGCGGATGGCACGCTCGGTCTCGCGGCGATCCGCGCGGCATCCGGCCTCTCCTTGGTGCAGGATCCCGCGACCGCCGAGTTCGAAGGGATGCCGGTCAGTGCCATCCAGGCACGCGCGGCGGACTTCGTCCTGTCGCCGACGGAGATGTCGGCACGTCTGCTGATCCGCGGGAAGGGGCTCGCCTCGCCGCTGCGTGAAGACGCGGCCCCGGAAGTGCCATACAACGAGATCCAGTCGATCCTCGCGATCATGCGCCAGCGAGGAGGCCACGATTTCTCCGAATACAAGCACGGGACACTGAGTCGGCGCATCGCGCGGAGGATGCTTCTGCATGGCATCGACGGCCCGCTGGAGTACGTGCGGTATCTGGAGCAGAACGACACCGAGATCGATGCCCTCTGGCACGACTGGCTGATCGGCGTCAGCAGCTTCTTCCGCGACCCGGAAGCCTTCCAGGCCCTCGAGTCGGCGCTTCCGGACCTGCTCGCGGGGCGTGAAGACGGTTCCCCGCTGCGCATCTGGGTCCCCGGTTGTGCGACGGGTGAGGAGGCCTATTCGCTCTTGATCATCTTGATCGAGACGCTTGGCCGGCTGAAGAAGCAACTGGAGATTCAGATGTTCGCCACGGACCTCAACCCCGCGGCGATCCGGATCGCCCGCGCGGGGCGCTATCCCGAGGGCATTGCGGCAGATGTCAGCGACTCACGTCTCACCCGGTTCTTTACCAGAGAGGGTGATTCCTTTCGGGCCAGGAAGAGCCTGCGAGATCTCGTGGTCTTCGCGGTTCAAGACGCCCTGCACGACCCGCCCTTCACTCGCGTTGATCTGGTGTCCTGCCGGAACCTCCTCATCTACCTGCAGCCCAGTGCGCAGCGGCGCCTCCTGCGATCCTTCCATTACAGCCTGAATCCCCGAGGACTCCTCCTGCTCGGTTCATCCGAGAACGCCACCGGCTCCGAGGACTTCTTCTCGCCGCTCGACGGGCACTTCAGGATCTACCGTAGAAACGACTCGACCGCGCCGCAGCCGTCTTTTCGCTGGTCCGCCGTGCACGGGGAATACCGCTCCGCAATGGGTGGCCATCCCGTGGCGGCCACGACTGATCTCGCGAGTCCGCTGCGCAGAGCCCTGGCGGAACACTTCGGTCCCCCGGCCGTGCTCGTCGACGAGCGGGGTCAGATCCAGCAGATCCACGGCCAGGTAGGCGCCTACCTGGAGCTTCCAGCGGGGCGAGTCAACGTGAACGTCGTCGATATGGCGCGGCACGGTCTCCGTACACCGATTGCCTCGGCGCTCCGCGAGGCGATGGACGCGGACGATCGGGTCGCCGAGCGAAGCGTCCGCGGCGAAGGAGACCGGCCCGCGCTGCGGCTGAAAGTGTCGCGGTTGACCGCACCGCAGCTTGCAGCGCGGCTGTTCCTCGTCTCGTTCGAGCCGGCGGAGCGCAGCCCACGGAGGCGCGCGCGAAGGGGCGAGCCGGTCGCGGCGGCACGCAGGGTCCGAGCCGGAGCGCACCTCGAACAGGAGCTCCTGGATACGCGGAGCGATCTGCAAGGCAGCATCGACGAGCTTCAGGCGGCGAACGAGGAGCTGGCCGCCGCGAACGAGGAAGCGCAGTCGGCGAACGAGGAGCTTCAGAGCACGAACGAGGAGCTTCAGACCGCGAAGGAAGAGACGCAATCATTGAACGAAGAGCTCCACACCGTGAATGCGGAGCTCACGCAGAAGGTCGCATCGCTCGAGCAGGCCACCGACGACCTGCTCAATCTCATGAACAACCTCGAGGTCGCCACCATCTTTCTGGACGGCCAGCTCCGGGTGAAGCGGTTCACGCCGCAGGCACGCCGTGTCGCGCGCCTGATCGATTCCGACGTTGGACGCCCGCTCGCCGACCTCGCCACCCTCCTCGACTATCCCAACCTCCTGTCGGATGCAGGGTGCGTGATCGAGACCCTCCACGCGTCGGAGACGGAGGCGGCCGCTCCCGACGGCAGCTGGTACCTCGTGCGAATCCGGCCCTATCGCACCGCTCGAAACACCGTCGAGGGCGTCGTCGTCACCTTCTTCGACATCACGGACGCAAGGCACAGAGAACGTTTGCAGGCGGCACGCCTTCTGGCGGAGAGCATCGTGGACGCGGTGAGTGATCCCTTCCTGGTGCTGGACGGCGAGCTCCGCGTCGTACGGGCGAACCGCGCCTACTATCAGTCGTTCCAGGCCGAGCCGGAGCAGACCGACGGTCGGCTCATCGGGGACCTCGGGGCCGATCCGTGGAGCATCCCGATGCTGCGCGAACGCCTGGAGAAGACCCTGAAAGAGGGCACGGGCTTCGACGACTTCGAGGTGGAGATCGAACTCCCCCAGGTCGGACGACGCAGGCTGCTCTTGAACGCGCACCCCTTGGCGTCCAAGCCCGGGTCGATCGCCGAGCTCGTCCTGCTCGGGATCCACGAGATCCGCGGGCCGCAGGCTGAAGCCGCGGGAAGCGAGGTGATGTGACGGTGAGCAAGGGGAGCCGCAGACCGCACCCGCCCGACGCGCTCCGCGGGGAGGCCGAACAGGAGATGGCCGAGACGACGCCCGTCGATCTAGAGCGCCTCACGCACGACGAGATCCTGGCCGTCGTGCACGAGCTGGAGGTTCACAAGATCGAGCTGAAGCTCCAGAACGAGGAGCTACGGCAGGCGCAACTCGCAGCCGAGGCATCCAACGAGCGCTATCGCAATCTCTACGATTCGGCTCCGACCGGCTATCTGACGCTCGATTTCGACGGAAGGATCATCGAGGCCAACCAGTCCATTTCGCTGACCCTGAATATCCCGCACTCGCGCCTGATCGGTAGCAGGCTTTCGGAGTTCGTCGCGGCTCATTCCCAGGATCGTTGGCACCTCGCGCGGCGTGCCCTGATGGAGGGTCGAGCGCGCACGGATCTCACGCTGGAGCTCGTATCGGGCCAGGGAGGCACGATCGATACCCAGGTCGTGGGCATGTCTTTGAGCGCGAGGGCGCCTGGGTCGGGGGCGATCCATCTCGCCCTGATCGACGTCACAGACCTGCGCAGGACCGAGCGTGCGTTGCAATCCGCCGTGGCCGCGGCAACGCTGGCCGAGGAGAGGGAGCGTCGCCAGCTGGCAGCGGACCTGCACGACGACGCCGGCCAGCTGCTCTCGCTGGCGTCCCTGAAGCTGCACGCGTTGGGGGATGCCACGGAGATGGAGCGTGGCGCCCGGACGGTCGAGCTGGAGGAGCTCCTCGTGGAGATCCGCCGCCGGATCTCCTCGCTGAGCTTCCAGCTGAGCCCTCCGCTGCTTCACGACGTGGGACTGATCGCAACCGTCCAGTGGCTCGCGGAGGATCTGAAGACCAGTTACGGGCTGACCGTGAAGATCATCGAAGAGCAGGAATTGAAGCTCGACGAGAACGTGCGCGTCACGTTCTATCGGGCGGTTCGCGAGCTGCTCATCAACGTGGTGAAGCACTCAGGTGTCAAGGAGGCACGCCTCCGGATCTCGCTCGAAGGACGAATGGCGCGAATCGCGGTAGAAGACAGCGGTGTCGGCATGCCGCCGACAGCCAAGCGGTACGGCTTCGGACTTCTGGCACTGCGCGAACGGGTGGAGCAGCTGGGTGGGTCGTTGGAAATCCGCGGAACTCCGGGCGCGGGAACCACGGTGGTGGTCAGTCTTCCGACCCGCCCCTTCCCTGACGATCAAGGAGATGCACGATGACGACTCGTATTCTGCTCGTGGATGATCATGAGCTCATGCGCGAGGGACTGCGCTCGATCCTCGAGAAAGAGGAGGGCGTGAAGATCGTCGGAGAGGCTTCGAGCGGCCGCCAGGCCGTCGTGCTCTCTGGCACGCTCGAACCGGACGTTGTGGTCATGGACGTGGGCATGAAGGATCTCAATGGAATCGATGCCACCCGACAGATTCGGAGCGAGTTCCCCGATGTCCAGGTGATCGCGCTCTCCAGCTATTCGGATGGCCGCTACGTGAGCGCGATGCTCAAGGCGGGCGCCTGCGGCTACGTGCTGAAGGCCAACGCCTACGCCGACCTTCGCAAGGCACTGGAAGCCGCCCGGCAGGGGAAGAGCTTCCTCTGTCCAGAGGTCACGAAGGCGGTGGTGGACGCCTCGCTCCACGGACCCGGACCCGGACCCGGGAGCGGAGCGGAGCCGTCCGCGCTGTCCGAGCGCGAGAGGGAGGTGCTTCAGCTCCTGGCCGAGGGTTTGACGTCCCCGCAGATCGGCAAGCGGCTCTACATCGCCACGAGCACGGTCGAGACGCACCGACGCAGCATCATGCACAAGCTCGACATCCACAGCGTGGCGGATCTGACGAAGTGGGCGATTCGCGAAGGCTTGACCCAGCTCGAAGGCTGACTCCAGACGCGAAGCGCACGCACCGGTACCGATGCGCGCCGTAGGGTGGAGGCCGAGCTCGCGACGAAAGGCCAGTGACGCGGTCCAGCCAGTGGATCCGGGCTGCCTCCGAGGGACCGGGTCGCTCGCCCGCGGCCCCGACAAATCCGGGGGAGCACCTGTTCGCGGAGACACGTGCCTAGCCGAGCACTACCTCCACCCGGTGCTCCGAGCCGTCGTCGGATAGGGGGACGAGCGCTCCCGCCGGGAGCAGGGTTCCGTCGAGGCTCATCCGTGAGACTCCGCGGCAGACGCCCTGCGGATTCTCGACAGCGATCCGATAGACCGTGCCGCCATGCCGGTAGGTGATCTCGAAGCGTTTCCACGCCCGGGGGATGCAGGGATCGATGTCGAGAGCGGAGCCGCGCTTGCGGAAGCCTAGGATCCATTCCAGGCCCGCGCGGTAGAGCCAGCCGGCGGCGCCCGTGTACCAGGTCCATCCAGCCCGTCCCACATGTTGCGGCGCTGCATAGACGTCCGCGCTCACGACGTACGGCTCGCCCTTGTAGCGGTGGAGGTCTGCGCGGCGTGTCGCATGACGAATCGGGCTCAGCAGGTCGAAGAACTCGCCGGCCTTGTCGCCCTCGCCGAGCATGGCGAAGGCGATGACCGACCAGACCGCGGCGTGTGTGTATTGTCCGCCGTTCTCCCGAATGCCGGGGACGTATCCCTTGACGTAACCGGGGTCCAGTGACGTGCGATCGAAGGGCGGGGCGAAGAGCAGCATCAGGCGGTCGTCGCGACGGACGAGCCTTCGATCCACGGAGTCCATGGCCTGGCGTGCCCGCTTCTCGTCGCCCGCGCCGGAGAGGACGGCCCACGACTGGGCGATCGAGTCGATCTGACACTCGTCGTTCTCCGCCGATCCGAGCGGTGTGCCGTCGTCGAAGAAGGCCCGCTTGTACCACTCCCCATCCCACGCCTCCGCCTCCAGGGAGGTCTCGAGCGAGGCCGCCGTGCTCCGCCAGCTCGCTGCTCGTTCTCCGTCGCCGCGGAGGTCGGCGATCGGGGCGAACTCCCTCAGGTTCGCGATCAGGAACCAGCCCAGCCAGACGCTCTCACCCCGACCCTCGTGACCGACGCGGTTCATGCCGTCGTTCCAATCGCCGGCTCCCATCAAGGGAAGGCCGTGTCTGCCCAGCTCGAGGCTCCGGTCGAGGGCGCGCGCACAGTGCTCGTAGAGCGTCGCCCGGTCCTCCGACGCGGTCGGCTCGAAGTAGGCCTCTTGCTGGCCCTCCTCCAGGACCGGTCCCTCGAGCCAGGGAATCTGCTCTTCGAGCACCGCTTCGTCCTCGGTCGTGCGCAGATAGTGCGCCACCGCATACGGCAGCCAGACGCGGTCGTCGGACATGCGGGTCCGAACTCCGCGCCCCGACGGTGGATGCCACCAATGCTGGACGTCCCCTTCCCGAAACTGGCGTGCCGCAGCTCGCAGCAGGTGCTCGCGCACGAGGTCGGGTCTCGCGACCCCCAGAGCCATGACGTCCTGGAGCTGATCGCGAAACCCGTAGGCTCCACCCGACTGGTAGAGCGCCGAGCGGGCCCGGATGCGGCAGGAGAGCGTTTGATAGAGAAGCCATCGGTTGAGCAGGAGATTCATCGAGGGATCGGGGGTCTCGACCTGCACCGTGCCCAGCACCTGGTCCCAGTGCTCCTCGACCTCGCGCAGCGGCACCTCGCTGCCCAGCGCGCGGTAGCGCTCGACCAGAGCTCGTGCCTCTTCGGGATCCCCCCCCTGTCCCAGGAGGAAGAGCAGCTCGCAGCGTTCTCCCGGATCGAGCTCCACGTGCGTCCGGAGAGCGGCGCAGGGGTCCAAGCCCGCTCCGGTCTTGCCGGACAGCTCCTGCCCTTGCTCCAGAGACGCAGGCTGGTCGAGGCTCGCGTTCCGGCCCAGGAACTCGAGGCGGTCGCCCGTCCAGGAGGTCTGTCGTCCGCCCAGATCCGCGAACGCGATCCGGCTCCCGAACTCCCCATTCCAGGAGTTGCGCGCGAACAGCGCTCGGGTCGCGGAGTCGATCTCGGTGACGATGTGCGGCGCGGAGCGGCCCCGCGTGACCCCGAGCACCCACTCCACATAGGCCGTGATCGAGAGGCGCCGACTCTGGTCGGAGCAATTCATCAGGGTGAGGCGCGAGATCTTGACGGGGTCGCGCACGGGAACGAGCTGCAGAAGGTCGAGCGCAATGCCGTGAGCTTCGTGCTCGAAGCGGCTGTAGCCCTGGCCGTGCCGGATGACATAGGGCTCGGTCTCTTCGCGGATGGGAAGCAAGGTCGGTCCCCAGGTCCGTCCACTCTCCTCGTCCCGTACGAAGAACATCTCGCCGGGTGCGTCACTGACCGGATCGTTCGTCCAGGGCGTGAGCTTGTTCTCGCGGCTGTTCACGGACCACGTCGAGCCCGCTCCCGACTCCGAAACCTGGAAGCCGAACTCGGGGTTCGCCACCACGTTGATCCAGGGAGCCGGGGTCCACTGCCCCTTGCCCAGGACCGTGACGTATTCGCGGCCTCCCCGTGCGAATCCGCCGAGGCCATTGCTGAACTCGAGATCCAGCTCAGGGGGAGCCACGACGTCGGCCGTCTCGCGCGGCGGGTGCGGATGCGGCGGGATCGGCGCGGGCCGCGGCCGTTCCAGCCGGACCGCCTGCTCGGAAAGCGCACCGCGGTGCGCGAGGATCATGATTCGTGCCGCTGCGCGCAGGAGGAGCTGGTCGCGCGCAGGCACGAGGTCGGCGCGGAGAAGATGGACCCCTCCGTGTCTCCCCTGCTGCTCTTCCCCGGCCGCCTGGCTGGCTCGCACCATCCCTTCGAGGGATTCGTGGAGCGCCTGTACGTAGGAGGTGCCGGTGGCGTTGAGGATCACCAGATCGGCAGCGATCCCTTTCATGCGCCAGTACTCCTGCGCCCGCAGGAGCTGGCGCACTACGTCTCGCTCCTCGTCCCGCTCGATGCTCACCAGCGCGATGGGAAGGTCGCCGGAGATGCCGTAGGGCCAGAGCCCGGATGCAGTGCCGCGGTTGGTCGCGACCACCGAGGGCGCCGCGCGCAACGTCGGATCCGCGTAGATCAGACGGTTGGCCAGACGCTGGAAGAGATGAGCCTCGTCCTGGGTGATCCGCAGGTGATGCAGCTGGACCTGTGCCTGGGTCCATGCCAGCGAGCTCTCCCGCTCGAAGGTGGCCGGCTGCCGGTACTTCTCCGCGATCTGGAGCGCGTCCTCCCGGGACGTTGCCACCAGCGTGGTGAACACGAGACGGACCGTTGCTCCTCGGGGAATCGCGAGCCGCCGTCGGAGGCTCACGATCGGATCCAGAACCGCCCCGGTCGTGCCCGAAAGCGGTGCTCCGTCGACCACGCACAGGGGAGTCCGAACCCCGCGGCCCCGACCGAGGAAGCGAGCGCGGTCGGTCTCGTACTGCGGCGGGAATGCCGGATCCCCATCGCCGGCGGCCAGGTGGGCCAGCCAGATCGGGGAATCGTCCGCCGAACGCGAACGGCGCGTCGCGAGCAGGGTTCCGAGCTCGGGAACGAACTCCGTCTCCACGAAGAGGTTCGAGAACGATGGGTGGGCCTCGTCGGCGTCTTGGGGAGCCAGGACGACCTCCGCGTACGACGTGACGTCGATCTCACGGTCTCGGTTTCCGACGTTCGTCACCGTCAGCTGGCGCAGCTCGGCGTCGTCTTCGGGGGAGACCACGATCTCGAGGGTGATGACCAGCGACCGGTCGCGCTGCACGATCTTCGCGCGGTCCTCGGAATAGATGACCTCGTAGTGATCGACGACCGTTCCGCTCGGCTGGAAGCCCGCAGACCAGACGTCGTGGGTGTCGACATCGCGCAGGTACAGGAACGTTCCCCAGCCGTCACGGGTCGTGTCCTCCCGCCAACGGGTGACGGCGAGGTCGTTCCAGCGGCTGAAGCCGGAGCCCGCCGTCGTGATCATGACCGTGTAGCGGCCGTTGGAGAGAAGGTGAGTGCGAGGCGTGACGTCGTGCGGCGAGTCGAAGCGCCGCAGCGTCGGAAGAACGAGGTCGCGGACGAGCGGCGCCACCTGCACCTCCTCACCTCGGGGTCGGGTCACGGCGACCGATCGCGGAGTCCGTTCCTGGAGCAGCAGCTCCGCCGCCTGGACCATGGGATGGGTGTGAAAGCGCCTGCGCGTCTCGCCGTCGTGGACCACGTTTCCCAGCGAAACGAGGGTCATCCCCTGGTGATGCGCCATGAAGGTCCGGACCACCGCTACTCGCGTGTTCTCCGGAAGATGCGCCGGCGTATAGTCGAGGGCCTCGTAGAAACCGTAGACGCCTCGCGCTCCCGCCTCCTCGAGGCTCGCGAAGTTCTGCAGCGCAGCCTTCGGCTCCAGCACGGCCGCCAGCGCCGTCGCGTAGGGAGCCACCACGACGTCCTCGAAGAGCCCGCGCTTGAGCCCCAGGCCCGGCACGCCGAAATCCGAGTACTGGTAGGTGAGCTCCACGTCCCGGATGTTGTAGGCCGACTCGGAGACGCCCCACGGGACTCTTCGCTCGGCGCCGTACTGGATCTGGCGCCCCACCACGAGACGGCAGCTGAGATCCAGGAGACTGCGAGCGGGCTGCCGCATCACCAGAAGCGGCATCAGGTACTCGAACATCGAGCCCGACCAGGACACGAGAGCCGCGCCGCGTCCCACCGGCGTGAGCGCCCTGCCCAGCAGGAACCAGTGTCGGGGCGAGACGTCGCCCTTGGCAATGGCCACGAAGCTTCCGAGTCTCGCCTCGGAGGCCAACAGGTCGTAGCAGTTGGGATCGAGCGTGCCTTCGGCCACGAGATAGCCGATCGAGAAGAGCTTGCGCGAGGAGTCGAAGAGGAACCGGAAATCGGTAGCCTGGACCATCCCCTCGGCGCGCAGTGCGAGGGCCGAGAGCCGGTGTCCGATGTCGACGAGCGCGGTCGTGTCGAGGTCGCGGGCGTGACTCGCAACGCAGTCTCGGACGCTCTGCGACCACGCCAGGACCTCGGACCGGGACTCCTCTCCGTCCTCGCTCGCGAGCGTGCGCGCGATGTCGAGCAGGGTCTCCGTCAGTCCCTCCAGCTGCTCGAAGCGGTGCACCCACGCGGGAAGCGAAGTCGGGGCTTCGTCGAGCGCGGCCGCGATCGACTCCGCCGCCTCGCGCAGATGCGTCTCCGAAACCGTCTGCGTACGACGAGGAAGCTTGGCGTGCTCCGCCGCTTCGAGGACCAGCTCGAGAGCGTCCCGGATCCCTTCCAGGGCCTCCGAACCCAGGAGCGGGCGCGGCACGAGCGCGCGGCATGCCTGCGCCACCGCGATCAGGTGTCCCGCCAGATTGCCGCTGTCGACCGTCGAGACGTAGACGGGATCGAGCGGCCGCAGGTCCCGGGTGTCGTACCAGTTGAAGAAATGGCCGCGGAAGCGACGCAGGTCGGTCATGGTGTCGAGCGTGTCCTCGAGGCGCTGCGTCATGTCGAGGGCACCGATCCAGCCGAAGTCGCGGGCGACGGTCGTGCTCAACAGGTAGAGACCCAGATTGGTCGGCGAGGTGCGGTGCGCGATGACCGGCTCGGGGGCGTCCTGGAAGTTGTCCGGCGGGAGGGCGTTCTCCTCTTCGTTCACGAACGTCTCGAAGAAGCGCCAGGTGCGCCGGGCGAGCAGGCGCAAGGAGCGCGTCTCCTCGGCGGAGAGAACCTGCGCCTCCACCCGCTTCGGCGGCAGGCTCATCCGCCAGGCGATGGCGGGCGACAGCGCCCACAGCAATAGGAACGGCGCGGCCACTGCCCAGGCACCCGGCCTGAGCACGACGACGAGCAGACCCGCGCCGAGGGCGAGCATGACGCCAGAGCGTTGGTGCTGGTAGAAGGAGCGGAGCCTCAGATCGACGCCGTACCCCGCTTGCGCAGCCGGAACCCACTCGAGGAGGTTTCGTCTCGTGACGTAGAGCCGACCGAGCGTGCGCACGACGGCGTCCACCATGAGCCACGCCTGGTGGGCCAGCAGGGTGACGGCCAGGAAGGTCTGTGACAGAGCTACGAACAGGTCGTTGGCCACCGCCCGCAGGTGGCTCCGCTTGGAGATCCCCTTTCGCCGCGGGACGAGGCCGTCGAGGATCGGGATGCAAGCGGGCACCGCGATGGACCCGACGAAGAGACCGGTCCAGAGGAGCGTCGGAACGTTAGGCAGGGCCCATGCGGCAACGCCCAAGAGAAATGACGAGGGTGCGAGGAGGCTTCGCCGAAGATTGTCGACCATCTTCCAGTGGGCCTGGGCCGGAAGGCGCGTTGGCTTCCTTCGTCCGGCGGCATCCCGCGCCTGGCCCAGGATCCAGGGGAGGAGCTGCCAATCGCCCCGGACCCAGCGATGCTGACGACGCGCGGCCACCTCGTAGTTGGAGGGGAACTCCTCGAAGAGATCGACATCGGTGAGCAGCCCGGCGCGCGCGAACAGGCCCTCGAAGAGATCATGGCTGAGAAGCGTGTTCTCGGGGACCTTCCCCTCGAGCGCCGCCTCGAAGGCATCGACGTCGTAGATCCCCTTCCCCGTATAGGAGCCCTCTTCGAAGAGGTCCTGATATACGTCGGAGATCGCGGCCGCATAGGGGTCCACACCACCGGGACCCGAGACGATCCGCTGGTAGATCGTGCTGCCCGGTCCGGTGGGAAGCCACGGCGTGATGCGGGGCTGCATGATCGCGTAGCCCTCGACCACGCGTCCCCTCTCGCGGTCGAAGCGGGCCCGGTTCAACGGGTGCGCCATCGCTCCGACGAGACGGTAGGCGGTGCCCTTGGGAAGCCGGGTGTCGGCATCCAGGGTGATGACGTAACGGACGCCCTCGGGCACCTCGGGCGCTCGTCCGCGGACGGGAATGAACGAGGTGTCCGTGGCGCCGCGCAGCAGCCGGTTCAGCTCGTGGAGCTTTCCTCGCTTCCTCTCCCAGCCGATCCACCGCCCTTCCTGCGCGTTCCAGAGACGCCGGCGGTGCAGCACGAGGAAGCGCGCCCCACCTCCGGGCGGTCCCTCGTAGCGGGCATTGAGACGTTCGATGCCCAGAGCCAGCGCCTCGAGCAACGCGTCGTCGTCGGGCATGGGATCGCGAGGCGAATCCGCCCAGTCGGTAAGAAGCGCGAAGTGGAGATGACCCTCTGGGTTGGCGAGGTAGTGCACCTCGAGACGCTCGAGTTGCTCCTCGAGGTCGGCAGGGTTCATGAGCAACGTGGGCACGGCGACCACGGTTCGAAGCTCCGGAGGCACGCCTTGCGCGAGCTCGAGCTTCGGGAGTCTTCGGGGCGGAAGGAGCGCTGCAACCAGTCGATGAACGAGGGATACCGCGATCTCCGAGGCGGGCACGACGCCGAGCAGGGCCAGGAGAACGAGGCTCCAGGGCGCTGCCCCGGCCGACCCGGCGACGAACAGGAGGCCGCAGAGCTGCAGCGCGGTGAGAGCAGCGATCCCTCCCAGGTACGCTGTGATCGCCCGGGCCCGCCAGGCGCGCAGGAATCGAAGACGCAGGGAAGGGCGGAAGCCCAGCCGCCTTTCGAACTCCCTCCGGCCCTTGGAAACGAGGAAGAACCCGGGGTCCTCTTCGGCGCGCTCGGGAATCCCGGAAAGCTTCGACGCGCCGCCGGGGGAGTCGCTCTCGGTTTCGGCGCGACGGCCTTGCCGGTTCTCCTCGGCTGTATCCCGTGCCAGCCGCACGGCCTCCCGCGCGACCTCGATCTCCGAAGACGCCGAGCCCCGGGAGAGCATCTCGATCTGCTTCCGGTAGTCGTCGCGCGTCGAGAAATCCATGGCCGCAAACGCGGGAGCCGTGCACAGGACCTCATCCACCAGGCTCACGTCCTCGAAGAACTCGAGCCAGTCGATGGAGGACATCCAGCGCATGCTGCTGATGATGTGGCGCACCGTTGCGGTGGCTGCGCCCTGGGACTGGTGTTCCTGGGCCACCACCTCGCCCGGGGACGTCCCCTGGGCACCGAGCCTCCGATTGAGCCACTCCAGGGCCGGCGTGATGGACGCGTCCTGGTCGCGCAGCCGCTGGACCAGCTGCACGGCGAATGACCGAGCCAGAGGCGTCTCGTCCAGAGAGTGCAGGACGTCCTCGGTGTTCTCCGCCGGTCCACCACCGAGGCCGAGCAGACGATCCGCCAGCGCGTCGGCCAGGGTCCGCGCTCGGCGGGAGACGACGATCAGCTGCGACAGTCGCCGCAGGTTCTCCACCAGCACCATGCGCAGGTGGATGGGCACCGCCCAGAGCTCGCCGATGCCGAGGGGCTGAACGCGCTGGTAGGCCCGGACGAAACGCTCGAGCGTCTCCAGCTCGAAATGGCTGTCGGTGTGGGCGACGTAGGCCCAGGCCAGCCCGTACACGCGCGGAGTTCCCGCAAGATGGCCCGCCGCGATCTTCGGCAGTCGGCGGTAGTAGCTCTCGGGTAGGTGGTCTCGGATCTCGCGGAGCTGCTCGTCTACGACGTGGAAGTTGTCTAGGAACCACTCCTCGGCGAGCGTGACCTCCCGCTTCGCCCCGGCCGCCTCGACGCTGCTGCGATAGGCGTCGAGCAGAGCGCGCCCGTTGTCCCGGACCCGCGGAAGAAGATCCCGGCCTCGGCTGGGCTTCTCCGTGACGCGATCGGCCGCGGCGAGGCTCTCGGCGTGCTGCTCCAGCCGCTCGGGGCCAAAGATCTCGGCCCGGATCGGTTCGTCCACCTGAGCAGAGGCGGTGAGCGCGTTGCCTGTGATGCTCACGGACTCGACGATGCTGCTACGTCTTTGGCCGCGATCGGCTCCACCCTCGAGTCAAAGGATCGGTCCAAGTGCTCAGTATACCGAGCGGTTAGCGTATCTGCTTGATATCGAGAACATCATTGGTATCCGGTACACGCGGTGCGGGCATCGAGCGCGCGTCGAACCTTCGGGACGCAACCGGTCGGGGGATGCCCCAATGCGCACCCTGACGCAGGGCGACCCCCGTGGCCGGGCCGGGCGCAAACGGGTAAACCCACGAGCGATGACCGCTCCCGGAGACATCCACTACGCCCGGACCACCGATGGCATCGACATCGCCTACACGGTGCTCGACGAGGGACCGGGCCTGCAGCAGCAGATCTTCTCCGTCCGAGGGATCCGATGACGACCATGACCTCTCCGCGTCGCGACCACGATTCCGCCGTGCTGCTCCCCACTCCGGTCATCGACGCCGATCATCCCGCCGTCGCGGACTTCGCGCGCCGGAACGCCGAGGGAGCGCAGGACGAGATCGACGCGGCGGTTCGCGTCTACTACGCCGTGCGCGACGGGATCCGCTACAACCCGTACGGCGCCGCGCTCAGTGTCGAGAGGCTGCGCGCCTCGACGACGCTGGCCACCGGACAGGGCTGGTGCGTCGCCAAGTCCGTGCTGCTAGCGGCCTGCTATCGATCGCTGGGGCTCCCCTCGCGTCTCGGGTTCGCCGACGTGCGCAACCACCTCTCCACGGCCAACCTGCGCGCGTCCATGAACACCGACGTGTTCTACTGGCACGGCTACACCTCGGTCCAGCTCGGTGGGTGCTGGGTCAAGGCGACGCCGGCCTTCAACATCGAGCTGTGCGAGAAGTTCGGCTTCCTGCCGCTCGATTTCGACGGACGACACGACTCCCTGTACCACCCCTTCGACCGCGAGGGGAGACGCCACATGGAGTACGTGAACGAGCGCGGGGAGTACGACGACGCGCCGCTCGATGCCATGATCGTGACCTTTCGCGAGAAGTATCCGGACATGGCGATCGGCGACGGCTCCTTCGCGCAGCGCGACTTCGACGCCGAGGTGGAGGCCGAGGTCGCGACGAAGGGCTAAGGGCGGGCGGACCCCAGGCTCTGGCCGGCGGCTCGCGTTCAGCGGTTGCGGTAGGCGATCACGCCGACCGCCGTCGCCACGAGCGCGGAGAGTGCGACCACCCACATCCCTGCTCCCGTGCTGTCCAGGAACACGCGGATCAGCGTGAAGAGGCCGATGGCGACGATCAGCAGTCCGCCGGCGAGACCCGCCCAACCGACGGCCCAGTCGCGGATCGCGCTCGCGATCAGCACCAGCCCCGCCAGCGGCACGACGAAGAGGATCGACCGGAAAGGACCCGAAAGCTCCTTGATCGCCTCTCCGCCGGTGAGTGCCATCCCGAGACCGCTCAGGGAGACGACGTCGCCGAGCCGGACCCAGGGCAGGAAGAATCCCACCAGCAGACCGAGGCCGGCCAGCCCGACCGCGATCCGCGCAGCCAGCGACGCGACGGCCGCGCCGCCGGAGCTCTCCGTCGTCTCGAGGGCCGAATGCGCAGGAGGAGGCGTCTCTCCCATCCCTGGCACGATAGCAGGACGAGGGCTCGCAGGAGGTCCGGAGCGAAGGATCCGGTCGCGCTCTCGGCGCGTCCCGCGCCGGGTCAGCTCTGCGGCGACCGGAGGAAGCGGCGCACGACCGGGCGCACGAGGAACTCGGGCACGCCGTTCTCCTCCGCGGCGAGCAGCGTGAACGTGTCCTCCAGCTCCTGCCGGGACTCCTCGGTGGGCAGACCCGCGGCGCGTCGCTGGACGAACTCCTCCAGCGTTCCTTGGAGGCGCCGGATGCGCGCGGCGAGCAGGATCGGCATCACCGTCGGCCAGAAGCCGAAGAGCCACGCCAAGGGGAAGACGATCACCGCGGCCGCGTTCTCGCTGGTGACCGTGCCGCCGAGCACGTGTCCCAGCGACCAGCCGGCCACGAGCACGAGGCCGAGCAGGTAGACGGCGAGGAGCTTCGCGGAGCGTCGGATCACGGGGCCTCTCGGCAGTCGTCCGGCCGTCCGGATCGGCCAGATCGGTTCGCGGCTGAACCCCCGGGCGTACTCGACAGAGCACCGCTGGGCGCACCGGCTCGTATAATGGGACGCCCGAAAAGGAGGGACCCCCCATGCGCCTGGCGAAGCCGCGGCTCGAGCCGCTCGACGAATCGGAGTGGAGCGACGAGGTCCGCGAGCTGCTCGGGCAGACCGGCGGCCTCGGCAGCTCCGCGCGCAAGCCCTTCCACATCTTCACCACGCTCGCCCGCCACCCGGCGCTCCTGAAGCGCTGGCTGGTGTTCGGCAACCACGTGCTGTTCAAGTCGACGCTGCCGGCGCGCGAGCGCGAGCTCGCGATCCTGCGGATCGGCTGGCTGTGCCGGGCCGAGTACGAATTCGCCCAGCACATGGTGATCGGGAAGCAGATCGGGCTCTCGGACCAGGAGATCCGCCGCGTGACGAAGGGGCCCGACGAGCCGGGCTGGAGCTCGGACGACGCGGCGCTGCTGCGCGCGGTGGACGAGCTGCACGCCGACGCCTTCGTCTCGGACGCCACCTGGCAGGAGCTGGCGAAGCGTTGGGAGCCGCAGCAGCTCGTGGACCTGCTGTTCACCGTCGGCCAGTACAACATGGTGTCGATGGTGCTGAACTCACTGGGCGTGCAGCTCGACGAGGGTCTGCCGCGGATGCCGGCCTGAAGTGGGCGCGAGGCTTCGCGACCGGGTCGCGATCGTGGTGGGCGCGGGGCAGACGCCCGGCGACACGATCGGCAACGGCCGGGCGGTGGCCATTCTCTACGCCCGCGAAGGCGCGCGCGTGCTGTGCGTCGACCGGGACGAGGCGTCGGCCGAGGAGACCTGCGAGGTCGTGCGCAGGGAAGGCGGCAACGCCTCCGCCCTGCACGGCGACGTCACGCGCTCCGAGGACTGCGCGGCGATGGTCGCGATCTGCCGAGAGCGCTTCGGCCGCCTCGACGTGCTGCACGAGAACGTGGGCATCGCCGGCGGCGACGCGGGCGCCCTGGCGATCGAGGAGTCGGCCTGGGACGCGATCTTCGACACCAACCTCAAGGGCGCCTGGCTCGCCTGCAAGCACGCGATCCCGGTGATGCGCGAGCAGGGCAGCGGCTCGGTGATCCTGATCTCGTCGATCGCGGCGGTCTGCGGCTATCCCGGCGTGGGCTACAAGGTGTCGAAGGCGGCCCTCAACGCGCTCGCCGAGCAGCTCGCCCTGGCCAACGCGCGTCACCACGTGCGGGTGAACGCGATCATGCCGGGACAGATGAACACGCCGATGGCGATCGAGGGCATCTCCCGCGGTCGGGGTGTCGCGAAAGAAGAGCTGATCGCGCGCCGCGACGCGTCCGTGCCGCTCGGCGCGAAGATGGGTACGGCCTGGGACGTCGCCTACGCCTCGCTGTTCCTGGCCTCGGACGAGGCGCGCTTCGTCACGGGCGTCGTGCTGCCCGTGGACGGCGGCCAGACCCTGCGCAGGGGTTGAACGCAACACGTGGAGCGGAGGTCATGAGCCACACACCGAGGATCCTGGAGCCCTCCTGCGAGTGGACGGCGGAGCAGGTCGCCGACGAGTCGCTCTGGACCGAGCTCCTCGACGACGCCGAGCGGGGGGAGCTCGACGCGGCGCTGCGCCGCGCGCTCGCGAAGTCCGAGGACGTGCTCGAGATCGATCGCGAGGACTTCCCGCTGCCGACGCTCCGCCGCCGTCTGCGCGCGATCGAGCGCGAGCTGATCGACGGGTGCGGGTTCGTCCGCCTGCGCGGCCTCGACCGCAGCCGCTACTCCCAGGCCGAGATGGAGATGCTCTACTGGGGGATCGGCACGCACCTCGGATCCCCCTGGCCCCAGAACCAGTACGGCCACGTGCTGGGCGACGTCACCGACCAGGGCAAGGCCTTTGACGATCCCACCGCGCGCGGCAATGAGCTCGGCGGGACGGCCCTGCCCTTCCACTGCGACGGCTCCGACCTGGTGGGGCTCCTGTGTCTCGAGAACGGTCTGCGCGGCGGCCTCTCGGCGGTGGCCAACACGGTCGCGATCCACAACCGGCTGGTGCGCGAGAGCCCCGAGCTGGCCGCGGAGCTCTACCGGCCACAGCCCTACGACTACCGCGGCGAGCAGAAGCAGGGCGGCAAGCCCTACTACGAGCTCCCGGTCTTCACCGAGTGGCAGGGCCGCCTGTTCGTGCGCTGCATCCCGCCCTACATCCGAGCCTCCCAGCGGCACCCGGAGGCACCGCGGCTCACGGAGACCGCGAAGCGCGCTCTCGCGCGGCTGGTGGAGCTGGCCGACGACCCGACCCACCACGTGCACATGGAGCTGCGCCCGGGCGACATGCAGTTCATCAACAACTTCCACGTGATGCACGGCCGGACCGCCTACGAGGACGACCGCTCCGCCGGACGGATCCGCCACCTGAAGCGACTGTGGCTGGAGACGGAGGTGCTCGTCGACCGGCCGCCCTGGTTCGTCAACAACCCGGTCGCCCACTGGGGCGAACGGCGCAGCGCCAGCCGTCTGCGGGTGGGCTGAGCGCCCGATCGTCGCGCGCGGTCAGGCCGACGCGAAGGCCGGTAGCACCTCGCGGGCGAGGAGCTCGGCGGAGCGGACGGCCTCGGCGCGGTCGGCGCCGGCGGTCGGCCCGGTCACGACGAGCTTGTCGAGGCCGAGCCGACCCAGCTCCTCGATCCGCTTCACGCAGTGCTCCGGTGGGCCCACGATCGCATAGCGATCGACGAAGGAGGGCGTGAGGGCCCCGATGTGGCTCGTGTCGGCCCGGGTGTGGGCGCGCATGTCGTAGGCCTCGCGGATCCGGCCCAGCACCTGCGCCTGCTCGCCCGTCACCGGTCCCTGGGCACTGCCGTGCATCACCGAGAAGCGCGCGAAGGTGGTGACGCCGCCGGCGGCCAGCGCGCGCGCCGTCGCGAGGTCGGGATGGCAGACCAGGTTCACGTAGGCGCCGTAGGCGAGGCCCTCGCCCGGGAGCCCCGCCTCGGCGCGCGCCTCGCGCGCCCGTTCGATCCCCCAGGCGATGCGCTCCGGGTCCGCGCCGAGCGCGAACATCACGCGGTCGGCCGCGCGCGCCGCCGCGGCGACGACCCGCGGCCCGGTCGCGGCCACCTCCACCGGCACCTTCGGACGCCGGCGGTCGATCCAGAGCAGCCGGCTGCGGCGCGGCGTGTCGGCGAGGCCGAGCGTCTCCACGGGCGGCGCGATCCGCTCGTGGAAGTCGAGCTCCGAGAACGCGACCTCCTCCCCGCGCAGGTAGGCCTGGAGGGCGATCAGATAGCGCTCGAAGACGGCGACCGGCGCGGGCGCGCGCCCCAGGTGGGCGAGCGCCGAGTCGCCGCGTCCGATGCCCAGGACGGCCCGGCCGCCGGAGGCGACCTGGATGCTCGCGATCGCCGCCGCGGTGACCGCCGGATGGCGCGTCACCGGGTTGGTCACGCCCGTGGCCAGACCCAGGCGCTCGGTCGCGCTCGCGGCCAGGGCGAGCGCCACGTAGCTGTCGCCGGACAGGTTCTGCGAATCGACCACCGCCATCCCCGCCCAGCCCGCCGCCTCGGCCCGGCGCGCGGTGTCGGCCGCGCGCTGGGGAGAGGAGACCGTGAGAGTCCACAGCTCGGGCATGCGAGGGCTCGGCGATGCGCGGGCTAGTTGCCGAAGTCCCAGGACTCGCCGGCGTGGTAGCGCTTCAGCACGTTCTTCGCGATCAGGATCTTGTGTACTTCGTCGGGACCGTCGGCGAGCCGCAGCGTGCGCGCGCCCTGGTACATGGTGGCGAGGGGAAGGTCGCCCGAGACGCCGGCCGCTCCCCACACCTGGATCGCGCGATCCACCACCCGGTGATAGGCCTCGGGCACGAAGATCTTCAGTGCCGAGATGTCGGTGCGGGCGTCGAGTCCGCTGTCCATCCGCTCGGCGGTGTGGATCGTCATCAGGCGCGCGGCCTGGAGATCGATGTAGGACTCGGCGATGAAGCCCTGGATGAACTGCTTGGTCTCGAGCAGACCCCCGTGCACCTCGCGCGTCGTGGCGCGTTCGACCATCAGGTCGAAGGCGCGCCACATCTGGCCGACCGAGTTCATGCAGTGGTAGACGCGGCCGGCGCCGAGCCG